>DRJZ01000142.1 GCA_011052015.1 Acidiferrobacteraceae bacterium | reverse complement strand
TTAATACCTTCTCCCTCCGGGAGTACCCCTAGGGCATAAAAGGGCGAGGGTGAGGGAGTCAACCAAGAGTAACTTATTGATTTTAATATCCCCTCGGCAACTGCGTCCTGCGTTGCTCTACCTGCTTCCATACAGTCGTCATCCTCACCTTCTCCCTGGGGGACCTCGGTGCCCCTCGTGGGGTAGAAGGAATTGTCAATTAATAGAAGTGCCCTATTGTTTGACCGGCTTTCTTAACCTCATCACCCTTTTCCCTATAGGCCGCGATAATATAATTCCACGGTGTCTGACCCCATGATTTCTAAAATCATATTCCTTTTTCATAAATTTTGCGCTCCGCTTAAAAATAATATATGTATAATATATATATCCAAAGATATCACGAAAGATTAGAACGAAATAATTGAGGAGCATTTCGGGATCAGAGTAAAAACATTTAGAACATTTCTCTAAAAAATTAGAGTTTCTACTCTGACCCCAAATATTCTTTCTTAAGGGATTTTCTTTTTAATCATTCCACCAATATACCGACTAGGCCAAGTAGCGAAAAGTGACGTTGATGGAAAGCGAAAGGGATTAATATTTCCTTTCAACGCTACTACTGCACTCAAAAGAGATAAAGAAGCAGTAACCACTGTTAGAAAGACGACTAATTCTGGACGATTAGGATTTAGTGCTACGTACGCATACGCACCGCCCATAGTAAAAGTGAAAATAGTTGTAACGTGCCAAGTATAATAATTGAGCCATTTTGAAGCTTTTGACAAACTCGTATTTTCAAGCAATGGCCCAGCTACAATTGGACCACCGATAAAAGTGTGCACTGCGAAAGTGACTATGCTCATTACAGTAGCAGCCCATAAAAAATATACTTGCATGTATTTTTAGACCTTATAACGTTTTGCCTCAGCCGACGCCGAAGGAGTGGCAGCGACGCAGGCGGTCGGCTGGACGCAATGGTTAGGCCAAAACTCTACAATTCCACCGAATTTTGCCACAAAACCTCGCCGCTTCTGGCTATTGCCACTTGTAGCAATTTGCGGCTGTCGCCAAACGAAAATATCAGCGCTTCGCGGCCCTGGCGATCCGGATTAGCTTCGGGAATTCTCGCCATCCCTTTGAATTCCATGCTCTCCAAAACCAACTGCTCCACCAGCGTCTCGATAGCCTGCAGGAAGAGATACTCGTCTGGATAAAGGGCGTGTCGCCCTTCCACGATCCAGCTGAAGAATGCACGTAGTTCCCGATACATTCGAATCCATTCTTCGATGCTCTCGCGGACTTTCTTATGCACTTCCGAAATAGCAATGGTGGCAGCCCCAAAAGAGATAGCCAAGATCAGCCAATCGGCTCCGCGCCCGATATTCCTTGCGGCAACCTCAGCCTCCAAGGGAGGCTTACCTTTATAAGACGCGATTCGCTTGCGCACTCGTGTCTCCTCTGCCGCGACTTCTTCCTTCCAGTGCACGTCGGAGAGTTCACCAAATGCAATGATAATAAGTGTCTGCATGCTTCACTATTCCCTTCAAGTGCTTTTGGTAGATTGTGTTCATTCATTTGTAGCAAATTTTACTGAAATGCTTGAAGTTTTCCATGTGTTCTTCTGATGAAAGAAAAGCTGTCGGTTGCGAAACCACAGAATAATTATTTGGAAAATGTTTTTGAAGATCATTTTTCACCACACCAGCAACACCTTTACCGACACAAATAATATGATTTGGTGATGCTGACTTTACGACATCACAGGTATAGAGATGCCATGATTTTTCCATTGCTTGAAACATGCCTGGAACTTTCTTACCGTTTTTGTATAAGCCTACTATACTTGTGTCGACAAGCCAAATTCCCTTTTCTTTTAGTGCCTTAAGGAGGTTGATTTTATTATTCAATCTTTGTTCAAAAGGTGTTTTTCTTAGGATAGGGCTAAAGCCTTGAGAAGAATTGATTAGATTGTTGCAGCTGAAGAAAATTTTCCAGAATGGAGGAGTACCATCACGTTTTGGGTGAAGTTTATTTTTTGTTAAATTTCTTTCACCATAACCAAGGCAATATACAAAACGAGCATATTGGTTTGGGTAACCAGGAAGAGCCTCAATTTCTGGGATAGAAATCTCGCGATCTGAATCATCAGTAAACACATGGGATTCAGCAAGAAGTATAATTTCCACTTTATTTGGCTTCAGATATTTGCGATATGTCTCAACCAGCTGAACCGATTCAAAAGATTCAACTTGGCCCCAATAATATCTGATATTGCAGAATATGTTTCGTGTAGTGATTTCATTTTTTAGATAACATTGTTATTAAACACACTTTCCATGTTTGGACATATAGTTCCAGATATAGCCAGTTCTTTCCAGATATGGACACATATTGCCATATCTGGAAAGTTCCGTAAAAATCAGGGCGTCCAGTAAGTTGTTTCTGCCATATTGATATTTATCCCCTTTTCTGTACACTCTATTAAGCATGAAATCCAATATCATTACCTCTGATCCAGATATCTTGAGCGGTACGCCAGTGTTTATCGGCACACGGATTCCATTGCAGACACTCATTGAGTATCTCGAAGCTGGACAGTCCATTTCGGATTTCCTGGAAGGATTTCCAACAGTGACCAAAGCTCAAGTCATCGCTTTTCTCGAAGAGACCAAGGAACGGTTTCTGGAAAGTGCCTAAAATATTAATTGACGAATGTATCGACCGACGTCTCGCCAGGGAAATCACTGGCCATGAAGTTTCAACAGTGCCCGAAGCCGGTTGGGCTGGATTAAACAACAGTAACCTCCTAACCAAAGCCCAACACGAGTTCGACATCTTTATTACCATTGACCAGAACCTCCCCTCCCAGCAAAATCTATCAAAATATGATATTGCAGTCGTTGTCCTGCGAAGCACCACTAACCGCCTTTCTGATTTAGCACCACTCATCCCAGAATTCCTCAATTCGATTGCTTCCGTTAAACCAGGTACTTTTACGCTCATAGGCGGCTAACATTGTTATTGAACGTACTTTCCAAATCTAGACCTATCATATCCAGATATGGACACATATTGCCATATCTGGAATGGTTAGTAGAAACCAGAACATGTAACTTCTTAATCAGTTCGTGCTTTCCAACCTAACGGGTAGCTGCGTGTGATACTCCATCCAGGACCGTCAGCAGCAGGGATGGGGTTGGCGGCAATAAGTGCCTGAGTATAGGGGTGCATGAAGGATGCAAACAGCTTACCCACGGATGCCATTTCCACCACCTTGCCCAGACACATCACCGCCACCCGGTCGGCGATGTGGTGCACCACATTAAGATCGTGGGCAATAAACAGATAGGCCATGCCAAATTTTTTATGCGTTTGCAAGATCTCTGAGCTTTGGAATGATACTTTTTCGCTGATCCTCGGTTTGTTTAAAATGGGATTGGTTCACCATCGTCATGGTAAGGCATCATATCGCTCATTAAATTAAGGAATACCCCGAGTGATTCGCATAGATTCTTTACTGTTTCACTATGTGTCAGTTTCTCCTCTGGGGTCTTTGCTTTTCCCATTGCTTTCAAGGCGACATCGATTTCTTTTGAAATGCCAGCCATTATTTTCTCAGGATCCATTTTTCCTCCAACCTACTTCTCTTCACTATTTTGAAAAATTCATCGAAGTTTCTTCAGCACAATGACGTTGCAAATTAGCGGCGGCGCTTTTTGCCGTCCGTTGGATTTTCTTGGTTATGCGCTTTTCCGATTGGAATGAGGATGGTGCTCAATACCCAATAAACCATCTATTGATATGTCCTCATCAATTAATGGCCAGTGTATTCCATAACCCGACGGCGATATTTGAAATGTATTTTGCTCTTCCTCTGTTGCTGCTTCCAATAAATCAGAGACATCTTTTAGATCTAGTTGAATTTTACTGCCATCAATAATTGCACTTAAATTTCCTTTCTCTATTTTTACACTTTTAACTTCGTGATATAGATTCATGTCCGGCGCCTCGCTTGAAATTCTTGCCATTGCTCCACAATGTAATCGAAATGCTCAAATATTATTTTCCTGATTTGCTTATTATCTCGAGGTGATATGCCATATGAATATGCTTGGCGTATATCATAATTGTCTATATCAATCCAGTACTTGCATTCCATATCACCTTTTCGGCAATGTACGTGAATTGGCTCAGCCCCTTCATTAGCATAGAAGAAAAGTCGCCATCCTAATTGTAACAGTATAGTTGGCATTTTAAATATCTCTATATACCTTTGTGCGCATCTCCAGATATGGCCAGTCTTTCCGAATATGGACACATATTGCCATACCTGGAAAGATTTGTGGAAACCAGGACATGTAACTTCTCAGTAAGCCCGTGTTTTTTAATCTAACGGGTGGTTACGCGTGATGCCCCACCCAGGATGTCCAATAAGCTGTTGATTTATTAACCCTGGATTCTGGCTCTCTACTTCGCTACGGCCGGAACGACGAATTAACCAGAGGTTTCCTAACTATACAAATGGCACCACACCCCATGGGCTTGGCGGCCTTCGCCGGTCTGGTTGAGTTTAGGCTCAACACTACGACACTGATCCATAGCCTGGGGACAACGGGTGTGAAATCGGCAACCACTGGGGGGATGGAGCGGCGATGGCACGTCACCGTTTAGGGGCACCACATCATGGCTAACGTCGGGGTCGGGGATGGGGTTGGCGGCGATGAGGGCCTGGGTATAGGGGTGCATGGGGGAGGCAAATAGTTTGTCCACCGGCGCCATCTCCACCACCTTGCCCAGATACATCACCGCCACCCGGTCGGCGATGTGGTGCACTACATTGAGATCGTGGGCAATAAACAGGTAGGCCATGCCAAATTCTTCCTGCAAGGCCTTTAACAGATTGATGATCTGTGCCTGAATGGACACATCCAGGGCGGATACCGCCTCATCACAGACGATGAACTTGGGATTTAAGGCCAGGGCCCGGGCGATGCCGATACGCTGGCGCTGACCACCGGAAAACTCATGGGGATAACGGCGCCGTGCATCTGCAATCAGGCCAACCCGTTCCAGCAGTTCGCTGATACGCTGATCATATTCCTTACCTTTGGCCATACCGTGGACCCGCAGGGCTTCACCGATAATATTGCCCACGCTCATACGCGGGTTAAGCGAGCTATAAGGATCCTGAAATATAATCTGCATGTGTTGACGCATGGTGCGCAGGGCCTCACGGCCCAGACCGATAAGGTCCTCACCATCGAACTGGATCCGCCCCGAGGTGGGTTCGATAAGCCGCAACAGACACCGGGCCGCGGTGGTCTTACCGCACCCCGACTCGCCCACCAGTCCCAGAGTTTCTCCAGGATAAACTTCAAATGACACTTCATCGACGGCCTGCACCCAATCGGTGACACGGGATAAAAAACCACTGCGTACCGGAAAATGTTTGCTCAGCCGCTCTACCTTCAGCAAGGGTGTATCAGTATCTTTTGATACTTGCAGGTTCATAGGATGGCGCCCTCTTCGTTCAACCAACAGGCCGCTTGCTGTCCATCTGCGACTGTTACGAGATTGGGGTGTTCACTATGACAACGCGCCATGACCCTGGAACAGCGGGTGGAGAACCGACAGCCGGAGGGAAATTCAAAGGGTGAGGGTACGGTACCCACAATGCATGCCAACGGACGTCCATGTTGGGCCGGTGTGGGGATCGATTCGAGCAGGGCCCGGGTATAGGGATGGCTGGGCGATTTAAACAGCGGCCTGACCGCCGCCCGTTCCACAATCTCACCGGCGTACATCACCATTACCTGGCTGGCGAAGTGTGCAACGACCCCCAAGTTATGGGTAATCAGCAATACGGCCATGCCCATCTCGTCTTGAAGTTCCTTGAGCAAGGCCAGGATCTGGGCCTGAATGGTGACATCCAGCGCAGTGGTCGGTTCATCGGCGATGAGCAGGTCGGGTTTACAGGCCAGGGCCATGGCAATCATCACCCGTTGCTTCATACCGCCGGATAGTTCATGGGGATACTGATTAATACGTTGTTGGGGCGACGAGATCCCGACCTTTGCCAACAATTCCAGGACCTGTTCGCGCACCGCTGCCTCGCTGCCGCCGAAGTGATTGATCAAAACCTCACCGATTTGGTTGCCAATGGTAAAAACCGGATTGAGGGAGGTCATGGGCTCCTGAAAGATCATCCCCACACGCCGACCCCGTATGGCCTGCAATTGTGCCGTGGGCATGTTGATGATCTCGTCTCCCAACAAACGAATGCTGCCGCTATCGACACGACCGGGGTAATCAATCAGCCCCATAATGGCCAGGGCGGTAACCGACTTGCCACAGCCCGACTCCCCCACCAGGGCCACCGTTTCACCGGCACGGATCTGAAATCCCACGTCACGCACCACATTGACCCGGCCTTGCTCGGTGCCAAAGGAGACGCTAAGCGCAGTCACATCCAGTATAAGTGCTGGGTCGGTTTGCCTAACGGGCTCGGACGTGGCCACTAGCGCCTCCGCAATTTGGGGTTGAGGGCCTCACGCATGCCCTCGCCTACCAGATTAAAGGCGAGTACCACTACCAGGATGGCAATGCCCGGAATAAAAAACAGCCAGGGGGCATCGAAGATAAAACCTTTGCCATCGGACAGGATATTGCCCCAGGTTGCGAACGGGGGCTGCACACCAAAGCCCAGAAAACTCAATGCCGATTCGGTCAGGATGGCACTGGCCACCCCGATGGTGGCCGATACCAATACCGGGGCGATGGCGTTGGGGACCATATGCAAAAATATGATGCGGCGCTCGGGCAGGCCCATGGCCCGGGCCGCCACTACAAAATCCTGTTCACGCAAGGCGAGAAATTCGGCGCGCACAAAACGGGTCGTGCCCATCCAACTGGTAATGCCAATGATGATCATGATGTTGTAAATGCTGGGCGGCAAAAGCGCCACGGCTGTCAGGATGAGGAAAAATGTAGGAAAGCTGAGCATCACGTCGGTAAAACGCATGATAAGCGTATCGACTGTCATAATACCCAGGCGCAGGTTGCCATAGTAACCCGCCAACCCCCCCAACAAAATCCCAATAAAAACGGATATGCCCACCGCCACAAAACCAATGGACAAGGAAACAAACGAACCTTGCAACATGCGCGCAAAGACATCCCGGCCCAATTCATCGGTGCCCAACAGATAAATTCCCGCCAGGGGCCTTACGTCGGCAGGGACCAGCGCAGAGGCCTGGGAAAAAGGGGACTTAAACTTATCCACCAGATTTACCGCAGCAGGATCGAACACCACCCACCACTCGGTCAGGGCCTTGCCGGCAACCGCCATGAACAATAACAAGACCAACACCCCCAGCCCCACCATGGCCAGGCGGTCCCGCTTAAAGAGTTTCCAGAATTCCTCAAATGGCGTCTCGTGCGTCATGGATTGTGCAGCCTTGTCCGGCTCGCCCTGCATGTTTCTTAGTGCTTCGGCCATGATCAATGCAACCGGATTCGCGGGTCTACCGCCGCATATAACAAATCGGACATGAAGGTCCCCGCCAGGGTGAGGGCGGCGGCAATAAAGTTGATGGTCAGTATCACCGGAAAATCACGGGACAAAATAGCGTCATAACCCAGCCGCCCCAGACCGGGCCAGGCGAAGATTTGCTCAAAGATGACCGAACCACCGATAAGACCGGGCAGCAAAAATCCAAACATAGTGACGAAGGGCAACAAGGCATTGCGCAGTGCATGCCGATAGATGACCTGATCTTCGGGCAGGCCCTTGGCGCGGGCAGTGCGCACATAGTCCTGGCCAATCACCTCCAGCATTTGCGAACGCACATAACGAGACAATACTGCGATACCGCCCAGGGCGGTCATCAAAGACGGGACGACCAAATGCCAGAGCCGATCCATACCACGGAAAAGTGGCAAGGCATCTTCCATGCCAAATGTGCGCATGCCAATCACCGGCACCCCCAGTACGGAGACAACCCACAGGATCGCCAGATAGGACAGAAAAAACCCGGGCACCGAGATCAGGGTATAGGCAATAAAGGTGGTACTTCGATCATAGACAGACCCTCGCCGCACCGCCGCATGTATCCCGGTTGGGAACGATAATGTCCAGATGATAATGGTGGCCAGAATAAACAGGGGTAAAGAATTTAGAAACCGATCCCAGATCTTGGGCAACACGGGCTGGCTGTCTTTAAAAGATTTCAACTCGCCGCTGAATAAATCCCGCATCCAATAGGCGTACTGCAAGTGCAAGGGTTCATCTAAATGGAAGGCCTTGCGAATTTTGACGATATCCTCCGGCTTCATGCGTGGATTGGAAGGATCGACTTCGGTGGGCTCCCCCGGCGCCAAATGCACCACCCCATGGGCGATAACCGAAACAATAAAGAGAAGCACCAGGCGTTGTAGTAGATTACGTAATATATAGGGCCACATTAGCCTACATCCCTTTTCATCAGTTTCTTTGAGCGCCTGTTTAAAAGCTTATTAAAATTCTGGGGCATGTTCCAGTTTTTTCCATTTGTTAAAGGAATAATAAATACGTCCGGACTTGCTGGGTTTGATCTTGGAGTAACTGCCATCCTTTTCCATCATGACAATCTTCTTGTCTAACAGCTCCGTGACCCGTGGCGCGAACAAAAAGGTATAGGGTTGATCATTGGCGATTTGCCGGTGTAATCGGTGAGTCAGTTCACGTTGTTTATCGACATTGTATTCTTTGCGAATCCGAACAATCAGTTCATCTGCCTGCGGGCTGTTATAACCCACAAAATTTAATTTCTGCGGGCCTGCCTCACTGGAATGCCAAAGTTGAAAAAGATCGGGGTCCTGGCTCAGGCTCCAACCCAGCACCACAGCATCAAACTTACCTGGATTGATAAAGTCCTGCAAAAACACTGCCCATTCAAACAGCTGGGTATTGCATTTTACGCCAATCTTCTTCCAGGCATTCTGGGCAATGGTCACCACGGCCTTGCGAATGGGATTTCCATTATTGGTCAACAAATTAAACTCCAGCAATTTGCCGTCTTTTTCCAACCAGCCGTCTGCATTCTTTTTCCAACCTAACTCATTGAGCAGTTTTATCGCCCCTGCCGGGTCATAGGGCAGGGGTGGAATGGATTGATCATACCACTGGGTGTTCTTGGGGTAGGGACCAGTAACACGCTCGGCCTCATCATAGAGTATGTATTTAATAATTTCTTTCACATCAATGGCCATACCCAGGGCCTTGCGTAATCGAGGGTCTTTGAACAGGGGCAGTCTGTTGTTATATCCGATATATGTATAGCCAAAACCCAGACTGGAGAAGCTTTGGTAACGCGTGTCTTTTTTATATCGAGCAATCTGATGGGGGCGGGCTGAATAACGATCGACTGCGCCGCTTCGAAATTCAACTTCTTGAGTGAGCTTGTCTGGAATGATGCGATAATAATAATCCTTATATTGGGGGGCACCCTCCCAGTAGTCCTCGTTACGCTGTAAGTGAATCATCTCATCGCTTTGCCACTCTACAAATTGATAGGGACCCACGCCAACCGGATTGCGGCTGAACTCACTTTCACGCATAGCAAACGTTTCACGCAGTTCTGCTGATATGTTTCGCCGATCCATCTCTTTTTTCAAGGCCGCATCATTGAGCAGGTGCTCAGGGATAATGCCCATCATCCAGGCATTGATAGCAGGGGAAAACAAACGTTTGTACACCACTTTGATCGTGTAAGGGTCGCTTATTTCTATTCTCTTTATGGGCTCAAAATCAGAAGTGCGGGGTGACAAATTCTTTGGATTCATGATCGCGTCGTAGGTGAATTTTACGTCCCCAGCATCAAACTCATGGCCATCATGGAAACGCACACCTTGACGTAATTTAAATTCGATAATGGGATTGTGCTCGAAAACAGGGACCAACTGGGAAAATTGAGGTTTAACCGCCTCACGCATGTTGGCGGGTTCCACTTCAATCCAACGTCCATAGGGTGCGCTGTCGGCATATTTGGGGCCAATCACGGTAGCCAGCTTCTTGAACAGGTCCTGATCCACCTCCTTGAGGCTAATCTGAATGCGTGCGGGTAGATGCAGACGCACTCTGACAGTTTGAACTTCACCCTTTTCGCCCGGCAGGCTCACATCCTGAACCCGTTCTTCGGCTGCAATGCGGCGCAAATCCAACAGTTGATCTTTCAGGCCGGGCACAAGCCCCGATGCAATGGCCTGGCGCAGGCGTTGTTCCAGGGTAATAGCCGTTACGGCGCTACCATCGGCAAAACTGGCGCCGGGTACAACGATCAGGTAGGCCTTCTCGGTAACCTGCCATTCGGTGGCAAGACGGCCGCGCAGATTGAGATTCTCATCAAGATCCAACAGGCCCTCAAACACCAAGGTGGTAATATCGCTACTCGCTCCATCGGCCGCAATAATGGGGTTGAGTATCTTGGCATCACCAATAGACGAATTGATAAATTTCTCGACCCGAGTGGGATTGCCCACCGTTTGCACCTCATAACTGGGTACCCAGAAATAAGACTGGACCAAAATCACCGACACCACCAGCGGCGCAAAAATGAGTATCGTTTTAAGCTTCATATCTTTCAGAACATGGTTCTATAAAAAATTTGTGGGTGCCATGGTTGGTTCTCACAAAGGCGCTAAGTCCGCAAAGAATGAGTGGATTCATTCAACCCTGTAGGCGACATCATTCATTGTTGAAGATTCACTTGGCCGTCTTTCTCTTTGCGTGCTTGGCGATCGAGCCCATTTTTTACACTATCATGTCACGGTCAATACTCAAACAACAAGCCTGTTATCTGCAATATTGTGCAAGACGTATAAACAAGGTATATAGAGGGTTATACCGTAATGCCACGTCTAAGGGCATGCTCATACGGTATCATTAAAATAATATGAGGAATAACTTATGGGGTTTTTAACCGGAAAGCGTGCGCTCATTGTCGGCATTGCCAGCGAACGATCCATCGCCTGGGGTGTAGCCAAAGCCATGCACCGCGAGGGCGCGGAACTGGCCTACACCTATCAAAATGATAAATTAAAGACCCGGGTGGAAAAGGTCGCCGCCCACACCCAATCTGACGTCATCCTGCCCTGTGACGTGAGCGATGATAACCAGATCGACACAGTGTTCAAAAACCTGGACAATTATTGGGATGGACTGGACATCATTGTCCATTCCGTGGCCTTTGCCCCCCGGGAAGAACTCGATGGCTTATATCTGGACGCGGTAACTCGGGAAGGTTTCCGTGCTGCTCACGAGATCAGCTCATACAGCTTTGCCGCATTGGCCAAGGCCGGTCGAGGCATGATGGCTGACCGAAACGGCGCCATGCTTACTCTGTCCTATATCGGCGCCGAGCGCTCCATGCCAGGTTACAACGTCATGGGTCTGGCCAAGGCCAGTCTGGAGGCCAATGTACGTTATATGGCCCAGAGCCTGGGTCCTGAAGGCATACGGGTCAATGCCATATCCGCCGGTCCCATCAAGACATTGGCGGCAGCTGGAATCAAGGGGTTTAAAAAGATGATCGAATTCTACGAGAAGACCGCGCCTCTGGGTCGCAGCGTGGATATCGATGAAGTCGGCAACGCCGCCGCCTTTTTATGTTCAGACCTAGCTTCGGGCATCACAGCCGAGATCATGTATGTGGACGGTGGTTTTAATACGGTGGGAATTGGGCCCCTAGTAGTAGAGTAACCATGGGGTCGATGTCTATTTTTTACAGTCGGGCCTTAAAGATTCTCCTCATGGATAATAACGTCGGCCCGGTCTCTCAATCCCTTCTGGTAACTGCTAAAGTACTCAGCACCACCGCGAGTCTGCAACACCGCCTTGGCGTTCGCCACGGCGCCTTTTTCAAGTTCATCTGAAGTGTTATCGACCACCTGTTTGAGACGAATCAAGGCAAAACCTTCTTGCCCCAAGGCAACACCAGCATAAACCGGAGTTTTGGGTGTGGGTCGTGGCATCTTAAAAACCCTTTTCAAGACGTCCTGTTTTTTAAAGCTATAGTCATCCCGGGCGAGGGTCTTGGATTGTTGCGCCGATAGCTTGTTTTGTCTTAGAACCTCATTCCAGCTTACACCAGAATTTAATTTGGCAACGAACTGTCCACCGAGTTTAGATATCTCAGCACGCGCCTGGGTTGATTGTAGGCGCGCTACAATCGAGTCCTTAACCTCTTTAAATGGTTTAAGCTTGGACTCACGATGAGCAACAACACGTAAAACGATCAGGTTATCGGAGTCAAGCTCAATGACTTCGCTGTTTTGCTTGTCAACAAGGACCTCTTCACTAAAAGCCGCCCCTATAATTTTAGGGTTGCCCGCCAGGCCCTTGCCACCGCTACGCGAGAACCAACCACTCTTTTTAACCTTGAGTCCTAGCTCATCGACAACGGGTTGCAGGCTCTCTGGGTGTTCGTAGGATAAATCGCCAAATTGTTCCGCCTGCTCCAGAAATTGAGCTTCTGCCATCTTGTGCCGCATATCGGACTCCAATCTGGCTCGCATCTCCCCGAAAGACTTCTTTTTTGCCTTTTTGATCTTGTCAAGCTTGATGACATGCACCCCAAAGGCGCTGCGAATCGGTTTGCTGATTCTGCCTTCTTTTAACGCGAATATTGCTGTCTCAAGTGTGGGACTGAGCGCTCCCGAACCCCTCTCTTGAAAACCCAAGTCACCACCTTTGTTCGCTGTTGCTGTATCTGCCGAATGCACCTTGGCCAATTTAGCAAAATCTGCACCGTCTTCTAATTGCTTGATAATCTTTTTTGCCTGGACCTCGGCGTCGGCAAACGCGGTCGCAGAATCACCCGTAGCCTCTACTGCGATCAAAATATGCCGAGCACGCCGTTTCTCAGCTTCCACAGTTCGATCTGCACTTTCATAGGCCTGCACTACTTGCTCTTTGCTGACTTTAACCTGTTTTGAAAGATCGTTAATGGCAAGGCGCACATACTCCACCTGCACCTGTTCGGGTATGCGATACTGAGAAGTGTTCGAGTCATACGCCGCCTTAATGTCTTCTGGCGGCGGATTAAATTTATCCATAAAACTCTTTGTCGAAATTACAGCGTAATCAAATTTGCGCTTTTGGTTTTGCAGCCGCGCCATTCGTTCCAATTCCTTTTTGGTGATAATAGTCGATTGAGTAAAACCATTTATGATTTGTTGCAAAACATTATCCTGGCGAAGACTCTCCTCATACCCACTTGACGAGTAGCCTGCGTTTCGCAGTGCGCGTATGTACAATTCTTGCACAAACTTTCCATCGCGCTGAAATTGACTACTGCTGCGAATGTATTCGTTAATTTGATCATCACCTATCTGGTAGCCCTGGTCTTCAGCGTCCTGTAACAATAATCTACGCTCAATAATATTATCGAGTGCGCGACGACGAAACTGGGGGCTATCAAACAAGGAGGGATCTATCTTTCCACCGGCCCTCTGACGCAACGTTTGTTTTTGTTTTTCCAGGGCTTGCTTATAGACATCAGAGTCTATTTCATCGCCATTGATTTCGGCAACTGATGGGTTGGCCTGGTCTTCAAAATAGGAACCAACTCCCCATAGAGCAAAGGGAATGGTGATGAGGAAAACGACAACCCAGGCAATCCACCCGGTGGCCTTGTCTCGAATTGTGGAAAGCATCTATAAAACCTGGCGGGCGGGCCTATATCAAAACTTAAGTGATTCTAGATGGGTGATTTTAAATGCGTCAATGGACCCAATGTTTATAGGCCGATGGCGGAGCGGACGGGACTCGAACCCGCGACCCCCGGCGTGACAGGCCGGTATTCTAACCAACTGAACTACCGCTCCCGACGGTGGTGGGTGCTGAGGGGATCGAACCCCCGACATTCGCCTTGTAAGGGCGACGCTCTCCCAGCTGAGCTAAGCACCCAGAAGGCGCGCTAGTTTAAGGCATCCTTCAGGGCTTTGCCAGCTTTAAACTTGGGTGCATTTGATGCCTTGATAGTGATTGCTTCACCGGTCTGCGGATTACGTCCAGTACGTTCAGGACGGTGGCTTACGGAAAAGGTCCCGAAGCCTACAATAGTTAGCGCTTCATCCTTTTGAAGTGTTGTGGTAACACCCTTAATGACGGCATCCAACGCTTGAGTGGCGGCTGATTTTGAAATATCTGCAGACTCAGCGATGAGGTCAATTAACTCGGCCTTATTCACAATAAGTTCCTCTCTTTAGGTGAGTGTAATTTTTAATTAGTTGGGCCAGAACGCGGAACCAGTCACGTCTTCGCGTGCGAACAAAAGAACTGTTGTGCCCCACCGCCAACTTATACCAACAGGGTCAAACTTATGTCAAGGAAAACCCGCTAAATACAAGCACTTTAGGCAAATTTGAAGCACCCCAGCCCCTCTCCCCGATCTGGGCATACCGTGCGCAAGAATTTCTAGTGGGTGGTAACGATACCCGAAGCTGACTCTTTGCCCTTCTTTGCAGACTTCTTGCCGGCCCCTGGCTTCCCCGCAATCTCCACATGGGGCATATCCACCAGTGCCATTTCCAGGACCTGATCGATCCAGCGCACCGGATGGATTTCCAATTCGTCTTTAATTTTCTTCGGGATATCCACCAGGTCCTTTCGATTCTCCTCAGGGATCAACACGATCTTGATACCTCCACGATGGGCTGCCAAGAGCTTCTCTTTCAGGCCACCGATGGGTAACACTTCTCCGCGTAATGTAATTTCCCCGGTCATAGCCACATCACCACGCACCAAAGTCCCGGTCAAGGCGGATAAAATAGCCGTACACATACCTACACCCGCGCTGGGGCCATCCTTCGGTGTCGCGCCTTCAGGAACGTGTACGTGCACATCATGAGTGGAATAGAAGTCCTGTTTGAGACCAAAAGACTCGGCACGATTGCGCACAACGCTCATGGCCGCTTGAATCGATTCCTGCATCACATCACCGAGCTTACCGGTATAAATATGCTTGCCCTTACCAGGCAGAATAACCGCCTCAATAGTCAACAACTCGCCTCCGACCTCGGTCCAAGCAAGACCCGTCACCTGACCGACCTGATTTTTCTCCTCAGCACGACCATAACGATAGCGACGTACCCCTAGATACTTTGCAACCTGCTTCGGACCGATGCTGGCGCGCTTACGATTTTTTTCTAACAATAATTCTTTGGCTACCTTCCGAAAGACTTTGGCGATCTCTCGTTCCAAACCACGCACACCCGCTTCACGGGTGTAGTACCGAACGATATCGACAATGGCAGCACGTGAAATCGAGACTTCCTCTTTACTTAAGCCGTTGTTCTCACGCTGCTTGGCAACGAGATACCGCAAAGCAATATTGACCTTCTCATCTTCGGTGTAACCCGAAAGGCGAATGACTTCCATGCGATCTAACAACGGACCAGGAATATTGAGTGTATTTGCCGTGGCAATAAACATGACCTCAGACAAATCGTAGTCTACCTCCAGATAATGATCTACAAAGGCATGATTCTGCTCAGGATCCAGGACCTCCAATAAGGCCGATGATGGGTCGCCACGAAAATCCATGGCCATTTTGTCTACCTCATCCAACATAAACAATGGGTTGCGTACTTTGGTTTTGGCCATGTTCTGCACGATCTTGCCCGGTAGCGAGCCGATGTAGGTTCGACGATGACCGCGAATCTCGGCCTCGTCACGCACCCCGCCTAAGGACATGCGGATAAATTTTCTACTGGTCGCTCTGGCGATGGACTGGCCCAAAGAAGTCTTACCCACACCGGGAGGTCCGACGAGACAAAGGATTGGGCCCTTGATCTTGTTGACACGCTGTTGAACAGCCAAGTACTCGAGTATGCGTTCCTTAACCTTCTCCAGACCATAGTGGTCCTCCTCTAAAATCTCCTCGGCAGCGGCGAGGTCTTTACGCGTCCGAGTACGCTTTTTCCATGGTACAGCCACGAGCCAATCGATATAGTTTCTCACCACTGTGGCCTCCGCCGACATGGGAGACATCATCTTGAGTTTCTTCAGTTCGGCGTCGGCCTTTTCTTTGGCCTCTTTGGCCATGCCCGCCTCTTCGACCTTCTTGGCCAACTCTTCAATTTCATTTGGCGCGTCTTCCATATCACCCAACTCTTTCTGGATGGCCTTCATTTGTTCATTGAGATAATACTCGCGCTGGCTTTTCTCCATTTGTTTTTTGACGCGTCCCCGAATTCGCTTTTCCACCTGCATAAGGTCGATCTCCGACTCCATCACGCCCAAAAGATGCTCAAGGCGTGCGGTCACATCTTCCATCTCTAACACCGCCTGCTTTTCTTCAATCTTAAGACTGAGGTGAGCACCGATGGTATCGGCAAGACGTCCGGGGTCATCAATTCCTGCCAATGAGGTGAGAATCTCTGGTGGGATTTTGGTATTCAGTTTCACATATTGATCAAATTCGCTAAGCACGGTACGCAACAGCGCTTCTGACTCGATCTCGGAAATTGTGCTGGGTGTAATCTCTGCGATTTCGGCACTAAAACACTCATCGGTTTCTTCATAACGTTTAATCTTGGCCCGGCGTTCACCTTCAACCAGCACCTTGACAGTCCCGTCTGGTAATTTTAATAACTGCAAGATGCTTGCGATGGTGCCAACAACATAAATGCTGTCGGTGCTGGGATCATCTTCGCCGGCATCCTTTTGTGCTACCAAAAGGATGTGCTTACCAGCTTCCATAGCCAGCTCCAGAGCACGAATCGATTTCTTTCTACCGACAAACAGGGGAATAACCATGTGCGGAAACACCACTACATCGCGTAACGGTAACACTGGCAGTACGTTTTCCGGGGTCGCTGGCGTAACAGCAACTTCGTTTTTCTCTTCCATCATTTTTCTCTACAGTTGCTCAATCTCGGTGATTGTTATGGTGCTGACACGATGGAACTCGCATTAATATGAGGACTCTTTACACAGAATTCAAGCTTGACGGCCACTAAGGGTATTGGACACGCAAGAACAGGGCCATAACCCGATTCCAGACCCTAATCTGGTATAAAATGTATGGGCTTTATGAAGGGCTACTAGCTAGAGGAAGCCGATTTCGGATCCTCTTCCTCATAGATATAGAGGGGTTGGGTACCTTCCCGAATCACACCGGCATCGACCACCACCTGTTTGACCCCCTTCTGGGTAGGCAACTCATACATGGTGTCCAATAACGCCTGTTCAATGATGGAGCGTAGACCCCGGGCGCCGGTCTTGCGATCCATGGCCTTTTTTGCCACTGCATGTAAGGCATCTTCACGAATCTCCAGGTCGACGCCCTCAAACTTCAACAACTTCTGGTATTGCTTGACCAGGGCATTGCGGGGTTCGGTAAGAATACGCACCAGGGACTCTTCGTCCAACTCTCTCAGGGTGGCCACCACCGGCAAACGGCCCACAAATTCAGGAATGAGTCCATATTTAATCAAGTCCTCGGGCTCTACACCGAGCAAGATCTCGCCTACCAGTTTATCGTCGGACTTGCTGTGGATCTCGGCACCAAAACCAATCCCCCCCTTCTCAGAGCGGTCTTGTATGATCTTCTCCAATCCAGCAAAGGCGCCCCCACAAATAAAGAGGATATTGCGGGTATCCACCTGCAAGAATTCCTGCTGGGGATGCTTGCGGCCACCCTGGGGTGGCACCGAGGCAATGGTCCCCTCGATAAGTTTCAGTAAGGCCTGCTGCACACCCTCACCAGACACGTCACGGGTGATAGATGGGTTGTCCGATTTGCGGGAAATCTTGTCGATCTCGTCAATATAGACGATGCCAATCTGGGCCTTTTCAATATCGTAGTCACATTTTTGCAACAACTTCTGGATGATGTTCTCTACATCCTCACCCACATAACCGGCTTCGGTGAGGGTCGTCGCATCGGCAATGGTAAACGGTACATTGAGCTGTTTGGCCAAGGTTTCGGCGAGTAAGGTTTTACCGGAACCGGTAGGGCCAATAAGCAGAATGTTGCTCTTGGAGATATCGACATCGCCAACTTTCTCTTCGTGCTCAATGCGTTTGTAGTGATTATATACGGCCACAGACAGCACCCTCTTGGCCTCATTCTGACCAATTACGTACTCGTCCAGGATCTGGTTGATCTCGTGAGGTTTGGGAAATTTGCTCTTGGCATCACCGGCCTCCGGGCTATCCTGAACCTCTTCGCGGATGATGTCATTGCACAACTCGACGCATTCGTCACAGACAAATACAGAGGGCCCCGCAATCAGCTTGCGAACCTCGTGCTGACTCTTACCACAGAAGGAGCAGTAGAGGAGCTTCTCGCCCTTACCGTCGATCTTGTCGTCACTCATACCTAAACCTCAAAAACCCATATTCGCTACGGTGCTAACCTATCACAACTTATTCCAAGCCTCCAGAGGCGCCCTAGCTACGCTCTGTAAGCACCGAATCCAATATTCCAAAGTCCACCGCCTCGTCCCCAGACATGAAGTTATCCCGCTCCGTATCCTGCTGAATGGCGTCCAGACCCCGGCCTGTGTGCTTGGCCATGATCTTATTGAGCCGCTCCCGCACCAATAAAATCTCCTTGGCATGGATATCGATATCGGTGGCCTGACCCTGGAAACTGCCCAGGGGCTGATGAATCATGATCCGGGCATGGGGCAGGCAAAACCGTTTGCCCGCTGCCCCACCGGTGAGTAACAAGGCCCCCATACTGGCGGCTTGACCTATACACACGGTACTCACATCGGGTTTAACAAACTGCATGGTGTCGTATATGGCCAATCCCGAATTGACCGCGCCACCCGGTGAATTGATATAAAGGTGTATATCCTTATCCGGGTTCTCAGATTCGAGAAACAGCAATTGGGCCACGATCAGATTGGCCATATGATCTTCTATGGGCCCAACAATGAAGACCACACGTTCCTTGAGCAGCCGGGAATAGATGTCATAGGCCCGCTCTCCACGTCCGGTGGTCTCGATGACCATGGGCACCAAGCCCAGAGATTGGGTCTGGGTTGCCCCGGAGGGGGTATCTATCATGTTGTTTATAGGTTTCATGGCGCTAATCGTCTCTCCTTACCTATGTATTATCGGTCGGTTGCTTCGGATACATAAGCTCATTGAAGTCAATGGGCTTATCCACAATCTGGGCAGTTTGAAGCAAATGCTCAACCAACATATCCTCCATCACCACGGCCTCCACCTCGGCCAAGCGCTTGGGGTCGGCATAGTGCCATTGGATAAACTGGGCTGGGTCTTCATAGGTGGCGGCCATACGTTCCAGGGTCTCCTGAACCTGGGCCGGATCTGCCTTCATACCCTGGCGCTTGCTGATCTCGGACAGTACCAGGCCCAATAAGACCCGGCGCTGGGCCTGATCGATATACAAACTCTCATCCGATGGCAGCTTGTCTTCCGGGACCCCATTTTGTTTGAGGGTCTGCCGGTTAGACGACAAAAGGCGCCTAGCCTCTTCATCCACCAACCGCTTAGGGACACTGATGTCATTATTGTCCACCACCGCAGACATGACCCGGTCCCGCATCAATACCCGGATACGATCTTGCACCTCACGCTCCAGATTGTTTTTTACCTCGGCCTTGAGGGTCTCCAGGGATCCATCTTTGATACCAAAGACCTTGGCAAAATCATCATCTAAAGCCGGTAACTTAGCTTCAGCGATCTGATTCACGCTGATCGCAAAATCCACTTTCTTACCCGCCAGGTCCGCGTCGTGGTAATCGTCGGGAAAAACCACACTGATGGAAGGCTTATCACCTACACCCAGGCCAACAAGTTGACCCTCAAGATCCTTGACCAATGCGCCCTGCCCCAAGATAACCTTAAAATCTTTGGCGCTGGTGCCGTCCACAGGCTTCCCATCCAGGCTGCCGTCAAAATCAATGCTGAGGCGATGACCGTCTTGGGCAGAGTCGTCTACAGGCTCCCATTGGGTACGCTGCTTTTGCATTCGCTCAAGGGTACGATGGATATCTTCTTGGGTAATCTCACACAGGGGGCGCTCGAATTTAGTACCCCCAAGATCTTTAGGGTTAACATCGGGATAGATTTCAAACACCGCCACATACTCCAGGTCTTTACCCCGGTCTAAAGATTTGGGTTCAATGGAGGGTCCCCCAGCAGGGTTCAGCCCCTGTTGGCCAATGGCCTGCTGAAAGCTGGAGTTGATCAGATCCCCCACCACCTCTTCCATGACCTTGCCCCCGTACTGAGCCTCGATCATCTTGAGGGGAACCTTCCCAGGACGAAATCCCGGCATTTTGACTGTCTTCGACAGCCCCTTTAGACGATCAAGGATCGCCTTTTCAAACTGGTCCGCGGGTAAGGCAACGGTCATCCGTCGCTCTAAGTCCCCCGTGGATTCAACGAAAACCTGCATGAATAAACCTCTGTATAATCAATTCTACGTTGACCGGGCTCTAGACCAGATCCGTCCAGCAGGACGGCCCAAACTGGTGCGAAAGGGGAGACTCGAACTCCCACGGGTTACCCCACTGGTACCTAAAACCAGCGCGTCTACCAATTCCGCCACTCTCGCTTGCCTATACTTTGCGCCCATCTACACCCAGAACCGCTCCACCAAGAGACAGTCTCACGAGGTCGGCCGAACCGCATCAGATGGCCCATTATACACGCAACACACATGCCATATCTTGGCCAAGCCATAGCTACGAGAGGCGAACGACGAGTCGCGAGCATACTATAGACCGAAGCTAGAGGCTCGTGACTGGAATATGACTTTCGCCGAACGGGTCGACCTGGAGGGTCAGCCCCTGGACTTAACATGGGCGCGACAGGGATGTGGCGCACTGCATCAATTCAAGAGCGGACCAACACGAGTTCGTGGCTACCCAGCTGAATCACATCCCCGATCTCAAGGATCTGGCGCTCAATGCGCTGTCCCCTGACCCGAGTACCGTTGGTACTCCCAAGGTCTTTGATAACGACATCACGTCTTTGGGTGGACAAGGTGAAAATCTCGGCATGATGACGACTGATCGCCGGGTCATTGACCACGATGGGATTGCCAGGGTCGCGCCCAATACTCAGAGAGTGAAAGGGCTCCAGACTATACCGACCCAAGACTTTCCCCTGGCAACGTAACTCAAGTATCGGGCAAAGGCTCCCTTCTGCCATAGACAATCACTCACTAAAATTAGGCTGCGCTTATCCTATACCAACAGCCTATGCGGGTGCCAGACGAAAGGACCTGCGTACCTTACAGACCTATTTATTATGGTGGGCCGTGTAGGGATCGAACCTACGACCCGCTGATTAAGAGTCAGCGCAATAGGGGCCTATTTTGATAAATATCAATAACTTACATTCCTGAGTTTGGTGGTTTTTCGCTCTTTTCCATAGTGTCTTAGTCCCCAGATGGTCCCAGCGTTTTAAAGCTATTCCCACTTACACTGACAATCTATAATCTCATTACCGGATACTGACAATCTGGATTCGTCTTATACACAAGTTGCTCCAATAGGATTGTAAGTAATTTATAATGCGTTTGAACTGTCGCAGTCTGTAAAGAATCGATTAAATCTACATAGGAATGCTTGGATAATTCAATGCGGGTTTTTATTTCCAAGCTCTCCTTCTCGTTTCGATAGATCGTAGCCCCATGGAGACCATCAATGGCGATCTGGAGAGCAATGATTGAATTCTGATGGTTTGACAACTTTGCCAAGTCGCCCCCTATATTTTTCTCAGAAAATGGGTTTTGAATTGGCCTCTCTGCGATGAAATAGACTACAAAGTTCGCTATTTTCTTGAAGCAGCTCGCACGATCCATGCCGTCAACATGTGGTAAATCTTGCCTCATACCTAACAAGATTAACCTGCATTTAGAGGGGTCTAATACAACGGAGGTCTCTCCGATACTCTTGGTGAATTGGTTGATATATACAAACAAATTCACCATATCAATCTCAATGTCTTCGTTATACAAAATATTAAACATTTTCATCCCCTCCAACAACCAAACGCCCGTCTTGCAGAAACAAGACGGGCGTTTGCTGTTGCTACTTGCGTAATGGTTTAAGAACCGAACGCTTGTTTCAGGCGATTCCCGGACTCTAATGCCGACTTCTCCACATCTTCCAGACAGCTAATTCTCCTGGTATCCCCAGCGGCATTCGAGTTCTTGAAAGGCTTAGATTTCTTAGCCTTTACCATATCAAATTCTCCGACAACCTCCGTTGGCCTAACGAGGTTGTCAAAGACAATCACCCCTTTTTCGGCAGTCGCGTTCATCTCAGTCTCCATCTAATTCAGGTAAAAACTTCACTCGGTTTACAGGTTATCGGCACAAGATAACGTTTCTTAACCCGCACCAAAGCCCCTCTTCAATGTATAAAAACAGGGGCCATGCATCACAGTATAGCCCGTCTTTGCCACAATTTGCCACCATCTACTACTAAATATGGGCATTAATCAGGCTTATTCAAGGTCACCCCATCCACATGTCTCTGAGAACACATTATCGATTTGATTCATTATGGTATCGGAAAAGAGAGTTTATTATGATTCAAATCAACAGGATACGGCATTTAACAGTAATTACAGGCAATCTACTGATTCTCATGTCCCCAGATGGTCCCGAAGGGATTTCCGGTTACTAACTTAGTTGGCGTAAGTCATTGATTAATATGGTGGGCCGTGTAGGGATCGAACCTACGACCCGCTGATTAAGAGTCAGCTGCTCTACCAACTGAGCTAACGGCCCTGAAACGTACTCCGAGCAACGAGTCTCGGAGCTTTATTCTGGGGTGAACGATGGGGCTCGAACCCACGACAACCGGAATCACAATCCGGGGCTCTACCAACTGAGCTACGCTCACCAAAAATCAATCTTTCCTCTCGTCCCTCGTATCTCGTCCCTTGTTTTTAGTTGGTGCGCCCGACAGGAATCGAACCTGTAACCTACGGCTTAGCATACCACTACAGCTTTCGCTGCCAAATTAAGAGTGGGGCGTCGCTGCCATCCCTTCCCTTCCTTATGTTTGTGGTCTGGACTATATCTTCGCCATCTCAGGCGGGGCACGTATAGTCTCTACGGATCCCAGCAACGATATCCTATTAAACAGGGCCCTACCCATCACTCGGCCAAAACGGGTCCTCGACAACCACCTGCGCCGAGAACCTGTTACCACCGCCGGTCGATTCCTTCGGCCCCTGCCGGTCAAGCGATACAGTCTTACGTATCATCCCTCTCAACCACTGGTTTCCTCGGTATTGCCATCGCCATCACGCGTTAAGGGTTCACCGATACAGTGCCCTCCACTCCAAAGGTTGTGTTTCCCCGTGGAGGCTCCTTCACTTAAAGGCCGTTGCTCTATCCGATTGAGCTACGGGCGCGCATTACTAAAGCTACGAACTGCGAGCTTTGAGGAACGAACACTATTACAGGTGCTCGTGGCTCGTGGCTCGAATCTCGTAGCTATATTCTGGTCGGGGTAGAGGGATTTGAACCCCCGACACCCTGCTCCCAAAGCAGGTGCGCTACCAGGCTGCGCTATACCCCGATAATATGTAGCCCCCGGCCTTGCTTCTGGACCGGCCCACACCTACACACTTAGCATACCATTATAGCTTTCGCTGCCAAATTAAAGTACGGGCTTCGAGATTTAATTTGGGAGCCTTAATTTTGGTCCACAAACGCGGTCGGCGACTATACGCCCTGGCCTATTTGGCGTCAACGCACCCAAACCTGCTCTATTACTTGGTTTAGCGTACCCACTCATGCGATCATTCGCCGCCTGCCACCCTGCCGGATAAGCCCCATGAGCGCCAAGATCATAGACGGCAAAAGACTCGCCGCCCATCTCGCCGATAGCATCAAGAGCGAGGTTCTTCAATGGGTCACAGATGGCCATCGCGCCCCGGGGCTTGCTGTGGTGATTGTGGGTGATGACCCGGCGTCTCAAGTGTATGTTAGTAAAAAAATAAAGATGTGCGAACAGGTAGGGATAAGCTCATCCCTGCACCGGTTTCCCGCCCAGTTGGATCAGCAGGAATTGATCGGTCTTATCGACCAACTCAACCAAGACCCAAAAATTGACGGTATTCTGGTACAGCTACCCTTACCCGGTGCCATCAATGAAGAACAGGTCACCGAGCATATCGACCCCAGTAAAGATGTGGATGGGCTTCACCCCTACAACCTGGGCCGCCTGGCGGCACAATCTCCCCTATTACGACCTTGCACCCCCCGAGGGGTGATGACTCTCTTAGAGAGCATTGATATTGCCCTCGTCGGCGCCCACGCCGTGGTAGTCGGCGCCTCGAATTTGGTGGGCCGCCCCATGGCCCTGGAGCTACTACAGGCCCGTTGCACCGTCACGATCTGCCACAGCCGGACCCAGAATCTGCCTCAACAGGTCGAGCAGGCCGACATCCTGGTGGTAGCCGTAGGCAAGGCAGGTTTGATCAAGGGTGAATGGATCAAACCCGGGGCCGTGGTTATCGACGTAGGCACCAATCGCGCTGACGGTGGGCGTCTGGTGGGCGACGTGGAATTTGATACCGCCCGGCATCGAGCCGCCTGGATCACCCCAGTCCCCGGTGGAGTGGGGCCCATGACCGTCATCACCCTCATGCAGAACACCCTACAGGCCGCACGCAACCCTTAAGGAAAGCCTCAATCAGATCAGAACTCCCATAAAATTAAATAGCCCCGCCACAAGCAAACGGGGTATTACTAAGGGAAACGAAAACCTTGGAGGCACAACCCTCATGAATTCAGCCGGGACTTGATTTTGGCCCATGCAGACCTATCTTACTGGACATTCTATAGAGTTATGTCCCATAACTATGGCCCGAGACACAGGAGCACTTTAGCAATGACAGACACCCCACAATCTGAGACCCTAGGTTTCCAAACCGAGGTGCAGCAATTACTGCACCTCATGATCCATTCCCTGTATGGCCACAAGGAGATATTTCTCCGCGAGCTCATTTCCAATGCCTCGGATGCCTGTGACCGCCTGAGGTTTGAAGCCCTGACTGACAATAGCCTGCTGTCTGAAGACGACACGTTGGGCGTCCAGGTGACTGTAGACAAAGACGCCCGCACCCTGTCGATCATCGACAATGGCATCGGCATGAGCCGGGAAGAGGTCATCGAACACATCGGCACCATCGCCCGCTCCGGGACCAAGCAATTCGTCAAGGCCCTCACCGGCGACGATAGCAAAGACGCCAACCTCATCGGTCAGTTTGGGGTTGGTTTTTATTCCGCATTTATGGTGGCCAACAAGGTCACCCTGACCACCCGCCGTGCCGGTGACCAAGCCGATCAAGGGGTGCTTTGGGAATCCAGTGGACAGGGTGAATACACCGTCCAAACCCTGGACCGGCCCCAAAGCGGGACCGAGGTCACACTGCATATCCGTGAGGGTGAGGATGAATACCTGGAGCCCATACGTCTGCGCGGCATCATCGCCAAGTATTCAGATCACATTTCCCTGCCTATCCAAATGCCCAAGGAGATCGACGGCGATAGAAAAGACGATGGGCAGCCTGAATGGGAGACCATCAACAGCGGATCGGCGCTGTGGGCGCGACCCAAGCAGGAGATCAGCGAAGATGAATATAATAGTTTTTACTCTAACCTGACCTTTGATCACGAAAAACCCCTTACCCATATTCACAACCGGGTTGAGGGCAAACAGGAATACACCTCATTACTTTTCATTCCCAGTCACGCGCCTTTTGACCTATGGGATCGCGAACGCCAATCCGGGCTAAAACTCTATGTGCGTCGCATCTTCATTATGGATGACAGCAAGCACTTGATGCCCAACTATTTGCGGTTCGTCCGTGGGATCGTGGATTCCATGGATCTGCCCTTGAATGTGTCGAGGGAGTTCCTCCAGCACAACAAGGATATCGACAAGATCCGCAATGCCTCGGTGAAGAAAATATTGGTTCAACTCAAGACCCTTGCCGAAAAAGAACCGGACAAATACAAGATCTTCTGGAAAGAATTTGGCCGCGCCCTGAAAGAGGGTATTGCCGAAGACATGGACAACCAACAACAACTTGCCGATCTTCTCCGATTTGCCACCACCCTCAGCGAATCTGACGAACAAATCCAGTCTCTAAAAGACTACATGGGTCGCATGCCGTTCAAGCAGGATGCCATTTACTACCTCACAGCGGACAGCCACACCGCCGCATCACAATCACCCCACTTGGAGATTTTCCGAAAAAAGAACATTGAGGTCCTGTTATTGAGCGACACCATCGACGAGTGGGTCGTGACCCATCTCACCGAATATGAGGGTAAACCACTCAAATCGATCGCCAAAGGTGCATTGGATCTTAAAAACCTGGACGACTCCGAGAATAAAGCCGACACCAAAACCCAGGAAAAGGAGTTTTCTGACTTTATCAAACAAATCAAAGGCGCCTTGAAAGATAGCGTCAAAGAAGTACGCCTGACAGATCGCCTCACCGATTCACCGGCTTGTCTGGTTGCCGATGAACAGGACATGGGGGGCAATCTGGAGCGTATCCTTAAGTCTATAGGACAAGACTTACCCGAACACAAGCCAATTCTGGAAATCAATCCGGATCATGTTTTGATAAAACGAATCAGTGGCGACAACAAACAGCTAGACGATTGGGCCCAGGTCCTATTTGACCAAGCGGCCCTGGCCGAGGGGGCGGCATTAAAAGCGCCAGCTGCCTATGTCAAACGGATCAACGCATTAATCACGAACAGCTTGGCGGCAGCTAAATAAAATTGAGCAGAAAAACACCATGAGAACACTTTCTATAGTCATTCCTGCCTATAACGAGGAAGCCTCTATTGGAGCTTTGTTGGAGAAAATCGATCAGGTCGAACTGCAATCCATCGGAGTGAATAAGGAAGTGATTGTCGTTGACGATTGTTCCAGCGATCGAACCGGTGAGATAGTCAAACAACACAAGAATGTGTCCTATTACCTGCAGCCGGAAAACCATGGTAAAGGCTCAGCTGTGAAGCGGGGAATATCGGCCTCAACAGGTGACTGGGTGCTGGTGCAAGATGCAGACCTTGAGTACGAGCCAAACGACTACATTCCCATGATTGAGGAGGCGAACCATGACCCCGAACATATATCTATTTATGGCAGCCGCCTGCTAGGGCAGATTGTATTCTCTCCGGAAGGAAAGCGCATCAAGAGCAAACACAAAGACCAGAAGTTCGTCAACTGGCTTGCCAACCGTTTGCTTACGGTCTTTGCTTTTATGCTGTTTGGTAAATGGATCACCGACACCTTAACGGCCTATAAGCTTTATCCTGGTAAACTGGTTCGCTCATATAATATCGTGACCAGTGGATTTGAGACAGACCATGAATTGACAGCGTTCTTGATCAGAAGCAACATCAATATCAAAGAGGTGCCGATCCACTACTACCCTAGAAGCGTAGAAGACGGGAAAAAAATAAAGACCACGGACTTTTTTATTGCCTTGATTACCTTCCTCAGATTCAGGTTCCGTAGACTATCCTGATCTGCTGGCCCTCCTGATTTAATGAATTTTTCAATCGAAAAGCGATCTGTAATCCTGGCCTTTGGGGCAGTCTTGCTAGTGGCATTGGGGCTACGTGCGTTCTTTATCTGGACCAGCATCACCCACCTGCCTGTTACCGGAGATGAGGCCCTGATCGTTCTGATTGCCAAGCAGGTGATCAAAGGGGAGTGGCCGCTATTGATCAGCGGAACACCCTATCTGTTCCCTATTGAGGGCTATTTCATGGCACCCTTGGTGGAGTGGATGCCCAGAAATACTATCGGGGCCCGCTATCTGACCATGTCTCTTGGTTTGCTGTCCCTTGTCGGATTTTTTTATCTCACTAAAAAAGTCCTGCCCAAAGACAGCCAATGGCCAACGTTTCTCTTGGTCCTTTTCCCATCTGCCTACTTGTTGATCCTTCAATCGGGATATGTGCCACCAAATTATGCGGCCAGCATTACTTTTGCCTGGATAACGCCCTATCTGTTGGCAATGTCCTTCAATTCCTCGCGACGATATCTTCTATTCCTGCTTATCGGGATCGTAAGCGGGATCGCATTTAGCACGCACATGCTGACGATCTCCTACATATTTCCCGCCTTTATATTGATACTACTGGGCAAGAACCTGGTGGATGCCGCAAAGGGGGCTGGCAGATTTCTGTTTGGGGCGTTGATCGGCCTCGCACCTTTTATACTTTCTATTGTACACCATCCTCACGCACACGAGGCAGTCTCAAAGACCCGGCCAATCCTTGAAGTGATCCACCGCCTGTGGGACCCCGCCCTCAGCCAGACATTACCTGGAGCAATGGGTGTTAATCCGACCCTGTTTCCCGATTTTTCTACCCACCTGAATCAAATACCCCTATTTAGGGATGTGTTTGCGGTCATCTATTCATCTCTGATCCTTGCTGTATTTTTCCACAGATTGGTCCTGTTTATTCGCCATGTTAAACAAGGTCACTGGCCTTACCTCGACATCCAAGATTACTTTCTGGCCTCCAGTCTCATCGCCATTGTCCTGTATGCCTTTAGCGAGCGTGCGAGCTCGGAGTCGTATAGATATCTGGTGGTACCGGTAATCTTCTTTCCCTTTTTGCTTGGCTATACATTTTCAATTACCGGGAAAAAATTGCGCTGCGTAGTGGGTGCAATTGCTGTGGGTCTGGGGCTGTTCAACTTCGTAACCTCTGTAGAAGTAACACGTGCTTGGCGTACACCACAGTTCGCCGGTCAGATCGCGAAAACTCCCGGAATTATTCCTTTGATAGAAGAGCTGAAGAAAAAAGGCATTGACCGTTGTTATGCCTCATTCTGGTTAGGGTATCGTATTATTTTTCGCACGGATGAAGAAATCATATGCGCACCACCCTATAACGAGCGCTTTCTCGGATGGCCAATCCCATATAAGGATACTGTCGACAAATCACCGGGTGCCCGCTATATCCTTACCCACGGTTATGACACAAGATTGCCAATCATTGCATTTGAGCGACACATGAAGGAACAGAATATTTCTTATTCAAAGTGGAATGTAGGGCCATTCTACATTTATGAAGACTTCCATCACAAACAGGCCGATGTAGACACCAAGATCGTCAGTCAGGCTTATTTGCTAAATAGCAGCACTCAAGGGTCGGGGTTAGAATATCTCAGTGACAACAATGAGCGTAGCTCCTGGAGCAGTAATTCTGAACAGAAGATGGGCATGTGGTTACAGGCGAAGTTTAATACCCAACGTACAGTTCAGCGAGTAACCTTAGTTTATCCCTTTATCTATCCACATCTCCCCGATGAGACCGCCAAGTCAATCAAAATATTAGGCCGAAGAGGTGGCTCCTGGATTGTTGTTGCGGACAATATAATGCATCATTTCGATAGGACCCGGTTCAAGGAAAAACATCCGGTCTACGGCGGCATGCATCAGACTTTTTGGTTTGACCCTATCCGGATCAATGCAATAAAAGTAGAGATTGTCATCCCGAGAAAGGGAAAGCTGTGGAAAATGAGTCAATTAGAATTTGGCACCCCGTGTAAAGGCACGACAGTTTGTTGAAACAAATTTGGCTGTTATTGTTTCCATCTCCATTTTATTATTAAACAACAATCAGAATACTGTACAGACCGGATTTCAGATCGATCAAGCCGTAACAATGAAACAAGTTAAAGTCATAATATTTTCAGGAGGGCGTGGGTCTCAGGCACTTTCAAAACAACTGGTTGGCAACCCGCACGTACAGCTGACCCTGGCAATTAACGGGTATGACGATGGATTGTCCACTGGAGAGGTACGGCGATTTCTGGGAGATAGCCTGGGGCCATCGGATTTTCGGAAGAACGCCTCTACCATTGCGCGTGAACTGGGTTCTTGTAGCGCGTCGCTGATTGATTTACTGGATCTTCGCTTTCCCCTCGGCTATGGGCAAGCCGAGGCCCTGGTCAGCTTTGGGATTATAAGCGGAGACAAGATCCCATCGAGTTCCGAGCCTGGTTTTAATAACGAACTTGTGCGCTTACTAAGTGAGCTCGAGCCGGACCCGCGTACTACGTTAGTTGCTCGACTTGATAGCTTCCAGAAAGAATTGGGCCGCACAAAGTTCCCGTTTGATTTTTCAGATTGCAGTATTGGGAATTTGGTGTTTGCAGGATACTATCTGGAGGCAGGGCGCGATTTCAATCGCGCTATAGACGACTACTGTGCCTTAATGAGTGTTCCGGCCCAAACCGCCGTCAATGTTACCGACGGGAGCAATGCGTTCCTGGTGGCCATAGACAGTAATAAGTGCCTGTTAGCCAGCGAAGCAGATATCGTTGATGCGAACCGGCGAAATTACATTGAAGAATTGTTTTTAGTTAATCAGGCGCCAAGTGAGTGGATCAAAGACGTCGAAGCCAAAACTGACTGGCACCAGATCCTTGCTGCCAGGTCCGTGTCGGTAGCGCCAAACCCAGATCTTCTGCAGCGCCTGGAGCAGGCAGATGTGATTGTCTACTCACCAGGCACCCAACATTCCAGTCTGTTTCCATCTTATATGACCCTGGGGCTTGGCCAACATATCGCCAATAACCTTCGGGCGGTCAAGATCTTGGTGACCAATATCCAGGAAGACGCGGAAATTCCTGACGTTAGTGCCATCGAGATTATCAAACGCGCACTCTACTATCTGCGTGAGCGTAATTCGCGCAGTATACCGGCTCCGTTTCTCATCACACATTATCTGCTAAATGACCCGAATCGCACAGAACAAGGCGTACCTTACGTACCATTGGGTCGGTTAAAAAATATTGAGGATCCACGACTTGTCCGCATTGCAAACTTTGAGGAGGGTGATACGGGTAGACACAATGCAAAAAAGGTGCTCGCTCCGTTCATTGAATCCTTTATCGAAAAAGACAAGAAAACTTCCGTCGCCATCGTCCTGCTTGATACTCAATCTCTGGACAAGGTCTCGCAGACCGTTCTTGAGTCATCCAGAGCTGGTCTGGATCAAATCACCATTGAGCCGACTTTTTACTTTCGTAGCCCCAACAATCTGAATGCTGAGATTTCCAAGGCGATTCCATTCCGGTTGCGCAACCTTTGGCAACAGGATCGGGACACCGATGATCTGTTTCTGAGCGCAATCCGATCAGGGGGGCACGATTTCGCGATTCTGTTCGAGTCCTCGGGGATGTACCGGGGCGAGGATATCGTGAACCTCGCCTCATTACTTGCAGGGGGAAGATTGGATGTCGTGTGGGGGAGTCGGCGTCTTTCTGTGCGTGATATTCGCGAATCCTATGGTCTACGTTACCGGCGTAGCAGAATGCTGGGTGCAATCAGTTACATCGGCAGTTACTTGTTGAGTTTGACATATTTGTTCTTGTTTGGCCGGTATATCTCAGACACCCTATCTGGGGTCCGGGCAGTTCGTGTTCAATATCTTGAAGATGACTCAGTGCATATTGACGATAAGCGTCTGAACCAAAACTTGTTGTCACGCGTGTTACGTGATCAAGGTGAGATCTTTGAGACCCCTGTGAAATTTCTTCCTCTCTCCCCTGATAAGGCCAACCGGACCACAACCGGTGATGGCATAGCATGCATCCTGGAAGTTATAAAATGGCGTTTTCGTAGCCGATGACCGTCATCCTTGCCAGAAAGCCCATCAGCTTGCTGATCTTTGATATGGATGGTGTCCTGGTCTCAACATCTGCCTGCCACGCACAGGCGTATCGGGAACTGTGGAATAGGCTGGAACTGACTGGACCAGACTACCCGAATATTGCCGGGCGCAAGACATCGGAGGTGGTGCAAGAAGCCACTGCTGTGCTAAATCCCGATGAGAGCGATGTCAGGAAATGGGTACGATTCAAACAAAACAGGGCGAGAGACTTGATCGAATCGACCGATATTTGTTTTCCAGATACTCTTGAGAGTCTTGAACGGCTGTCGGCTCATGATGTCAAACTTGCCTTAGGAACCGCAGCATCGCCTGAGACTGCATTTTATATTTTGGACCGATACCAGATACGAGACCACTTTAGCATCGTGCTCACCGCAAAGGACGTCAACCGAGGAAAACCGGCGCCGGATATCTACCGAGCCATAGTGGAGAGACAAAACATAGCACCGGATATGTGTCTGGTTGTTGAGGATAGCTACTCCGGGATTGAGGCGGCAATCTCTGCGGGTTTGCCGGTTGTGTCAGTACGAACCAGAATCGAATCCAACAATCCGGCTTTCCTAGCTTCCTACGCTGATCTTTCAGAACTCTTGAGCACACTCCAGATGGCTTTATGATGAAACGGATCATGATCATCCCCGCCGCAGGAACCGGTTCCAGGCTCGGAGCCTCCGCGCCCAAGGTCTTGGTCAGGGTCAATGGCCAACCAATGCTGGATTATCTGTTTGAGTTATACGCCCCGGTGGTTGATCTGTTCGTTGTTGTGGTAAGCCCAGGTGCGGAGGAGGAGGTTCGTCGATTCTTAGGCACCGTATCTGTATCCACACGGGTCGCGCTCCAACAAGAGCCGACGGGAATGTTGGACGCGATCTTGATACCCACGGAAGAACTGTCTGAACTGAGGCCAGCGCAGATATGGATCACATGGTGTGATCAGATCGCGGTCTGCTCACAGACCGTACACAAACTCGCGCAGGCGACCAACAATGCTGCTGGTGCGCGGTTGGTATTTCCGACCATCCAACGCGAACATCCTTACATCCATTTTCAGCGGGACAAGAGCGGGGTCATTACCGGTATCGCGCAACAACGGGAAGGCGATACCATGCCACAGATTGGTGAGAACGACATGGGTCTGTTCGTGCTATCAGACAGCGCCTACTTCGACCTGTTGCCATGTTTCAGTAGGGAAACGGGGTTGGGGGATGAGACAAAAGAAAGGAATTTCCTGCCCTTTACTGTCTGGATGCAGAGGCACGGGGTGGTTCAGAGTCTTCCGGGCACTCATTACCTGGAGTCGATCGGCGTGAACACCCAAGCCGAACTGAAACAGATCGAACAATGGTTGTTGGATCGGTAACAGAAAAAGCCCGGATTAGCACAAACCTATAAAACTATATCTTTATGTGTATCCGGGTGTTGTTGATCTTGTTTTTACTCATTTCTGGACGATATTTTACCCTTTTTATCCATTATTTACCATTATCATCAATGGCTTAGGAGTTTTTTAGGATAGACTAATTAGCCACCTCAAGGGGACCATTCGCACTGCGGACCCGGGCATCCCCCACCCAATCCAGATCAGCCCCCTCGGTGGCCAAGGAACGGCCATCCCGATCCACACAATGACGGCCGAAGACCACAGCATTGGATATACAACCACTACCACCAATGCGCGTATATTCAAACAAGATGCTTCGTTCCACACAGGCCCCAGCCTGTACATGGCAACCGTGACCAATCCAAGTGGGGCCTTGTATGCGTGCACCCGCCTCGATACGCGATCCCGCACCAATATAGACCGGGCCATCAATCTCAACACCCTCCCAATCCACTGAGACATTGAGTCCCACCCAAACGCCCGGCCGCGCCTGTTTACCCGGTATCTCGATATTGTGCACATGGCCCTGCATCACAGCTTGGATGGCGCCCCAATAATCACTCATTTTACCAATATCCACCCAGTTAAAGGGCAGATTGATAGCGTAAAACGGAAGACCCTTTTCCAGTATGCTTGGGAACAACTGGCTACCGATGTCGTATTCCTGGTTTGAAGGGATAAGATCCAGGACTTCGGGTTCAAAAATATAGATACCGGTATTCACCAAGGTGGATTGGGCCTCTTGGATACTGGGTTTTTCCTGAAACGACGTGATGCGGCTATCGTTGTCGCACACCACCACACCATAATTGCTGACCTTTTCACGGGCCACATCGTGTACCAGCACACTGGCAATGGCGCCACTGGCCTTATGGCGCATGGCGGCATCAAGGATGTTGAGGTCAATCAGAGCGTCACCACACAACACGATAGTGGTCTCGTCAAAAAACCCACCAAACTCTTGTATCTTTTTCATTCCCCCAGCCGAACCTATTGGCTGGCTGATGATATCCCCCTCTTCAATATGACCCTCAAAGGAATAACCTATTTCAACTCCCCAACGACGGCCATCACCGAAATAGCTTTCCAACTTATCGGGCAAATGACTGATATTGACCATAATCTCTCTAATACCATAACGCGCTAACTCGTCGATTAGATATTCCATAACCGGTTTGCCCAATATAGGAATCATGGGCTTGGGTAATTCGTAGGTCAACGGGCGCACCCGGGTACCCTTACCCGCAGCGAGGATCATACCTTTCATGCAGTAGTACCCATGGGTTTTAAATGAAACCCAATTCTAAAATGATTTCCTAACAACGGTGTAAAACGTATATCCCGCCCCCGAAGACTTGGCGTGATAGGGCTCATTGCGGTACTGAAAGTAGCTGGCAAACTTGGTGGTGTGTCCGACAAGCCATTGATAAGACACCTCTATATCCAACTCTGACCCATCCGGATTAAGTCCGACCCTATTAGTATCGGATAAACCAATATTGCCCTGAAAATCGATTGTCTGAGGCACGGTCAGATCTGCCTGGCCACTGGTCAACCGCAGCGGTTGCGTTACTGCAATACCCAAACGATCTCCACGTCGCCACATATTCCTGGCCAATACCCCCAAGCCATAGGTCTGTGTACGAAGCCCGGAGTAATTGGTCAAATAGGCATGCCGGGCCGCCTTGGCCCGGGTATAGCCTTCACTCAAACTGCCCACCAAAATTAAATCCGGGGTCAACTTGTAACGGCCACTAATGCCCAAAGACAACGTATTGGACTGATCTACACCAAATACACCACCAGATGGAGAACCGCCAAACAACCCACCACGCTCAGACAGGGTACCTAATTGTATGGCCGCACTGGCTTTGTCGCTGAATCTGAATGCACCTTCCATAAGCGCCGAACTGCTGCTACGCCCATATTCCTTATTCTCTTCCATGTTGGCCACACCAAAACGCAGATCGGTATAGGCATTGAGATTATAGGCAAGGTTCATACTATTCGCCCGATTCGCAAATCCCATATAAGGCGCGGTGAAAACACGTTCAGAAAGAAATTGGGCACCCTCTGTGGCGCCCAAAAAACCATAGGCCCGGCGAGGATCGCGGTTCAAATTAAACTGATATTGCAAACCATTAGCTAAATCACCACTAAGTGACATGGCGACATCAATATTCCGTTCTTCTTCCAGTGCCCGCCTGGAAAAATAATCAAATGCGTTGGCCAATACAGGCACATCACTCAAAGTACTGACGCTCAACCTTTGCCGGTCACCCAATTCAACATCGAACCAGGCGCTCCCAGAACGGAAAGATCGCAATAAATTTTCTAAATCAGGTCTGTTGTCGCGGGCAAATAAGGTGCGGCGCACATCCAGGATATATGGACGCTGATACTTATCAAAAACTAAGGTGGTCTCAAGCGCTTCTGTTTTCTTATCTCCCTTCTTATTCAGGGCCGCAAGGATACCCACGAGTCCCAAGCCACCGGCTATACCACCAATACCGCCGCCGCCGCCACCGCCACCGCCGGTGAGTGCACCCAGAGGGGCGAGTGCGTTGCCAAGGTCTAACATGCCCCAACCGTAGGTAGAATCAAAACCCGGGGTGCCAATATCCCGCGCGGTGGTCAACAAGATCTCCACCACCTGCTTACCGGTTAGATTAGGCGCCGCTGACAATAACAGAGCGGCAGCACCTGCCACATGAGGCGCCGCCATTGAAGAGCCCGTCAAAGGGTTGGCCAGGGCAGTCGAACTGGAATTACCCAATGACGTAATGCTGAGCCCTGGCGCTACCATGAAACTGGTATTGGTCCCGGCCCGACTACTAAAAATAGTTGTCCCCTCTCCGTTAATCGCACCCACCGTAATACCTAATCCGCCTAAGCTGGGTGTCATGTTGGCTGGGAACCGCGCCTCGGGGAAACCCTCATTACCCGCACCAATAACAACAATCTTGCCTGTCACAGCTGCTGCCTGAAGCGCAGCCAGTTCGGCCGCCTGGTCACTGTTATCGCTGACATAAGACGTTACGATGATACGTACACTAGGATCGGCAGCCGCAAAGTTGATCCCCGCCACAGCCACCCCTGATGAGGCCCCAGTGCCGATTTTTACCGGCAACACAGTGGCCTTATAAGATATGCCCACCTGGGACAAACCATTGAAATTTGCCACCATAATACCGGTTACGGCGGTACCATGACTTTCGGGCGTGGTATCAGCAACCGTACCGGAGCCCGTAAAATCGGCCCCGGCCAATAACCGGCCTTGCAGGTCCACATGACCAAAGTTCACACCACTATCAAGGTTGGCGATCACAATACCTGCGCCCGTTAGACCTTGGGCCCAGGCAGGCAGAATATTAATGGCCCCCAAGCCAGCCTGGGACTTAAATTCGGCTGAATTCGGATCTGGTGTAGTGGGGGCCGGAACCGTTTGGGCGTGGAGCACCGCAGGAGATATCAAACTGAGGGCGATCGCCGAGGCAATAAAATTCTTTTTAAGCTTCATAGTAGTGGGTACCTGAAATGTAAGACTTTCAAACAATTCTTGTTAATTCTGCCGGGATACCGCCGCCTTCCCTTTCTCGGGACAGCCCGAAACCGGCGACTGCAAATCCTAACCCACCTGACTCCATTGAATCAAGGCAGAATACGTACCATAGCTACCTGATATGCACTCTGAATACTTGATTTGACACCCCAGCCTAAGTAAATTCGTATCCTGGCTGGCCATCACCCATCACCTTGCCCTTCTCCAAAGATAAATCGCCTGATTAACGGGTTTTTGATGTTTTTTGATTCAAGGCGCCGGGCGCTGGCTTTCGTGCTGCCCACATAAAGGGTGGGGCTACCTTCAAGATAAGGGTCGTTGACCCTCATCCATAAGAATTGATTTTTTGATTCCAAATCAAGCTGTTCGACGGCATGCACGGCATGCACAAACTGCATGACGGCCGGGTTGACACGATCATCTGTACCTTTTGCCGGATGTCGGTAATTATCATAAACAACCAAAACCACAAACACCGCACTCAACAGTGGGGCCAAAATCAGGCTCTTTTTATTTCCCACCAACAGGCGTTCAGCGGTCCACAACAGGAAAATCCACCAGAAATAATAGGCCACCAGAATGTAGGCCGGCCGATGAAAGTAAGGGATATATTTGCTGCTCATGAAATAAGGCAACAACGCCGCCACAACAAATGCGATCAACACAACAGCCAGCTTAATATACAACCGATCATACCGTAAAGAATACATCACAACAGATAACAATGTAATTTCCGCCATAAAAACAAACAGTGCTGCCGAATCATCAACCAAACCCAGCAAAAATATATCGTTAATCAATACGTACACAAAATAACTGATTCTCTCTTGCACAAAGAAACTGGTCATAGTGGTGGTACCGCTATCCACATTGACAAAGTAACTAATAACAAAAAGACTCAACAGAACAAGAAAAATGGCTTTTCGTTTATTATATAAAAATACTGACAGGAGCATGGACAAGGGAATCAGTGTCACCGAATATGGGCCTGAATACACGAATAACACACAAAGCATAAAGACCGGTAACAAATATTTATACTGGCGCGGGACCTGAAAAAAAACGACATAACTGAGCAATAACACAACAACTACATACATTTGATAGGTGAGCGTAGTAAAATAATAAATATGGTTAAATCCGGATAGACCCAATACCACAGGTACAATACCTATCAACCATTTGTTTCTGAAATAACCAGAAAATATGACCATACTCGCGGTAAAGGTACCCAGCACAAATGCCAAGATCACATACAACACCGGTTGGATTCTAACGTCTAGTATGGAGATTCCTTTGGCGACAAGATTATTAGCGATATTGAGATAACCATTGGGCTTGTTAGCAATGCTTGCCATGTCGGCATAACCACTATAATAATAGTTAAAATAATAGCTATCTTCTGTCAACAATGAGGGTGTGGAAAGCGTTCCCCAGGACCGCACCAGGTTGATGGCAACAAACAGGCTGACCGCCAGGATAAGCCAGATTCTGTTTTGCCTGATAAAACTCTCAGCATTGATCGAATCGGTCTCATTTTCACCTTTCACCAAACATATTAAACCCAACACCATACGCCGTAAAAAAACATAGACCTTGTCGGCAAACACAACCAACAAGACCAAAACGCTAAACACCGCAAACAGAATCAGCTTGTATACATAGAACGCTACGCTGTTGGCCGATCGGTAAATATCCGCTACATCAATCGCCACCTCAAAATGCGGATCCTCTTCAGTGGCAACAATCTTCAGGCCCTTCTCAATCGGCGTGATCTCGGATATCCCTTTTTTGCTAACAATGGCTGCATACACTTCAGCATGGGATAATAGCTTGACCGGTATATGCCATAACAACACGGTCGCATCGAAAGACAGACTGGTAAGCACATGCACACCCGGAAAATCCCCGAGATCAAGCCGAATGGCGACGTAACGTTTCCTAATACTGCGCGGCAACTTTAATTGTATTTTTGTTTTGCCCGCCAGACGCTGAGCAACCTTGACAGCAGATTCATCTTCGGCCGAAGCCCCATGATGCCGCTCAAGGAAAACGGCATAGCTTTCTATCCTCGGCATATCGGTCAAATTTATTGTAACCCCGTCTATTCTCACCGCCTGTTTGTCCAAATAAACAAGCGCAAGACACAAGGCGATCAATATAATAATAAATCGGAAACGGTAAAGCTTAAATACAGATAAACAATTATTAGTCATTGCATTATGTGCTAACAACGATCAAGGGTATTTGATTTAAAAATACCGTTACGAAATACACCGAATTTTGCAAATCGGAACTGTAGGGCAGTAAGCAGGCAGCCGAATCCATATTTCACGCTTCGTCTGAAATTGATTGATGAGGCTTCAGGGAAATACTTGGTAGGACAGCTTATCTCGGCGATCATATACCCCCGCCATAAAATATCTGCCAGCATCTGATTGTCAAAAACAAAATCGTCGGAATACTGCTCAAGATCAAGTTGCATGAGCAATTCCCTGGAAAATGCGCGATATCCAGTATGATATTCAGACAGCTTCGCTGACATCAGAATATTTTCGACAAAGGTCAGAAATCGGTTGGCGAAATATTTCCAACCGGGCATACCTCCTTTCAAAGCATGACCACCGAGTATTCTGGACCCAAGTACGCAATGATAGTGGCCAGAACCGATCATTGCCGCCATACCGTTGATCAGCTTTGGGGTATATTGATAATCAGGATGCACCATGATGACGATATCGGCCCCATCTTTCAGTGCATTTTTATAGCAAGTCTTTTGGTTGCCACCATAACCCAGGTTGGTGTCATGCACATGGAGCGAGGCATTCGGCAGTCGTTTGGCAACGCTCTTTGTGCCATCTACACTGCGATCATCTACGATAATAATGTTATCCACGAATTCCTGCTCACTGACCTCCCGGTATGTTTTTTCCAGAGTTTTTTCCGCATTATATGCGGGCATCACCACCACAACTTTCTTACCCTGATACATTATCCGGCCTTTAATTGTCTGTTGTCACCATGACGAACCTGTCAGCGATGGGTGACTATAATCATTGCGCCGGAAAGATTCTACACACACCCTTAAATACCTCATCCCAAACCGGTGGACTTGTCCCGGGCTGACACATAAACTGCAGCACTTTCTGCTGTCTGTGTACAGCGCATACGACCACGCAATCAGAGTACCCATTATGAATCTAATCACCGTGGAACATAATCCATCACCCGCCAAGCTCGAAGTTATGGGCATAGATGATTGGCCCATCTGGGCCAAGGAAGTGTCTACCTTTGATTGGACCTACGACGCTTCCGAGGTCTGCTATATCCTTGAAGGCAGGGTGACGGTGACACCCAAAGGCGGTGAACCGGTACTGTTGGAAGAGGGAGACCTGGTGAACTTCACCAAGGGCTTGTCTTGCACCTGGGAAATTCACCAGGCGATTAGAAAACACTACGACCTCAAATAACACAAACTTACTGAATCATATTGAGCTTTTGCCATGGCCACCCCGGTTGCCCACAGCCTGACCGCAACAGTGGTGTTTATGGTCATCAAAAAACGTCTGCCATCCTGGCGCGATGGTCTGTTTGGCCTGTATCTACTGAGCGCCAATCTGTCCGACTTCGACTTCCTGCCCGGCCTGCTTTTGGGTGATATTGAGCGCTTCCATCGCGGCAGTACCAGCCACAGTATTGGCTTCGCGATACTGTGCGGACTACTGGTTTACACCATCGCTCGCTGGCGTAGGGCCGAACATCCAGGACGCATCGGTGGCTTGACTGCCGGTCTGGTGGGATCACATGTACTGATTGACTGGTTGACTCGGGACCCGAGTCCGCCCACGGGCGTCCCTGCACTGTGGCCCATCACCGGGGAATATTACACCGCCTCGTGGCACCTGTTCCTCAACGTGGAACGCAACGGCCTGGATTCCCTCGACGTCTGGCTGCACAATCTGCTCGGCGCTACCCTCGAGTTCGGGGTCTTGTTACCACTACTGCTGGCCTGGTTTTGGGGTCGTCACCACCACGCATCGGGGTAGACTGCCAATCCGGTTGACTACAGCATTGTGCCACCGAATTGCTAGTCTCTTGGCACCACAAAAAAATTTTTGTCATTCCGAGATCAACGAGGAATCTAATCCTACTTGAACGAAGCCATCAAATCGGACAAATAGAGATCCTTCGGCTACGCCTCAGGATGACAACACGAATTAGGCCGGTGGTATTTTCGTGTTCCTGGACAGGTAGTTAAACCGGGGTAATGAGCAGATGAATGCCGGATCGAATCCGACATGGTGTCTTGCCTACGCCACCTGTACCTGACCCGGATCACCTTTGTTAAATGTAAACTGGTCCCCTTTTATATCCACAACAATAAGATCGCCGGTTTGAAACTGGCCACCGAGAATCTCCTGGGCCAGGGGGTTCTCAATCTCCGTCTGGATAGCGCGCCTGAGTGGCCGGGCGCCGTAGACCGGGTCAAACCCCACTGCGGCAATTTTATCCAAGGCGCTATCGGACAACACCATATCCATTCCACGATCCTGCAAACGTACTCGTAGGCCCTGCACCTGAATGGCGGCAATGGCATGGAGTTGATCCCGAGCCAGCGAGCGAAACACCACCGATTCGTCAATTCTATTGATAAACTCCGGCCGAAAGTGGCCGGTCACGACCTCCATCACCGTCTTTTTCATCTGTTCGTACTGACTTTCCGTCGCTTCCGACGTCGTGCCTCCCGCGACACTAGCCCTTCCCTGTGCGTCGCTCGCCAGTTCTTGTATCGCCTGTGATCCCAGGTTGGACGTCATGATGATCACGGTATTGCGAAAATCCACGGTACGGCCCTGGCCATCAGTCAGCCGGCCATCATCCAGCACTTGCAGCAACACATTAAAGACATCGGCATGGGCCTTTTCGATCTCGTCCAACAGCACCACCGAGTAAGGCTTACGCCGCACCGCCTCGGTGAGTTGCCCCCCCTCTTCGTAGCCCACATAACCTGGAGGTGCGCCAATCAGTCGCGCCACCGAATGTTTTTCCATGTACTCGGACATGTCGATACGCACCATGGCCTCATCGGTATCAAACATAAATGCGGCCAGGGCCTTGGTGAGTTCTGTCTTGCCCACCCCAGTGGGACCCAGGAACAAAAACGATCCATAGGGTCGATGGGGATCAGACAAGCCCGCCCGTGAGCGACGTATGGCGTCGGACACCGCCCGCACAGCTTCGTCCTGCCCAACCACCCGTTGGTGCAATTCTTCTTCCATGCGTAACAGCTTCTCCCGTTCGCCTTCGAGCATCTTGGACACCGGTATCCCGGTCCAGCGCGACACGACTTCGGCGATCTCTTCATCGCTGACTTTATTGCGCAGCAACTTCATCTCCAGCATCTCGGCCTGGGCCGCCATGTCCAGTTGCTTTTCCAGTTCGGGGATGCGCCCATACTGCAACTCTGACATCCGCGCCAGATCGCCCGCACGCCGTGAAGTCTCCAGGTCCTGGCGGGAACGCTCCAGGGCCTCTTTAATGTGTTGGGTGCCATGGAGCGCGGCCTTCTCGGCCTTCCACACCTCTTCGAGATCTGAATACTCTCGCTCCAACTTAGCAATCGCCGACTCTAGATCGTTTAAACGCTTTTTCGATGCCTCATCGGATTCCTTTTTCAAGGCCTCGCGCTCAATCTTGAGCTGGATGAGACGTCTATCCAGACGATCCATGACTTCCGGCTTGGAGTCGATTTCCATACGGATTCGGCTTCCGGCCTCGTCTATCAAGTCGATGGCCTTGTCCGGCAACTTACGGTCACTGATGTAACGATATGACAGGGTTGCTGCGGCCACGATCGCCGGATCGGTGATCTCAACACCGTGGTGGACCTCATATTTTTCTTTCAAACCGCGCAGAATAGCAATGGTGTCCTCCACCGAGGGCTCTTCTACCAAAACCTTTTGGAAGCGCCGCTCCAGGGCCGCATCCTTCTCTATGTATTTCCGGTACTCATCCAAAGTGGTGGCGCCGATACAATGCAACTCACCCCGGGCCAGGGCCGGCTTTAACATATTACCCGCATCCATGGAGCCTTCTGCCTTACCTGCGCCCACCATAGTGTGCATTTCATCGATAAATAAGATGATATTGCCTTCCTGTTTGGCCAGATCCTGAAGTACGGCCTTGAGCCGCTCCTCAAACTCACCGCGAAACTTGGCGCCGGCAATCAAGGCGGCCATATCCAGCGATAATACCCGCCGCCCTTTCAGCCCTTCAGGCACTTCTCCATTCACAATACGCTGGGCGAGCCCCTCTACGATGGCAGTCTTGCCCACACCGGGATCACCGATCAGCACCGGATTGTTTTTGGTGCGGCGCTGTAGCACTTGAATGGCGCGACGAATCTCGTCGTCACGACCTATCACCGGGTCGAGCTTGCCTTGCTCGGCCCGTTCGGTGAGATCGATGGTATATTTTTCCAGGGCCTGACGATTGTCCTCGGCGTTAGGATCATCCACCACTTGGCCATCACGCATGTGATCGATGGCCTGCTCAATAGTAGATTTATCGGCACCCGATTTACCCAGCAGATCACCGGCACTATTGGCCATGTCTAATACCGCCAGTAAAAACATCTCACTGGAGATGTACTGATCCTTACGTTGCTGGGCAAGTTTGTCGGTATGGTTCAGGACCCGGTTGAGCTCGGCAGAGATGTGCACATCACCCCCCATTCCCTGAACCCGGGGCAGGTGGTCCAAGGCATCACCCAATTGCGAGCGCAGCAGGTTGAGATTAACGCCCGACTGGCTCAACAGGGGGCGCAGGCTGCCCCCCTCCTGGTCGAGCAAGGCCTGTAATACGTGCAGGGGCTCAATGTATTGGTGGTCGCGGCCCACCGCCAAACTCTGGGCATCTGCCAGAGCGGTCTGAAATTTTCCGGTCAGTTTGTCCATTCGCATAGTGGGTTACTCCCAAGGCTATCTTGTACTGACCTATAAGATGGGGACACAACCCTAAGAATCAAGCAAAATTCAATTGACCTAACTCGAATATCTTACAAGTTTTTCAAACTTGTATCTTAGAATTCGTACCTCGTACCTGTTCTTTTAATATACCCCAATATCAATATAACTCGTCGCAATCTTTTTGATGGCGATGACATAGGCAGCAGTACGGTAACTATCGACCTTCTCATCGTTCATACGCAGGTCCCTCATCTCCTGGAAGGCCATGCGCATAGTGTCATCCAGACCGGACCGCACCAGGTCCAACTCATCCGCCCCACGGGTTAGATTCTGCTTAAGCTTTTCGTCGACATGGACACCCGTATGTTCCTCCAACATAGCGGTAATCTGATGACCTCGCAATTCGTCTTGGCGGCGCTGCATGCGGCCAAAACGAATATGGGAGATATTCCGTATCCATTCAAAATAAGACACGGTGACGCCACCGGCATTGACATAGGCGTCGGGCAGAATGACCACGCCACGCTGTTGCAACTTTTGATCGGCGCCATAGGTGACCGGACCATTGGCGGCCTCGGCAATCAAGCGGGCCTGGATACGATCGGCATTGCCCTCGTGGATCTGGGCTTCAAGGGCAGCGGGAATAAGGATATCGCAGTCCATTTCCAGAACTTTGGCGCCATCGTCCACAAAACTGGTACCGGGGAACCCCTTGATGGTCTTGTTCTCCACGATATAGCGATAAACGTCTTCCACCGGCAGGCCATCCTCATTGATCAGGGCGCCGTCGCGCTCAATGATGGCGGTGATCTTGCAGCCGTCATCTTCGGACAGGAATTTAGCGGCGTGATAACCCACATTGCCCAAGCCCTGGACCACGATACGCTTACCTCCCAGGCCTCCTTCCAGATTGGCGGCCCTGACATCGTCGGGGTGGCGAAAATACTCGCGCAGGGCGTACTGTACACCACGGCCGGTGGCCTCGGTGCGGCCGCGAATGCCCCCATGGTGCACCGGTTTACCGGTCACACAGGCAGAGTAATTGATGTCCTCTGGGTGTAGATGCTTGTAGGTATCCGCCATCCATGCCATCTCTCGCTGTCCGGTACCCATATCCGGCGCCGGCACATTGGTGGCAGGGTTTAAGAAACCCTTGCGCACCAACTCAAGAGTAAAGCGCCGGGTAATCTGTTGCATTTCATCCCGATCATACTTGTTCGGATCGATGATCAGGCCACCTTTTGAGCCCCCAAAGGGCACATCAACGATGGCGCACTTAAAAGTCATCAATGCCGCCAGTGCCTCCACCTCGTCCTGATTGACCCCGGTGGCAAAGCGAATACCCCCCTTGGCGGGCAGGCGGTGGGTGCTGTGAACGGCGCGCCAACCGGTAAATATCTCCAGCTTGCCCTTTATCTTGACGGGGAAACGCATCTGCAGCACCGAGTTGCAGGCCTTGATAGCATCAGCGATGCCTGGGTCCAGGTCAATAATGGAGATGGCCCGGTCTACCATCAGGTCCACACTCTCTCTAAACGTAATTTGTGGTGCAGGATTTGCCGTCATGTCTACCCCCGTAGGTCCTTGTGGCTGTCACTTCCGTGCAGGCCACAGCTAACCCGCCACCGGACCCCAAAAGACACCCAGGGGCGTCTGGGGGTAAGATCGATGCCGAGCACGATTGATTGTTACTTAGATAATAACCAAGCAAGGCTTGGGCCACTTTTAGTACGTTAGTGGGGGATTACCAAGGGAAATGGGGGTTCAAGTTAAATCGATCAGAATTTCCTTAAGTGAAAGGATCATTGGCCACGGCCGCATCGCCATCGGCGGTGGGATAAAGCTCATGCAGGGAGACTGAACGGCCATTCTCGGTAACGATGCGTGCGTGGTAGCGCTCCAGGCGCCGCGGCTCTGGAACCCCACAGGAATGGGCAATCACGCCAACTTCGTGGACCATATTGTCCACATAGTGCTGCACACGGATGGCCTTTCTCTTCACATTCAGGCCACGCTGCAACTTGGGATTATGGGTCGCAATTCCGGTAGGGCAGGTGTCCTTATTGCATTGCAATGCCTGGATACAACCCAGAGCCAGCATAAAGCCACGGGCTGAGTTAATAAAGTCCGCGCCCATGCACAATGCCCAGGCCATCTCCGTGGGCGTCACTAATTTACCAGAGGCGATTACCCTGATGCGGTCACGCAGGCCATACTCTTCGAGCTTGTCTACCAACAATGGCAAGGTTTCCCGCAAAGGCAGTCCCATATTGTCAATCAGACTCATAGGCGCTGCGCCGCTTCCACCATCGGCGCTGTCCAGGGTAATAAAATCCGGGGCCCACTCACTACCACGTTCCTTGATAGTCGCAAACAGGGCATCCAGCCAACCGTAGGCGCCGATCACCACCTTAAAGCCCACAGGCTTTCCAGTCACCGAGCGTATGCGATGTAACGTCGTCAATAGGTCATCAATACTACTAATATCAGGATGGCGATTGGGGCTGATAGAATCCTGGTAAGGGGGTATGCCGCGAATACCGGCGATAAGCGGTGTAACCTTGACCTTGGGCAGGATACCGCCCTTGCCCGGTTTGGCGCCTTGGCTAAGCTTGAGCTCAAACATCTTGACCTGCTCATAGGCCGCTACCTCACGCAGTTTTTCATCACTCAGCTCACCGGCCTCGTCGCGAACGCCGTATTTCGCGGTACCGATCTGAAAAATTAAATCCGCCCCCCCTTCTAAATGAAAGGGTGACAGACCGCCTTCTCCGGTATTCATCCAACAACCCGCCAAAGCGGCGCCCTCGGACAGAGCGCGCACCGCAGGAACCGACAGTGCGCCAAAACTCATTGCCGAAATATTAAACAGCGAACGCGCCTTAAAGGGATGTTCACAATCCGCGCCGATGGTCATGGGCTCAACGAGAGAAGCATCAACTTCCAGGGTTGGAAACGGGCAATTAACAAACATCACCGTGCCACTTGGGCGCAGATCCCGGGTGCTGCCAAACGCCACCATATTGTCAATATTCTGTGAGGCACGATAGACCCAACTGCGTTCAGCACGATTAAACGGTAATTCCTCACGGTCCATGGCAAAGAAATATTGTCTAAAAAACTCCCCCAGGCGCTCAAAGATGTGACGAAATCGGCCAATAACAGGATAGTTACGGCGAATGGCATTGCCGGTCTGCGCGACATCTATGGCATAGAGCACCACGATGACAGCCACAATCATCCCTATTACAAATATAAAGACGTAGGCCAACACCTCAAGGCTTGAAATGACATGCTCCGGCATAGCGACTCCTCGGTTTCCTTTATTTAGTCAACTCTTAATAAGATTATTGCGTCCGCCTCTCACCGCAAACCAAGTCTTGCTCCCGGTAGACAATATTTTCCAATATGAGTTCAGCCCTTAGCTTCAAGCCTGCCAGCTAAATTTAACAAGCAGGCCTTGGCTTCACCATATTTACAATACAACGGTGGCCCCCCCTCTACTCTCGCACGACTACGAATAAACACTGCGAACACAGTAAAGCCCTGAGCACGAATACCGCTGACTCGAATTGGATATATGGGTGCGCCGGTCATACCTGCCAACACCGCTATTCCCCGCTTGGGACGAAAAGGATCTCCAATCTTGTGAATCCCACCATGTGGGAATACCGCTATCACCTCACCGGCCTCCACCGCCGCACGCGCCACATATAATGATCGCTGCGAATTAGTGGTGCGTTCGACAGGAATCATGCCCAGTGTCTTAAACAACCAATAAATCCACCAACGATCATATTGCTCACGAGCAATCATGAACCGTAACGGCCGTTGGCAAGATGCAATCAAGAGCAACGGATCCAGACCCGAGCAATGGTTGGCTGCCACCAACACACCGCCAGTCGCGGGTAGAGCTATTTTCCGTGTTAATAAACGATGAAATCGACGGCAAAAAATACGATTCAGGCCATCTAAACGGTTAGGCCACTTACCCCCCCAATCTGCTTCGTTGGCGGCCTCACAAGCACGAATCAAATTTCGTCCACCGAGGACAAGAAACGCAATAATTGCAAGACTCAGGAGAAGCCAAAGCACCCACGGGGTGCTGGCCATGGCTAGCAGTCCTTCAATGGACCTAAACAAAAGGGCAGCCCCATAGGGGCACTTCTATATAGCACCCTCTCCAAGTCGCTTAAAATCAATCGTTGTTCTCCCTATCGGCAAAGATCTCGGGAAGCCTGTTAAAGGCTACCTTGCCTACGGGTGTGCGTGGTAATTCATCGACCAAGGCAAAACGGATCACATGATTATGGCTGGAGGCCCGTGCATTAAATTCTTTAAGTATGGCTCGGGCTGCTTCGGGTGTGGCATCTTCGTCGTCCAAGGCCATCACCACCGCTGGTCGCATCTCCACCTCCAGTACACCGGCCTCTTTCACCCCCGGGATACGTTCCAGGAGCGTCTCCAGCTCCTCTGGGTAAACATTTTTGCCCGCCTCGGTCACGATTAGACGTTTACAGCGGCCCGTCAATATGACATTACCGGCTTCATCGAGCCGTGCCAGGTCTCCAGTGCGAAACCAGCCGTCGCGCAGTGCCTCGCGGGTTTGTTCCGGGTCCACATAGCCCATCATCACATTGGGGCCTTTGACCAAGAGTTCACCACTGCCACTGGCATCCCGATCGGCAATCTTGACTTTCACCCCTGCCAAAGGCCGGCCTACGCTGTCCAATACCGGTTCGAAGTTATCTTGTATACACATCACCGGGGAGGTCTCGGTAAGGCCGTAACCTTGACGAAGCGGCAGGCCGAGGTCACGAAAGTATTGTGCAATCTCAGGATCGAGTCTCGAACCTCCGCTGATCCAGGCGTTGACCCGGCCACCCAATTTACGCCGAATGGGCCAGTTGATTCGCCGTCGCAACCACGGCGGGCACTTTTTTAGCAATGCTCGATACCAGACCATCAAGGGCCCGGCCTGACGGAAGCGCTTTTCCAAACCTTGCATAATATTCCGATACAGGCGTGGCACTCCAATCATGGCGGTAACCCGTTCGTCGCCCATAGCGTCCAGTATTTCCTTTGAGGCCAACACCCGTGGCAGCACAATAGTGGAACCTGAATACAGTGGTAACAAAAATCCACCCGTCACCTCCATCATATGGGACAAAGGTAGCAAGGAAAGAAAACGCTCGTGATCGGTAATGTCGGCACATTGACAGGCAGTGGTGACGTTGGAAATGATATTGCTGTGACTGAGGCGCACCATCTTTGGATGGCCACTGCTCCCTGAGGTGTAGCTGCGTATCGCTTCTTGGGCGCCAGATATTTTAGCCTGCAATTTCGACTCCCTTGCGATACGCTCAGGATTGTCGTCTAACAAAATACCCATTCCATGGGTAACAAGACGATCAACCCCGTGTACCAACACCAGCTTGGGATTGATCGCATTCAGGGCGTTCACCAACTCGTCATCACTAAATCCTGTATGCAAGGGCGCGACAACGCCGCCCAATTTCCATACCGCCGATGCCGCAATACCCCATTCCGGACCATTGACGGCGAGGATACCGATGACATCACCCTGAGCCACCTGGCGCTCACGTAAATGGCTTGCAAAGGCCACCGCATAATCATAGACCTGTTGATAACTGTACTGTCGGCACTTCCCCTCCAGCAAACGGCATATCCACGCAACATGGGCCGGTCGCTTATGCAAGGCATTTGATATCAGACACCAAAGATCCTCGCACATGGCTAACGCGATCCAGAGTCAGGCTTGGGGTGGTCTAACCCTAATCATCCTCATCGGAACTTTCAGAGCTAAAGGGTATAAATTGGATCTGAGGAAACAATCGCCTACGGACAAGGGTTTGCTGACCGCTCTAGGCGATTGCCCGATCAACGCTTTGCGGGTTGTCGGTGGGGATATAGGCCTTTTCTAACACATACTCATGCACTGATTTGAGCACATCGGCACAGTAAGAATAATTCACGCTATAATACACTTCCTTGCCCCGCTTCTCGCATACCAGTAACTGAGCATCACGTAACACCTTCAGGTGATGAGAAATGGCCGGACGACTGAGAGAAAACATATTGGCGATCTCGTTGACGCAGAGTTCTTCATTAGGTTCAAAAATTAGCACAATTTGCTGCCTGTAGGTGTCACCCAGGGCAGCGAAAAAACGGGCAAATTTATCCCAGGTCGGCGGTAATTCTTTTGCGTACTCTGAATTCATGATGACATGACGGAAGTCAATAGCCCCTTTCTGGCTTGCCTGAAGGTAATGCGGCTAACCGCCCTAAGGGTGAAAGCATAACCGATTGGCGTTACATGTCAATATATTTAAACTTACTGATGCACCCTAACGAAGTTATTAGCCTACTGGGGACGAACCAACATCAGGGAATAATATCCATTTTCGGGGACAAAATGATTGTGGACAGTAAAATCCGCCGTAGTAAGTAACTTTGTCAGGCTCTGGGGAGTAAATTTACGGCTGATCTCGGTGAGTATGGTTTCGTGTTTGCGAAAATTGACTTTTATGCCGATTCCCCTGATGTTAACGGTATGGCCTTTCCGCGCCCGCAAGTGCATTTCAATGCGTGACTTGTCTCGATTGTAAAATGCGGAATGTACAAACAAATCCGCGTCAAAGTCTCCACCTAACTCACGATTGATGACCTCAAGCACATTGAGATTAAAGGCCGCAGTGTGACCATCGGCATCGTTATAGGCCGCATTCAACACATCGACGTCTTTCACGCGGTCCGCACCCAACAAAAACCAGTCATCGGGTCTCATGGCCACTCGTAAATCCCGCAAAAAAGCCAGTGCATCATCGTGCTTAAAATTGCCAATGGTGCCGCCGAAAAAAAGAAACAGGCGATGGCCATTTGAAGCAGGCAGATTGGATAAGGCCTGACAGTAATCACCCACGCAGGCATCCACATGCAACCAGCCATGTTGGCCGATAAGACGCTTGGCCGACTCCACCAGAATCTCGGCACAGACGTCTACAGGTTGATAACGGCTATGACAACCCTGCTCTGAACAAGCCGAAAATATATGGGCGGTTTTTCGAGACGACCCGCTGCCCAATTCCACAATGGAATCGGGCTGTACAATTTGAATAATTTGATTGGCAAACTTTTTAAGCAGGGCATCTTCCGTACGGGTGGGATAATACTCAGCAGTGGTACAGATATTTTCAAATAGTTGCGAACCCCGTTCATCATAGAAATATTTTGGTGGCAGGGTCTTTGGGTTGGCACATAGGCCCAATCGGACATCATTGGCCAAAACTGCCGACTGGGGGTTATCGGCATCGTCAATTCGGCGAATGAACACCCTGTCATCCAGCTTGGCAGGTAACGGACTCAACAGCATGTGTAATTCCCTGTTTTTTATAGGTATGTGTGGATGCGGTGACAAGAACAGGCGCCACACGACTGGACCACTTTAACGTATTGGTGGACGTGGCACCACCGCTTCTGCACACTAGACACCTCAAAATAAATGGTTTTCAAAGGAGACTACTTTCCATGTGCAGGTTAGCGGCCTACTTGGGGCCACAAGTCAGCCTGGAGCATTTTCTACTCAGCCCTGACCACGGCCTGATGGAACAATCCTGGGCGCCAAAAGAAATGCGTGGGGCGATCATCAATGCGGATGGCTATGGTTTCGGTTGGTATTCAGGCCAACGGGTGGCCAACACCTACGTCAATCCAATGCCAATCTGGAGCGATGTCAATCTTGAATCTCTGGGACGGAGTTTATATTCAAGCTTATGGCTGGCAAATGTGCGTAGCGCCACCCAACCACTCTCGGTATCTGCCAGCAACACGATGCCATTTTTACATGGCAATCTGCTCTTTATGCACAATGGCTTCATTGATTATTTTGCAGGATCTCTTCGCGGCCGGTTTCGGCAAGAACTAGACCCAAAAATCGATGCTGGGATTACGGGTAACACCGATTCAGAGTATCTGTTTGCTCTGCTCCGCCACATCCTTAATCGCAATAACGACATCAGCTTAGAACAGGCGGCCATTCAAACCTGCAACAAAGTTCAGGAGTGGGCAGATCAGACCAAAACCTTACTGAATATGATCATTAGCGATGGTCAACAAATTATCGCTATTCGCCACGCCATTAATGGACAGTGCCCAAGCTTATATATCAATACTGATGAGCCCCGCTACCCCGGAGGGATATTGATTGCCTCAGAAGCGACGACCCACGCCAAAAGTTGGCAGGCCATAACCGAACACAGTCTTTTAGTGATTGATGCTGATGGGTCCTACCGCAGCCAAAGTCTATGACCGCCGAACCCACTAACGCACTACGATACACCCAGGAGCAAGGCCTGGCCCTGTTTAGCGCCGCACCCCACGACAGCCACCATCATCAATACCATATAGACCTGAGCCCATTATCCTGGCATCTGGGTCACATGGCATTTCTTGAAACCTACTGGATCCGTGAGGTAATACAGGGGGATGATCGTGAAACCGCCCACCTGCATAAGTTTTACCTGCCCGAGCACAGCCCAAAAAAAGAACGCGGTAGAATCCTTAAGGCCCAAACCGGTTTCGAACATTGGGCTCGGAATCTTTTTACACAAAATTGCGCAAGGCTCGCCGCGCTTATTGAGTCCCATGACCCTCATCTACTGTTACGTGATCACTATGTGCTGCATTTTTTAGCGCAGCACCATGCCCAACATCTGGAAACCATGCGCATGGTGCTACAACAACAAATTCTGAGTGAACCCCATAATCACTATGAGGTGGCCCACCCCCTGCAAGCGAGATCTCCGGCCATGCCACAGATACATCTGAGCGGTGACCTGATACATCTAGGTCACAGTGACGGCGCGGAAGCATTTGACAATGAACTGCCCCGTCACCCCGTTGGGCTCAATCCCTTTAGGATCGCCGCCAAACCGGTTTCCAATGGGGAGTTTTTGGGGTTCATTGAGGCCAATGGTTATCAAGAAAAGCGTTATTGGGACGATAGAGGCTGGCGGTGGCAACAAGCTACCGGCGCCAACGGCCCTGATCACTGGCGCCAAAACAAAGAGGGCGCATGGCATGCGGTTGAACCAGGCGGTCCGAGAGATATTAATGCCGAATCAGCGGTGATGGGCATAAACCGTTTTGAAGCCGGGGCCTTTGCCCGCTACGCTGGATGCCGCCTACCCCACGAACAGGAATGGGAACACACTATGCTCACAAATAGCGACATCGCCGCCAGCACAGGTGAATCCTGGGAATGGTGTGAAAATACGTTTTACCCCTACCCTGGCTATAGATCCTTTCCCTATGAGCGTTATTCATCCACATGGTTCGATGATCAACACTTCAGCTTACGCGGCGGCAGTCATCACACAGAAGCGATGATCAAACGAACCAGTTTTCGAAATTTTTATTCCCCAGATAAGCGCCATATCTTCGCGGGCCTGCGCCTCGCTCAGGATGTATAGGCCAATCAACCCCATCATTAGGGAACCCCTGGATAATACACTCAACCGCCAAGGTTGAATAAACCCAACAGTTGCAATGGTGATTTCTTATTGGGCATTCCTTGCCCTAAATATCAATGGTTTACTGAAAAACTGAGCGCTTCCTAATTGGCACTTCTTACATCGTAGGAATGCACTGTCTGTATAATTAACATCAGGGTGCTCCGTACAGCATTTTTTACTACAGAGTTTCTTATGCCGCTGCGCGGCCGCAGATCTACAAGTGACAAGATTCTAAGCTAGCATATAAATCAATGACTTAGAAATTTGTCACCTG
>DRJZ01000141.1 GCA_011052015.1 Acidiferrobacteraceae bacterium | reverse complement strand
CAATTCCAGTGAGGATTTACCGTCTGCGTCAAAGTGTTTGGCGAAACGTCCTTCGCTGCGTGCAAAGTGAATAAAGTCGATGCGCTCTCCTTTTGGCGTGGTGTACCAGTCCTGGGTGCGTGCGGGATTACCTTGCAGGTTGATGCGCTGGGCCAGGGTTTCGCCTTGGTGTGGATCGTGTATGAGCAGTGGAAAGGCCCGCGAATCCACTGCCAGTTTGGACTGGCGAACGGAGGCGTCGTCACCGATACCGTGTTCCGGTTGGCAAGGGCAGTATACGATCACGATCGCCGGTCCTGAGTATTGGTTGGCAGCGATGATGGCGCGGTAGAAATGATTGATATGGGCAGGGGTGGTTTGGGCGACGTACACATCCGGGTGCATGATAGCGATTTGGGCTAGTTCCTTGCGTCGTTCGCTCTTGCCATGAAGCCGTTTGCCGTAGGCCGACATTTTTGCGTCCTGACCCATATAGGTAGACGTTGATGATTGGCCGCCGGTGTTGGAATAGACTTGGGTGTCCAGCACCATGACCTTGATGTCCATGCCGCTCATCAACATGCGTGACAGGGATTGAAAACCAATGTCCAGCATGGCGCCGTCGCCACCCAACACCCATAGGCGTTTTTGTTGCCAGCCGTGTGCATCCCATCGGGCGCGGATACCCATAGATATTGCTGGGGCATTTTCGAACAACGAGTTGGTCCAGGGGACGGCATAGGGGTTATAGGGATAGGTCGAGCCGAACACAGTATTACATCCGGTGGCGGCAACGATGCCCATTGAATCTTCACCGTGAACATAAGCGGTGGCGGCCAGCATCATGCGAATGGCCGTTGCCTCACCACAGCCCATGCACGAGGCGCCACCACCTACATACAGGTGGGTGGCGTTCTTCAGCATCATGTCGCCCAGCACTTTGTCCTGGATGTACTGCGCCGGTGTGTCCGGCAGGCGGCGAAACACCTCAACGGCTGCCGCATATTGCTGCAGGCTATCGTCAGTCTTGGGCGTCATTTGTAAGGCATCATGTTTGCCGCAGGCGGTAACACATTCACCGCAGCCTTTGCACTTGCGCGGATCGGTTACCAGCATAAACATGCCGCCTTCATGGCCCTTTTTTTGAGGCACATTATAGTACTTGGTGGTGAGGGCGAATTGCCTGGCAATGTATTCTTCCGGGTCGTCGATTTCCTTGAGTAATTTATTGTGCTCGGTTTCCGGCACGACCTTGGCGATGATGGCGGTGTCGGGGCATTGGGTGACGCACTCCATGCAACCGACGCATTTGGACGCGTCCAGCTCGGGTAAGTCGGAGGCCAGGGTGGAGAAATCACGCAAGCGGCCAGTTGCTGCGGGCACCCAACTGACAGCTACACCCAGGTCGGCAGGCAGCATCTGTTCGGCACTACCGTCCTGATAGGCAGTAATGACATCGCGCTCAAAGTGTTTGCGCTCAATAAAGTCACCAACAAAGGTGTCTATCGTCATGTGTTTTTTGTCGTGCATGCTTAAGGGGCTCAATCTATTGAGGTGTGTGTAGACGTTTTGTTACTGAGTTTGTGTTGTTTATCAAGCCAGGAAAATCGATCTCGTTGACGTTATGGTAGCCGAAGCGGATGGCAGTCATGTTGTCTTGCACGACTTGTTCGCCACGGCGGCCGAAATATTTTTCGACGGTTCTCTTAATCGCATCGAACAGCGCTGTTTCTGACAGGGCCTGGTCGTTGACAAAGGGGGCCACGCGTAAAAAGATACCCAGCAGGACAACACCCTGCATGCGTAATTGCAGATCGGCGGAGTGGGCTACCTGTTTGGCGATCTTGACGGTATCCAGGTAAAGCACCCGGATACTGCGGTCTGTGATGGTCTTGCGTGCCGCGGCCGGTATGTGTGCCCAGACTTCGGCATCGGTTTTAAAGCGGCTCTGGATAAAGATGCAACCTCCGTCCACCAGACCCTCCAGGGGGTTGCTGGAGACGAAGCCGTTGACATCATTTAGGGGCACAAACTCCACATGATTGAGTTCCGAATGCTCAAAAATAGGTTGCTTGGCCACGGTCAAATAGTAGGTCGTCGGTAGGCCCTTTTTCTCCGAGCCGTATTTAGGGTAGGCCTGGACATAGAGGCCAAAGATATCTTCTACCAGCGAAGCGATAATCTTGTTGGTGGTCACCGAACCATAACCACCAATGGAGTGCCCCCGCATGGAGAAGGCACCACTGGGTCGTACGTCGGGGTTGTGGATGCGGGGTAGTGCGGTGGGGTGTTCGATGGCCAGAGAGAAAAACCGCCGTCCCTGGTCGACCATATTTTCGGTGACCGCGATCAAATCACCCACCCGGGTATCACGGCTGCCGAGACCATAGACGCCGGAATGGATACGGGGCAGGGCATCTATTTTGTGATAGCCCTCGGTACCGGTGGCGGCGTCGGCAAAACTGGCCTTGACCTCAGTGGTCAGGGGGTTGTCCTTGGCCAGCGGATTGTCCATGCGTTCAATAATTGACACTGCCTGGCAATTTTTGAGGGCGTTAATGATGTGTTTGCCTGGAAAGGGGCGAAAGGCAGTGATGTTTAGTGCGCCCACCTTCCAGCCTTTGTTCTTGCGCATCCAGTCGACGGCGGCGATGGCGGTGTCCATTACTGAACCCATGCCGACAATGGCATATTCGGCGTCATCCAGTTGGTAGCCGCCGACAAAATCGTAATGCCGGCCCGTGAGTTCGTGGAAGCGATGGAAGGCTTCCTGCAATTGATCCGGGACCTGATCGTAAAAGAAGCGTTGGGCGACCTTGCCCTTCATGTAGGCGTCCTGGTTTTGAACCACACCGGTCATCAGCGGTTTTTCCGGATCAAACAGACTGATCAGGTGTGCGTGAGGTTCACCGACATATTCGGCCATCATCTCCGGCTCCGCCAGAAACACCTTTTCTATAGTGTGTGTGGTCAAAAAGCCATCCTGTATATTCATGAACGGTGTAAACGAAGACTCGGCGGCCCGCCGGGCGATCAGGGCCAGGTCATGGGCCTCTTGTGCATTGCGGGCAAATAGCATACCCCAGCCGGTGTCGGCCACGGACATGACATCATCATGGCCCGCGTGGACATTGAGTGAGTGTGAGGTGAGTGCGCGGGCACCGATGTGAAAGACAACAGGCAAGCGCTTGCCCGAGAGGGTGTAGAGGACTTCGGTCATGAGCACCAGACCCTGTCCGGAGCTGAAATTGGTGACGCGGCCACCGGCCAGGGCGTAGCCTTCGCAGGACGAGGCTGCGCTATGCTCCGATTCCGGTTCCAGAAAGAACAACGGCTGATTCCAGAGATTAGACTGACCGTTAGCCACCGCCAATTGGTATCCGTTGCCCATTCCCGTCGAAGGTGTGATGGGGTAGGCGCAGGCCGCTTCGGAGATATGGGCCTCCACCCAGACCACAGCCCCCGAGCCATCGGTGGTGGTGGCCGTACCTGGAGATGGAAATTCTTTATTTTCGGTCATTATTTTTTTGTGGCAAGATTAACTGCTACCGTGGTAGCAGTCACTAATAGGCCAGATGAAGTTATCCGTTAAAACTACGCAAACCTTGTAAATCATTGATACGAATATCGGGGCCATCAACATTTATCAGGCCCAGTTTGATCAGGTTATGCAATATCCGGGAAAACGATTCGGGTTGAATAGACAGCCGCGAGGCGACAACAGATTTTGGTAGAGTAAGACGAACATTGGATGGTTCTTTGGAGTCCTCTGGTAGCTGTTGCAGTAGGTAGCTGACAAAGCGAAGGCTGGCATTTTGCAGAGAAAGGGCATCAATGTCATCCAGCCGCATTTTGAGCCGCATGCTCATGTCCGACATGACCCGAAAGCAAGTGTCGACGCTTTCACGCAGTATCTCCATAAATACCTCGTTCTCAAAAGCGATGACCTCGCTTTTTGTCAGCGCCACAGCGGTGAGTGGGTAGGCATGATGTTCCATAAACATAATGGCCTCGGCAAATGTATCCCCGGAGCTAAATATATGAACTATTTTTTCGATGCCTGTTTTAGAAAGGCGAAATAGTTTGAATTGGCCACTTCTCACCTGAAAAAAATGCCTTGCCGGATCATTTCGGGTAAAAAGCTGTTCCCCGTTGACCAAGGTCAATACAGAACTCGATTCGACCACCCTGCGCAATTGCCCAGCATTCATACCGGCAAACAGGTAGCTATCCCGAAGTTCGCTGGTGAGCGATAATTTATTGGAACTATCTGGCATGCATCTTCTACTATTGGTGCGTTGTTTGCGGGAAGACCCGGATTATATGCAGAGTTGTGGTCACTGTTAAGCGGGGATAATTCTGCCCTACGTTATGAATTCGCATGCACTATATGTGGTTATCCCCGGTTTTTGGGGATTGTAAAGCCTTTGCCGTATAGCACGTCAAAACCGGGTGGGAATGCAGCAAAGAAGTCTTTCAATTACACTTCTATTATACCACTTTGTAGATCCGTTGAGGCGCAACCAACGCTGATCGTTTCAGCTTGGGTACCATGATTGCGAGTTTGGACAAAGACAATGAGTTCGGCCTCAATATGAGATTTTCCGCGCCAATCGCCTTGGCGCCACCTGGACGGACAGGTTTTCCGGGGAACAGTGGTAAATGAATGGGCAGCAGGGCCGGGGTTTCATGGCCTCCACTATTAGGGAGTGCCCGGGAACTACAAGATTGCATGAAAATCTGGTATTTTGCAGTGGCTACTAATTTGCCAGGATGACGCTATGCACCTGCCCCCTCAGTTATGACAGACGCCAACCTTATTGTTGTTGCCCTTAGTGGCTTGGTCCTGATTGCGGTTTGCCTGGTGGCATTTCTGACGGTTCGGGGCAATGCGGTCACCATCGAGACCATCAGACAAACCAATGCCGATTTGGAAGTTGAAGTCGCCAAACGGGACCGCCAGCTACAAACAGCCAATGCCCGGCTCGTCAAGTTGGTGAGCCATGACTTTCTTACCGGGCTTGCAAATCGCAGCCTTTTAAGAGAACAACTTGGCTTGATGATGGGAATCGCTGCTCGTGAATCAAATAGGTTGGCGGTGCTGTTTGTTGACTTGAAGGGTTTCAAAGATCTCAATGAAGAATTTGGCCAGGAAGCGGGTGATCAGGTGCTGACCGAAACAGCGGCACGTCTTCAGAAGGCCATCCGTAAGTCTGATCTTGCTGCTAGAGTGGGTGCAGATGAATTTGTAGTGGTGCTGAATAAAATCGCAGATAGGGGTGTGGTCACGAATATTGCCAATAAAATCCTCACAGGGCTCTCTGGGCCACATGCTATAGGTGAGAAAGAAATATCTGTACAGGCTAATGTAGGGGTGAGCCTCTATCCTGATGACTCAAAGAAGATATATGAACTGCTAAGCTTCGCGGATCGTGCCATGGTCAGGGCCAAACAATCCGATGGGTCCAACGTCAGCTATCATGGTGAGGGTTGCTAACTTTCGTGCCCCTTTGTAAATCAGATTGATGCGCGGATCAATAGATTTGAATTGAATGTGTCTCTATTTGGCTCGTTCAAAAACTTCCAGAGCAGTATCGTCGCCATCAAGATTTAGTGTAGAACTGTAAATTCCCAGGTCGGGAATCGCGGCGCATTCTGGAAGTTTACTCAACCGCATGAGCAGTTCGTCCACACCCGTAATGTCGGTGTGGGGAAGGATGAGCAGCAGACCTCCGGATTCTCCTAGGCCGAGTATATCTCCGGCCCGCAGGTTAAACCCGATGGCATCAATTGCTGCCTCGGTGTTGGCTTGGTCAGTATTGTCAGGGAACTTGATGTTGATGACTGAAAGAGGGGAGTGCCAGCGTCGGCTAAAGCCCTCTTCTGCAACCAGCCTTTCGATCATGCGGTCGAATTTGTATAGACCTCTGTCGGTATTGTATTGTTCCTCGTGGCCCACCTCTTTTTTAAGCGCAATCTTTTCTAATTGCAGGCAGCGTGATTCCAGTTCACGGATTCGACGACCCATAATTTCAGTCCGCAGAACGAGTGTGGATACGTCTTCAAACAAAACGAGCAAGTGTGAGTCATCTTCGGATACGCGTTGTGTGGACACCATATAGAAATGATTGTCCGCCTGCTTGATGCGAAAACGGACAATGTAGTCCGCATCTTGAGCCAATTTTTCAAACCGATCTTTATAGGGCTTGAGTTCTGGGTAAGCGTCAAAAAGATTGCGCCCTAGAAGTTCAGTGCCCGTATAATGGACTAACTGTGCAATATCGGCGCTGGCCTCGTGGATCACATGTGTAGCATCCATGAGTAAATAGGCACAGCCGACACGGCAAAGAACTTTGTCGGTTAGGGACATAGGAGGGATGATCCTGTTGTAAGCAAATTATTTTTTTGATGCTCTGCTTTTATTGACGAGGAAATCAACAACCTGCATGAGTTGTTCATGAGACCCCGCCATGGTTGCTGTTGTGCGGTACCTGCCGTCTACGATAATGGTAGGCACACCGTCTGCTTCGTATTTTCGACCGAGGATTTGCGCCTTTCTGAATGCGCTGTCCACACCGAATGATTTATATGTGTTGAGGAATTTATCACGGTCAATCCCATTTTTTGCAGCGAAATCTGCAATGGAGTTGGCGCTATTTAAGTGTTGCTTGCGAAGATGAATGGCATCAAAAAGTTTGCCATGGAGTTGATTGGTTACACCTAGCGCCTCAAAGGTATAGAAGGCCCGTGCAAGGGGTGCCCAATCCTTGCGCAACACAGCTGGTGTTCTGACGAAGGCAACGTCCTTTGGCTTTTTCTTTATCCATGCGTTCAATATAGGTTCCAGGTTGAAGCAGTGTGGGCATCCGTACCAAAACAGTTCTCTGACCTCAATTTTTTTCTCAGCGTCAACGGGCTGGGGCTGGGAGAGTACGGCATAATGCTGGTCTTTGGTGAATTCAGCAGCCCATGTAGGTGTTACCGCAAATAAGCTGATCAGTATCCCGAAGAGTAATATTTTTAACGATTGAAAGATTTGCATGTTGATAAACCTTGTATGCGGATTAATAGTTTTCTGTAAAGGTAGTTGTTCTATGTGAGACCAGGTAAAGACTGCGATAATTACAACCAGATTGGCCCATTATAGCGTAGTATTGGTATCGTGGCTGTTATCATCCATCCAACGAGGCAATATGTTGTGGGGTATGTGCAGTTGATCCAGCATCCGCGCCACCACAAAGTCGACCATTTGCTCCACAGACTTAGGGTGATGGTAGAGCCCTGGGGAGGCTGGCATAATGCTGACGCCCAGGCGGGCAAGCTTGAGCATGTTTTCGAGGTGGATGACGGAAAGGGGCATCTCCCTAATCAGCAACAGCAAGGGACGCTGCTCCTTGATCGTTACGTCTGCGGCCCGTTCTAGCAGATTGTCGCTAGCGCCTGTGGCGATGGCCGACAGGGTGCCGCCGGTACAGGGACAGACCACCATCGCATCGGCCACACTGCTGCCACTGGCCGGTGGTGAGAACCATTGCTTGGGCCCAAATACCTGGAGCAGGTCCGGATCGGCCCCGTAAAGCTGACAAAAATACCGGGCGGTATCCTGGGGCTGGCCTGGAAGCTTTAAATCGGTTTCCTGGGCAATAACAATTTGGGCCGGTGCACTTAACATTAAATAAACGTTAATTTTGTATTGCAACAAGCAATCTAGCAGGCGCAAACCATATGCGGCGCCCGAGGCTCCGGTTATGGCAAGGGACACAATGTTGGGCTTCATTTGCCGAGTCGTTCCAAAAGTTTTTCGTGGATTTTGCCAAAGGCGCCGTTACTCATGATAATGACTTGGTCACCACTGCCAAGATCCCTCACCAAGTGTTCGATGATGCTATCAATGCTGTCGCAAACATGGGCGGTAGTGCCGATCTGTTTGCTGACTGTGGCCGGGTCCCAGTCCAGATCCGGCGGCCGAAATATTATCACCTGATCGGCCGAACTCAGTGCCGTAGCGAGCTCATGCTGGTGCACACCCATACGCATGCTATTGGAGCGGGGTTCAAGTACGACAATAATTTTGCGGTCACGGTGGACCTGTCTCAGTGCTTCGAGGCTTAAACGAATGGCGGTGGGGTGGTGGGCGAAGTCGTCGTAGACGGTAATCCCCTTCACCTCACCGCGGATTTCCATGCGGCGTTTTACCGGCTGAAAGGATTGTAATGCTTGTAGTGCGTGGCTTACCGGTACCCCTGCATGTCGTGCAGCGGCAATGGCTGCGGTGGCATTACTGACATTGAAATCGCCAATCCAGGGCCAATGGGTCTGGCCCTGGATTGTCCCGTCTAAGAATAGAGAAAAGTGGCTGCCATCGGGTTTATCGAGTTGGTACTGCCAGCCCGGCCCGGGGGGTATCCCGGTGACCGGGGTTCGGTTTATAGCGCAAAAGTTTTCGGTCTCAGACCACAGCCCCCGTTCCAGCACCTGGCCCAGGTTGGGGTCGCTTGCGTTGATAATCAGTCGGCCATTGCCGGGTATGGTGCGGATAAAATAGTGAAACTGCTGTTTGATAGCTTCGAGATTGGCAAAGATATCGGCATGGTCGAATTCCAGGTTATTCAGTATAGCGGTGCGTGGGTGGTAATGAATAAACTTTGATCTTTTGTCAAAAAAGGCGGTGTCGTATTCATCGGCCTCGATAACAAAAAAGGGTGATTCACCCAGCCGGGCGGAGCGGCCAAAATTAGTTGCCACGCCACCAATGAGAAACCCCGGTGACAGACCGGCATGTTCCAGTATCCAGGCCAGCAGGCTCGCCGTAGTGGTCTTGCCGTGGGTGCCGGCTACAGCGAGCACCCAGCGGTTTATCAACACATGTTCAGCCAACCATTGAGGTCCTGATGTATAGCTAATGTCCTGATCTAATATCGCCTCAACCAAAGCATTGCCTCGTGACAGGCTGTTGCCAATGATCACCAGGTCGGGCTTGGGTTCCAGGTGGTGGGCTGCATAGCCTGGGTGTAAGTCAATGCCTTGTGTGGTGAGCTGAGTGCTCATGGGCGGGTAGACCCCTTGGTCTGAACCGGTGACATGGTGGCCGAGTTGTCTGGCGATAAGCGCCAGCCCCCCCATAAATGTGCCACAAATACCTGCGATATGAATATGCATTTTTTAAGCGGTCGTCAGAGATGCACTAATTAGAGTTGCCATCATAAGGACAGACACGCAGCCAATGCTGACCCAAATACTTGTTGTGCTTTGTATATCCAGGGCGTGACGAAGGATATGGGCCAGAATACTAATATACCAGATGGTCAGAAAGACACCGATCAGCGCTGGGATGGCGCCCTGGGGGGTGTCTTTGGTGCGCTCCATCCAGGGGATGAACGGCCAGGTTATGAGGTTGAGTGTAGCGGTTGCGCCAAAGATGGCCGACGCAGTTTGCTGCCAGCGGGCAGTGCGGCGGCGGAATACGAGAGTGGCGTATATAAAGAGCCCCATGAGAAAGACATGAACCCCGGCCATGAGCAGGACATTTGGCAGCCCGGCGGTGGACCGTATGCTGGTGAATAGCACGGCAAACGCCGTGAGTACCAGTAACACCCGGGATGCGGGCAGGTCCTGTGGATCGGTCCTGAAAAAACAAATCATGACGAACTGCATCACCAAGGTTTTCATGGTGCAGGGCTGTCCGGTATTGAGTTGGATGGGGGTGGAAAGGTGATATGTGTTTTGTTATTGCTTTCATCTGGCTCGGTATACAGGCCCGAAGTGTGCGCGTGAAGAGAAATGCCGGTCACAAACCAGTCTTGATTGAACTCTCTTTGCAGGAGTACCAGAAAATGCGATTGATAATCTTTGGGCGGGGAGGGCTGGCCTTGGATGATGTTAACCACAATGTGTTTTTTAAGTGGGTCATCGGTTTTCAGGGTAGATGCCTCGAAGCGGCTGCGAATACCTTGTTGCTGGCGTGCCTGTATGTATTCGACTGCGATTTTTGAAGGCAGATCATTTTGTATCGACTCGACGATGGAGGCGGCGCGACCGTGGGATAGCTCATCCAATTTACTTGTATTGCCAGGTTCGGTAACAATAAGTTTGATTGCCTCCACTGCCTGGTTCTCGGCCTGAGAGGACCTTTGATCACAAGCCACCAACACCAGCATCATGCTCAATGCAAACAGATAGAGGGGGTGAATTCGCCAAGACCGTGGCTGCAAGTGAGTCAACGGGTTGTCTCCGGTCTGATGTTGTGTTTTGGGTCGTGCATGGTCGCTGTCTATGGAATGATCCGGGTAATAATAGCCGATCTATTGCCCATCAGCTATTAACCCCGGCCTCACAGGTCTGCCCGTGCTACCACACACCAGTTGGGCCCTGGGTAGATAACGCGTACACTCGTTACCCATGTTTACCGAAATGATACAAGATTCACAGTCCTTGGATCGGCTCATAGCCAAACTCGCGGACAAAGAATGGATCGTTCTGGATACCGAGTTTAAGCGGGAGAGTACTTACTACCCAACACTCTGTCTGTTGCAGTTGGCAACCGACGAAGGCATTGCCTGCGTGGACCCGGTGGCCTTGAAGGATTTAGAGCCCTTGTTAGACGTGATATATGAACCCACACGGCTCAAGATTCTGCATTCCGCGCGCCAGGACCTGGAGCTATTCTATAATCTGCGTGGTGCTCTGCCGACCCCATTGTTTGATACCCAGCTAGCAGCAGGTCTGGCAGGACTGGGCGATCAAATCGGTTATGGCGCCCTAGTGGAGCGCCTCGTTGAGGTGCGCCTGGATAAGGCCCACACCCGCACAGACTGGTGTCGACGGCCTTTGTCGGCGGATCAAATTCGTTATGCCGAAGATGATGTTAGATACTTGCCCGCTCTACATCAAAATCTGAGTGATCGCCTGCGGGAATTGGGAAGGCTCCACTGGCTTGACGAAGAAACATCCGCGCTATTGGAACCGGATCTGTATCGCAATGACCCTGACAGAGCATACCTGAGGATAAAGCGTGGCGGTAGCTTGTCGCCCGCCAAGCAACAAGTCCTTAAGGCCTTAACCACGTGGCGTGAACGATGCGCCCAACAGGCAGACCTGCCGCGAAGCTGGGTGATCAAAGACAAGTTGTTATTCGAATTGACCAGCAATCCACCGGCGGATGAGGCCGTGCTAAAGGATTGGGATGAACTGAAACCGGGGATGCTGAGACGTTGGGGTTCGTCGTTGCTAGAGGCTCTGCATCAGGGTCAGAATCAGCCCCCACAGGCGTTGTGGGACAACCCCATTAAACCGACCGATGCGCAAAAGAAATGGGTCAAGGCCTTGGCTGTGGAGGTGCAGGATTATGCAGATGCCAATGGTTTGAACCCCGCGCTACTGTGTAACAAGCAGGATTTGGGACGCTTAGTGCAAGGCGAGCGAGAATTAAAAGTGCTTAAGGGATGGCGGCGAGAGGAGATTGGTGAAAAGTTATTGTCGATGGTGGCGGGGCAATAGTATTTTTTGGGTCTATTCGGGTTTCCCAACGAATTTACCAGCGATTTGCGTTGACACAATGACTTGAATTTCCAATAAGCCCGGTAGTAGAAAACAGCTATCAGGTCGTCCCTGCT
>DRJZ01000140.1 GCA_011052015.1 Acidiferrobacteraceae bacterium | reverse complement strand
CTTTTTTGAAGATCAACAACCTGTTAGCTTGGTGGCCCCGGCAACTGTTCCAAGCGTCACTCTACTTCCCCCCATTCGTGGGGTCGTTGGCGCCTTGGTGGTTGAGCGTCATTCAGAGCTTACCTCGGCCGATGGTTTTCGGCTATCGGTTTAGCAAGATTTCGAGTACGAATTTACTGCCGAAGTAACCCAGCAACAACAAGGCAAAGCCACCCACGGTCCAGCGCACCGCGTGGCGGCCACGCCAGCCAAACCGCCAATGTCCGAACAACAAGATGGCAAAGATACCCCAGCCAATGAGAGATAGCACGATATGATGGCTGATGATCAGGGGTTTGCCGAAAATTGCTTCGGAGAACAGGGTGCCGCTGATCAGGGTAAGGGTGAGTAGCACAAAGCCGGTGCCTATGAGACCGAACAAAAATTTTTCCATGGTCTGAATCGGTGGCATGGTCCGCAGCGCACGTCCAGAGTGCTGCTGATGCAGGCGTCGCTCCTGCCACCACAGGACCAAGGCCTGGACCAGGGCCAGCGCCAATAAACTGTAGGCGAGAAAGGCCACAACCAAGTGTGACAACAGGACCGCAGAGACTTGAGGCAGGAGGAGATGCTGGCCTGGCCACAGCCACGCCAGCAAGACCGCCAAGGCGGCAGTGGGCAAGATGATCACGCCCAGGTTCTCAACGGCCTTAAATACAGCGATGATCAGGAACAGCACCACTATGGCCCAGGCCATGAGTGAGGCGGCGCTGTTTAAGCCCAAGTTGAGACCGTCGCTCACCCACAGGGTGGAGTACAGCAGGGCGCCGTGCAGGGTGGCCGCCCCGGCCGCCAGCGAAAGCACCGCCCACTTGATATAGAGTTCTGAACCCACGGTGGTTGGTATGTTGAAGAGTCGCCGGACGAGCAGGATGCCAGCGATCAAATACAATGATATGGCTAAGAGATCAAATAACGCGGTGAGCATGTTGTGATTCTTCTGGCTTGGGCACGATGGGGCCATAGTCTCACATGTTGTTTGCCTTGTGAAAGTGCATAATTGACTGTTGCTCTCGCCAAGTGTGCCAAGGAGTGGTTGATCTTCATCAATCCTGATTTTCCACATACCGCTCCTCAATCTCGGTTTTTGTTATTACCCACTTTTCCCTTGGCGTCTTTGTGAGAGTATCATTGCAATAAGCGCTTGCCACCCTACCTCAGTCGAGCTTCACCTGTGGATCTTGCTAATGAGAATATTGGTTTTTATCAATGCTTGCTCTCATTGGGTTGTTGAAAACTAATATAGAGTTCACGTATTAAAGGGCGGCAACTAAACGGTTAACAATCGGCAGATCTACTTTTTTGATAATTAAAGATGTTTGAACAACTCCAAGACCGCCTGGCTGGCGCGATAAGACAACTCAAGGGCCAGGGTCGGCTCACCGAGACGAATATCAGTGACAGCCTGCGTGCCGTACGCATGGCCCTGCTGGAAGCCGACGTCGCCCTGCCAGTGGCCAAGGCCTTTATTGATCAAGTCCGCGAACAGGCCATGGGCCAGAAGGTGTTAGAGAGCCTCAACCCTGGTCAGGCCGTCATTAAAATCGTCTACGACGAATTGGTGGCTCTCATGGGTGTCGCCAATGAGGGCCTCAATCTTGCGGTAAGACCGCCGGCGGTGATGATGGTGGCAGGCCTGCAGGGTGCGGGTAAAACCACCACTGTGGCTAAACTCGCCCGTAGACTACATGAGCGGGAGAAGAAGAAGGTTTTGCTGGCCAGTGCCGACATCTACCGTCCTGCGGCCATCGATCAACTCGAACGATTGGCCGAGGACGTGGGCGCCGGGTTTTTTCGTGGCAGTGAAGGTGCCACTGCGGTCGCAATCGCTACGGCGGCAGTAGAGCAAGCCAGTCGGGTTCATGCGGATGTGGTACTGATTGATACTGCCGGTCGCCTGCATGTGGATGAGGCCATGATGGATGAGATCAAGGCGCTGCATGAGGCCCTGAATCCTGTCGAGACCCTGTTTGTAGTGGACAGCATGACCGGTCAGGATGCGGTACACAGCGCCCAGGCCTTCAATGAGATTCTGCCCCTCACCGGTGTGGTGCTCACCAAGACCGATGGGGATGCCCGGGGTGGCGCCGCACTGTCGGTGCGTCAGGTCACCGGCAAGCCAATCAAATTTATGGGTGTGGGGGAGAAAACCGACGCCCTTGAGGTCTTCCATCCGGAACGTCTCGCATCCCGTATCCTGGGCATGGGCGATGTCCTCTCCCTGGTGGAAGAGGCGCAACACCAGGCCGACAAAAAACAGACCGAAAGGCTAACCAAAAAGCTAAAGACAGGCAAAGGTTTTGATCTGGATGACCTGCGTGAGCAACTCGCGCAGATGGAAAAGATGGGCGGCATGGCCAGCATGCTGGATAAGTTGCCGGCGGGAATGGGGTTGCCCCAGGGAGCGGCGTCCCAATTAGACGCAAAGCAAAATATGCGTATGATCGCCATTATCGACTCAATGACCCCCCACGAACGGTGTTCCCCGGACATCGTGCGGGCCTCCCGCAAGCGCCGGATCGCTCAGGGATCGGGCACCCAGGTACAAGATGTGAACAGGCTCCTTAAACAATTTGTCAAAATGCAAAAGATGATGAAGCGCATGGGCAAGGGTGGCATGGCCAAGATGGCGCGTGCCATGGGGGGAAAGATTCCCGGCATGCCCGCGCCATAAAGATATAATAAATTTTTGCCACAGAGTTCACAGAGTAAAGCATGCAACCAAAGCTTGTCTGCATTATTCCATGTTCTGTAAAATAAGGAGACACGAAGATTCTTTCTCTAGCCTCTGTGCCCTCCGTGTCTGTGGCAAACATTGATATACATAGCTAACTTAGGTCGGGCTAAAACCAGACCTACATTTAAGGCTGGAAATTGATGCACCTGACAAACCAACAAAACCGAGCAGGCCGAAAGATCGGGCCGGTGATTATTGTGGCTGTGGTGATAAGCGTATTGGTCACGGCCGTAGATGGGGTGTGGGCCCAACCCACCCAGGGCCTGAGCCAACAAGCCCATGGGGTCAGGGTAAAGGTCTCTTCCCGTACCCCAGATCAGGTTCTCGCCTTTTATACCGCACGCAATCTACCGATGGCTGCGGTAAATCGCTTGGTCGCCGCCTGTCTGATTACGGTAACCATACGCAATCGTAGTCAAAAAGTGGTGTGGATTGAGCCGCACCGATGGCGGTTTGTGCTCGACGATGGTGAGCTAGTCGAGCGTCTGGATCGTCATTATTGGGATGATGTGTGGCAGCAACTCAAGGTGCCATTGGGCAGTCGTGCCACTTTTGGTTGGACACAATTACCAGAAAGCCGGGATCTACAGCATGGCGAACCTGTGGGTGGTAATGTGGTCTTAAAACGAACCAACAAGACTTTTGCTGTTGAGGCCCGATTGGCCACAGGCAAAGACAAAAAGGGGGCTGAGATTGTGTTGCGGATACCCAACGTAAAATGTGCCGTGGATAAGGCGTCACCGTGAAATTGCCTGTCATTATCCTAGCGCTCTTATTTGTCACTACCAGCGCGGTGGCGGATGGGGTACGTCCCCCTGGTTTGATGCCCCTGGATGGGCGCATGGCGCCTGCCTTCAAGCTTGCCGATATGGATGGTAAGACCACAGATCTGGTCCAACTCCGTGGACAGTGGGTCCTGGTCCATTTTTGGGCAAGTTGGTGTGGTCCTTGTCGGCGTGAAATGCCCACATTGCAGCGGATGCGAGAGCAGATTCCGGTCACAGATATGGCGATGGTTTTGGTCAATACTGCTGAGACCGATGAGGAGGTGTTCAGCTTTTTGGGGGTGGTGGCGCCGGATCTGGAGTCCCTAATGGATGCCGATGGACAAGTGACTGCCAAATGGCGGCCCCGGGGGCTACCCTCCAGCTTTCTAGTGGACCCGAAGGGGCGCCTGCGGTATATCGCCTTGGGCGGGCGTCAGTGGGATTCTCCGGCCTACCTGCGGTTTTTGCGTCATTTGACCCTGGAACAGCCCTAAAGCGGTCTTTGCAGCTGCGCAAAAAGACCAGCATATTCATGGCGCTATGGCTTTCTTTAGGCGTGGAGAAACGTTAAAATCCGGCGCCCATAGCAGTACTGGTGCTGGACGCTTGCCTGGGGCAGGCTTAAATTCAAGTTTTTTTTGAGGGTAATGAGATCATGGTGGTCATCCGGTTGGCTCGTGGCGGCGCAAAGAAGCGGCCTTACTACTCCATTGTTGTCGCCGATCAACGTCGTGCGGCTACAGGTAAATTTATTGAACGTTTAGGCTTCTTCAATCCCTGCGCCGCAGGAAATGAAGAGTCCCTGCGCATTGATCGGGACCGCGTGGCGTATTGGATCGAACGTGGTGGCAAGATGTCCGACCGCGTTGCCGCGTTGCTAAAACCTAAAGCCGCCTAAGGGTGACGTGCCTGCTCACCAGGACGGGCGTATCACCCTGGGTCGGATAGCGGGCGTTTTCGGCGTAAAAGGTTGGCTTAAGGTTTTTTCTTATACACGGCCCAAACAAGCAATCTTTGATTACAAGCAATGGTATTTATCTACCTCTATAGGTGATAAGGCCTATAGGCTGGTCTCTGGACGGTCACAGGGAAAAGGCTTGGTTGCGTCTCTGCAGGGTTGCGACGATAGAGACGGGGCAGCACAGTTGGTCGGCGCCAACATCACGGTTTGCGCAGAAGATCTACCGGCGTTGGCAAAGGGTGATTATTATTGGCACCAATTGATTGGGCTCAAGGTCGTCAATCGCGACAAAAAGGAATTTGGAGTTGTCGCCAGTATGTTGGCTACCGGCGCCAACGATGTCATGGTGGTGCAGGGAGACCGAGAGAGGTTGATTCCCTATACCCCTGAGGTGATTGATAAAATTGACATGGATGATGGTGTCGTTGTAGTCAATTGGGATGCAGATTTTTAGCGTGGTGGAGCGATGCGGATTGACGTAGTCACGATTTTTCCGCAGATGTTTGACGCCATTATAGACTACGGGGTGACCCGGCGGGCCTTGGAACAAGGCCAGATGAGTTTACAGTGCTGGAATCCACGGGATTACACTACGGATAAATACCGACGTGTAGATGACCGTCCCTTTGGAGGCGGTCCCGGCATGGTGATGATGGCCGATCCGCTGGATCAAGCCCTGCGCCGGGTGCGCGAGGCCCAAGCAAATCGGGCCAAGGTGCTGTATTTATCCCCTCAGGGGCGGCCCTTGGATCATCCGGCGGTTGTGGAGTTGGCAGCCCGGCAAGGTTTGATTTTATTGGCAGGACGCTATGAAGGGGTCGATGAGCGTTTGCTCCAGGCCCAAGTGGATGAAGAGTGGTCCATCGGCGATTACGTGTTATCCGGTGGTGAACTCGCTGCGATGGTGTTGATTGATGCAGTGGCAAGGCACATACCCGGGACTTTGGGTAATGCCGCATCGGCACAGGAGGATTCCTTTGCAACTGGGCTTTTGGATTGTGGCCACTATACACGACCGGCCCAGTTTGCCGGCCGTACCGTGCCCGAGGTGTTATTGTCGGGTGATCACGAACAGATTCGGCGCTGGCGGCTTAAGCAGTCTCTGGGGCGGACATGGTTAAGACGACCGGAGTTGTTAGACGGTCTACAGTTAGATGCAGAACAAGCGCGTTTGTTGGAAGAATTTCAACAGGCGCATCGAGAAAACCAGGAGAACAGACATGAGTAAGATTATTCAGGAGCTCGAGTCCGAACAGCTCAAACAGGATATTCCTGAATTTGGCCCAGGCGATACCCTGGCGGTTCAGGTTAGAGTGGTCGAAGGTGGCCGTGAACGTCTACAGATCTTTGAAGGCGTGGTAATTGGTCGACGCAATCGGGGCCTCAACTCTTCATTTACGGTTCGCAAGATATCCTATGGCGAAGGTGTTGAACGGGTTTTCCAGTTGCACAGCCCGATGATCGCCGGTATTGAGGTCAAACGTCGCGGCGATGTACGCCGCGCCAAGTTGTACTACCTGCGTGATCGCACCGGTAAAGCGGCGCGTATTAAGGAAAAAATTTAAACCTGACGGGGTTATCGCGAGTCTGGACGAGACGGGCGCCATGGTGACATGGCGCCCTTTTTTTGTTGGGCCGCGCTACTCTAAGGGTGCTGGTATTCTTTACTATGTTGAGTGAGTCACCGGTCAGATTTGCCACAGAG
>DRJZ01000139.1 GCA_011052015.1 Acidiferrobacteraceae bacterium | reverse complement strand
CAGTGACCGCCGCCAGGTAACTTTGATGGGTGCGCATGGAAAAACCACGCACACGCATGGCATCAATCATCTTCTGTCGTAACGGTGTCATCGTTTATCTCCTCATCTAAGAACCCACATGGGCCCTTATAGAGTTTGAACGCTATCGTTACGGCTGGGGAGATCTCTGAAAAGAAAGTGAAGAAGCTACCGCGAAGCGGTTTAGTTCAACTATAAGTAGTGGACCTAAATGTCCAATACGCTTTCGGACATTTAGGGGGCGCTAAAATATCTATTTTCATGAATTCAACAGGTTACCATTTTTTAGTAGGACAAAATGCACTATTTGTGTCTCTATGGGCAAGATCCATTGGTTTTCAAGGCAAACGATTCAATAGAGTTTTTGCCTGTTTTCTTTCATTCCCGGTGACTTCCCGATAACCCCGGGTATAGGGCCAGCCATAGCTCCAGCGATAGGGGGTGAGCCAAAACGGTGAACCACCGGCACGGACTCCGGCGCGCATGATGTTGGCCAAGTGCGGGTTTTCGGTTTTAGATATACATTCTTTCAAGGTGTTGTCCGCCGCCAATCGTTGTGAGTAACTGCCGCCTAGCCAATAGGTCTTATCGTGATCCACACAACAATTATGCCAGCGCTGGGGGTCGTTCGGCGGGCCATCGGGAAAGCGGCTACAACCATCGGTGCTAAAAGGTTCCAATTGCCCGGAGTATTCGCAAGCCGTGATCGAAAATAATATCAAACATGCCGGGATGATTTGGCGAGGTATTGAAAAGGGTCTCACTGGCCCGGCCAAATAAATTCAATGCGCAGGCCGCTGGGTTCGATGCACATCATATGATGGGCCGGACCCTCTTGCAGCAGTTCCGGTGCAAATTCAATAGCCACACCCCCGGCCTTGGTAAGCGTTTGGTAGACTTCATCCAGTTTTCCTTTGGAGTCGACCTTGATGGCGAGGTGATGCAGGCCTACATTGTGATGGCGATCAAAGGCGGTGGCGTTGCCGGGGTCTGCCACTTGCCATAGGGTGAGCATGATGTGGCCGTCGCTTACAAAGATGGCGGGATAGTCCGGATTCCGGCGTATTTCGTCCCAACCCAATAAATGTGTAAAAAAGGCGGCGCTGGCCTCGAGTTGCGTAACCGCCAGGCCCACATGGTGAATCCCTGAAGTGATCATGCAGGAGATAGTACTCGTCCAGCCGGTGAAATATCAAACCAAAAAGTGGTTTTATCCGTGGTGGGTTGTATGATTCTGGAAACATAATCAGTTGGGTGTATAGTGTTGATAAGATTGGACGCAAACGCCAAGCACAGGAGGAGTCGAATGACTGATAAAAAGATCACCCAGTATCCCGGAAATGAAGTCGACGTAACCTGGAACGGTCGCTTGTGCATCCATATCGGCGAGTGCGGCCGCGCCAAGGGCGATTTGTTTGTGGGTGGCCGCCAGCCTTGGTGCCTGCCTGACCTTGCTTCCCAGGAAGAGGTGAATGATGTGGTGACGTCCTGTCCCACCGGTGCCTTGGTCTTCGAGGCGCAAGACGGTAGTTCCAAAGAGCAGGTGGAAAATGAGAACACCGTTGTCGTGTCCTACAATGGACCTTTCTTCGTTCGTGGTGATTTGGATATTGAGGGTGTCGATGATGACATGCCGGGCACCCGATACCGCGCCGCCCTGTGCCGTTGCGGCGAGTCAAACAACAAGCCCTTTTGTGATAACGCCCACGAAAAGATCGGTTTTCAGGATTACGGTGCCGTCGGCGAGAAGGGTGATGGCCTGAGCGCCCACGGGGGCAAACTCAGCATCAAGCCTTTGCCCGATGGGCCGCTACTTTTGTCCGGTAACTTCAGTATTAAGGCCAGCAGCGGTCGTGTGGCCTGGCAGGGCACCCAAGTCGCCCTATGCCGTTGTGGTGCCTCCAAGAACAAACCCTTTTGTGACGGTAGTCATAAAGAAGCAGGGTTTAAGAGTGACTAGGGTGTAGAACTGAACCCATGAATGAGCACGAGAAAATCAATTACGTCGAATTCCCGGCGAAAAATATAGAGGCGGCAAAGGAATTTTTTACCACCGTGTTCGGTTGGTCATTTATCGACTATGGCCCTGAATATACCGCTTTTTCCAATGAAGGTATCAATGGAGGATTTTTCAAGTCAGGGCTAGTGTCTTCCACTGACAAGGGTAGCGCACTGATCGTTTTCTACAGTAATAATCTGGAACAAACCCAATCTAAAATAGAAGACGCGGGTGGTTCTATTTTGAAACCCATCTTTGAGTTTCCCGGTGGACGGCGGTTCCACTTTGGCGACCCTAATGGTAACGAATATGCAGTGTGGTCAAACGTGTAGAGGAGAAAAACTATGGCAAATGAAGGTTATCACGAAGAAATCAGTGACTTGTCCGATGAGACCCGGGATATGCATCGGGCGATTGTTTCTCTAATGGAGGAGTTGGAGGCGGTTGATTGGTATAACCAGCGGGTGGACGCTTGTCAGGATGGCGATCTCAAGGCCATTCTTGCCCACAACAGAGACGAAGAAAAAGAACACGCGGCCATGGTGCTTGAATGGATACGGCGTAAAGACCCCGCGTTTGATAAAGAGCTTAAAGACTATTTGTTTACTGAAAAGCCTATTGCCCATAGCACATGAAATACATCAGTGCTGTCCCGTTAACAAAATCTTGTTGTGGTGCAATCATGCCAATATACAGGTAAATGGAACAATTAATGCTGTTGGAGACATGAAATTTGAACAACCTCTCCCGTCATTCCGGCGAAGGCCGGAATCCAGTGGTCTCAACGGCTTCCTGGATGCTGGAACAAGTCCGGCATGACAACGTGCAGTTAACGGGACAGCACTGAAAATACATATGGATTATTCCTTTAAGCTGGATTTCAAGGTTAGAGATTACGAGTGCGACATCCAGGGGGTGGTGAATAATGGGGTCTACCAGAATTATCTGGAGCACGCCCGGCATGAGTTTTTGTTGGTGTCGGGGATCGATTTTGCCGAGTTGGTCAAACAGGGGGTAAATCTCGTCGTCACCCGCGCTGAGCTTGACTATAAGTACCCTCTGCATAGTGGAGAGGCATTCTGGGTAGGACTCAATCTGCAACAGCTATCAAGAATCAAGTTTGCATTTCTTCAGGACATCTATCGGTTATCCGATGATAAATTGATCGTATCCGCTCGAATAATGGGCGTCGCCCTCAATGAGCGGGGCCGTCCGTTTATATATGCTCCCGTGGTGGGACTATGTCAGCAGTAATAAGGCGCCGTAAGCGAGTGTTCGGCTGTTTTTAGTTGACTATTTTCCAGGCGCCGTCCGATTGACGGCAGGCCGTACCGTAGGCCGCTTCCTTTTTGCCACCCACAATGACTTCGGTTTGATATTCACGGCAGTTCTGGCCGGTACTGCTCCGGTAGGAACTGGTGGGTACCATGGTGACGTGGGCGCCACTATGGGGGTTTTCCCAGTGACTGCTCTGTCCCGTACGATTGTGCTCAAGGACGTCTCGGGCCCGGGCCTCGTCGTGTTCATCGAGATGGCGGCCAAGGTTGGATCCCACCATGGCACCTGCAAGGGCGCCTATCGCGATGGCTGCATCCCGGCCATGCCCCCCGCCTACCTGGGCGCCCAATATGCTGCCAACAATGGCGCCAGTGATACCGCCCACCCCTTCTTTGGTGGCAGTTTCACAGCCGGTAACAGATAGGGCTAAAAGGGTGGCAGTTGTGATGATGATTGTCTTTTTCATCAGGATTCTCCGAGTGGATATCAATACAATTAACGCAACAAGTACACTATGGGTGACAGGGGAGCGGTGAAAAAGTTCTTAGTCCAGACCTGTCCTTACAGGCCCTATTGTACAGGGAAATACCCGCATGGCCTAAACCTGGGCGACTGGCGTTAGTAAGCAGTGGACAGGCAGTAGACTCGTCGAAAAGACGGCGGTGTCCTTGTTATGGGTTCGACGCTTGGCTAGGGTAAGGGCAGGATGTCCCAAAAACAATCACTCCAACCTGGCCTGAACTTTGAGGCCAATCACCAGCCTCTTTACGAGCGAGTGCCGCCCCATGATGGCTATGGTCGGCCACTTTCAGATTTTATGATGCTGATACCTGATTTGCGGGAACTGACCGACAGGGAGTTCCAGAATAAGGTGGCGACTTTGGAGGCGGTACTCAAGCAGTTTCATGAGGTAGTGTTCATTGATCTCAATGTTCCCCTCAACCTTTTGTGGGTGTCGGTGCGGGCCAAACCGGGGGTGATTCTGGATGTCGCCACCACGGTGAAGTGTTATGTCCCCGAGGCCCTTCTCGTCGGACATAAGTGCGAATGACCTCATTTACATTATTTGTAGGTTCGAATTTATTCGATCTTTCCAGAGTCTAAGGAAATTCTGATCAATTGAACTTGAACCGCCAAGATGCCAAGAATTTTCTTTATAAAAAGCAACATGCTATTAGCTTGGCGCCTGAGCGTATTAATCAAAGGTTCCCTAACTATAGGCTTGCTCAATGTCCTTGCGGGTGAGAACGCCATAGATACGCGGGGTGTGGCTGCGGGCTCCGTGGGTGATGTAGAGGGCATCAACCTTGTTCTGGTTCAGGGTGTCGAGGGCATCTTGTAAACTGGCCTGTACGTGTGAGCGGGTCAGGTCTTGACGTACCGCTGGAATTTCCAATAGATCTATTAACTTCACCACGTCGACATTGTTGGTTTCGATGTCATCATTAGGGCCTTGCAGTTGACGGGCAAGATCCGCTGCCGGCAATAAGGCCTGAGGACCATGTTCGCCACGCACCACAATCCACTCCGGTTTGGTCTTTATAATTTTCCTTGCCTCTTCCAGTCCAAGCAGTTGGGGCGCAGTGACGAATTGGGTGTTCATTACCTTGACGACGCCAATACGCCGTAGAGATTGGGCCATCGGGTCATTACGGTAGTCCAGGCCCAAGGATTGCAGCAGGGCGAGATAGACCGGTTTGCACTTAAAGAGTTCTCCACTCACCAGTCCGGCGCCGATCACTGCCAACATTCCTGGCAAGATGATGTTGGGGTTGGCGGTCAACTCCAGTAGTGCCATGAGCGCCGCCAAGGGTGCATGGAGAGTGGCACCCATCATGGCGCCCATGCCCACCATGGCATAGAACCCGTGAGAAGCCACATTACCGGGCAATACCTCAGCGGCGACAAGACCGATTGCCCCGCCCGCAGTTGCACCGATCACCAGGGTTGGGCCGATGATCCCACCGGGCATACCTAAACCGATGCTGATACTGGTGGCCAGGAGCTTAACTATGGCAATGCCCACCAGTACACCCAAGCCCATTTCGCTGAGCAAGGCGCCCGATACCGTGTCATAACCAATCCCCATGATTTGTGGAAAGGCCAGGGCGCCCAGACCAACGATCAGACCTGCCAAGGTGGGTCGTGACCAAATGGGTAGACGGCTACTGTAATGCTGGGTGCGTTCTATGATGCGCACAAAGAGTGCGGCGAGGATGCCGATCCCCACCCCCAGACCTAGCACTATCGGGAGTTCGAGTATTGAGCCCATGGTGAGCGCGGGCACTACAAAGGCGGGGGAGGCGCCATAGACCCATCGGGTGAGTGCCGTGGCCGATACCGAGGACAAAATGACTGGCGTAAAACCGGTAATGGTGTATTCCATCATCACTACCTCCATGGCGAAGATGACACCGGCCAGGGGGGTATTAAATCCAGCAGCGATAGCTGCGGCCACACCACAGGCCACCAGGGTTCGGGTGCTGTTATTGGGTAGCCCCAACCACTGACCCAATTGGCTGCCGCTGGTGGCGCCGAGATGAATACCCGGGCCTTCCCGTCCGACGGAATGCCCGCTGATAATGGCGAGGCCGGCAGCGAAAAACTGAACCACGGCGTTTAGTATCGGCAGCCGTGCCTGATGATAGGCCAAACGCTCCAGGACATGGACCACGCCCACCTGTCGAGCGGGTACGGGTAAGTAGTGCCACACCACACCTATAATCAGGCCCGCCAGGGTGGGCAGTGCTACCCGTTGCAAGGAGGAAAGGGATGAGTAGCTCTCTGCGCTATCGCCGCCCAGGAACAGGGATTGTGCAACATCGATAAGCCCGCGAAAGCCAATGATCACGCCCCCTGCCAAGAGTCCCACTAGCAGCCCCAGGGCCGCCAATTGTGGCACATTGTCTACCGTGGCAAGACGCAAACGTAGCCTGGAAATGTAAAACGGCAGGTTGTGCCGAAACCGCCGCCAGCGCCGACGGATCGGCTTGAAGCGGTTGAGCACGGGACCCCAATCAAATTTTAGCTTGGATGTGATGATGTG
>DRJZ01000138.1 GCA_011052015.1 Acidiferrobacteraceae bacterium | reverse complement strand
TTTCTATGTTTTGCTCCAAAAACCAATATAGCATCAATAAGTTACGAATACATAAGTCCCGTCATTACCCACAAATTTTTCCGAAGAGCCGATTTATTTTAATCCTTCATACTCATCCGTAACCGGATATTCCGGATAACGCTGACGAAAGGCCTTGAAGCTCGCTTTTGCCTCTTCAATTCTGCCATCGCGCTGTAGCTTCCGAATATACTCTAACCATGTATCCAGTGCAGCGGTGGGGCCTTCAATCTTCCCTGTCCTGGACACACCGTCGTACTCATGGGAATCCGAATAAGGCACTCGCTTTCTGGCTGGCGAGATGGCATCCGGAGTCCGTTTTAGCTTCTCCTGGATCAAAGCCCGGTCTTCTGACTGAGAGCGTTTTTGCATGAGCGCACCCATTTCCGTGTCATAGGCACCAGGCTGAGATGCTACCTCTTCTTGGACAGCCATGGATTTTTTCAATTTAGACTCCCTTACGGCCTCAGCTTCCATAAGTTCAAATGATCGAGCAAGACCTGGGCTGACTTGGGATGAGGCTGGGGGAGTCTGTGGCGCAGGGGCCTGCGGGACAATTCTAAGACTCCGTCTCAAACCCGATGCAGACTTGGCATTTGGCTTGCTGGCGGGTTTATCTGTATCGGCTATACCACTTGCATCTTTACTCTGGTTGCGTTCAATACCCCCTCTTAACTTGGGGATATAGCTCATTTCATCAAAGTTCACTTCTTGCTCGTCCATAAAATTGATCAAGCCCACGGACAGCATCAACACCGCCGCTATGGAAGCAGGAATAGCCCAGGTTCGGCTAAACGGGCTGGTGGCTAACTGTGGGCGTGAGCCCACTGCTCGGCGTGAAGCGGCGAGGATAGTGGTATCCAAAGATGCCGGTGGAGTGACTTCGCCGGCCTTGGCATAAACACGCGATAGGCCGGAATCACCGTGCAGGTAGTTGTTCAAAACAAAATCTTTGTCTTTAGCCATCATAGATGCTGCTCCATGCCATGTCGCAAGGCCGCTACTGCGTAGCGTAAACGACTCTTGGCAGTTTCCTTGCCCACGCGGGTGGCCTCAGCAATTTGTTCCAGGCTCATACCGCTTTCTTCGCGCATCAAAAATACCTCGCGTTGGGCCTCCGGTAACTTATCAATGAGCGCTAACAGCTGGTCGGTTTGCTCTCGTGATACGGCCTGTCGTTCAGGAATGTATTGCGTCTCTGTAATCATCTCGTCAAGACCGGGACAGTCCGCCTCACCAAAGGATACCGGCACACCGCTAGATTGCTTGCGGTAAAAATCTATCAGTCGATTATGGGCCATATGATAAAGATAGGTGGTGAACTTGGCGCGAGGTTCATAGCGGTCGCGGGCATTGATCAGCTTCACCCACACGTCTTGGAAAAGCTCCTCTGCCACAGCCCCGTTGCCACATTGGCGCTGAAAGTAACGGAACAACACGCCCTTGTGCCGGGTATAGAGGACCTCAAAGGCCCCTGCGTCACCGCCCCGATAGCGCATCATCAAGGCCTCATCTGTGTCGTTGACCAGCATAGGCCCACGAACTTACCCCATGCACCAGGATAAATAAATGGGCGCTTCTATAAATTGACGATCCCTTCTCCTCCAAGGAGAAGGGATCAATACAAAATCGTACCTAACGACTAGCCACTGGGCCGGTTGCATCCAGAGACTTGGTCAGATTGGCCAGGTTGATGAACTCTCCCCGATAGCCAAACCGGTCACGCCCACGGGCGCTGCGGGCAAGAGAGATCACATCAGTATATTTAAAATCACTGGTATACTGACCCCCCTTCAAGAGTTGGCTGAAGGCCGCCACGGCTGCCGAGAAACGAAAGTTTTGCGAGGCCTTGGCCAACTTGGTAGTAATAGCCGATTTGTTGATAGGCCACTCCTGCAGTTTACTGACATCGCCATTGGGTTGCTTATGACGAATCCTGAGAAAGGCCACTTCACCGCCCCTGGCCCCGGCAGTTGCTGCTTTAGGGTTTGCTCCATAACGCAGGGCTTCGATACGCGCGCCTTTGCTCCCCTTGAGGCTGATCTCATACAGGGCGGTTACCGTATGTCCAGCGCCAATCTCACCTGCATCCACCTTGTCGTTACTAAAGTCTTCCCGCTTGAGCATGCGGTTCTCGTATCCAATCAGGCGATACTCTTCCACAACAGCGGGATTAAACTCGATCTGAATCTTCACATCCTTGGCGATAGTCTGCAGGGTGGATGACATCTCGTCCACCAACACCTTTTGCGCCTCATTGAGGGTATCGATATAGGCATAGTTACCGTTACCCGCATCGGCCAGTTGTTCCATCAGATGGTCGTTGTAGTTACCCGCCCCAAAACCCAGGGTGGTGAGTGAAATACCGGACTTGCGCTTTTCCTCGATCAAATCCTTTAAGACCTGAAAGTTCACCGTGCCCACATTAAAATCGCCATCAGTGGCCAGCAATACTCTGTTGATGCCGCCTTTGATGAAGGATTGCTGCGCCATGGCATAGGCCAATCGGATACCGGCGCCACCATTGGTGGAGCCCCCGGCCTGTAAGGCATCCAGTGCGGCATGGATCTTGGCACGCTCATTACCCGCGGTAGACTCTAATACCACACCCGAAGCCCCGGCATAGACCACAATGGCAATCCGGTCGTCCCCGCTGGCCTGGGCGGAAAGCAATTTAAGGGAAGACTTTAGAAGATCCAGTTTGTGGGCCGAACGCATGGAACCCGATACGTCTACCAGAAAAACCAGGTTGGAGTGCAGGCGTTTGGATTTCGGCACGTCATAGCCCTTGATGCCAACATGTAACAGGTGAGTTTCTTTATTCCAGGGCGTGGGCGCCATCTCGGTAACAACATTGAAGGGTGCTGTTTTGTCCTCGGGCAGGGGATAGTCATAGCTAAAATAATTGATAAGTTCCTCCACCCGGATCGCGTCCTTGCGGGGCAATCTGCCCGCCTTGATCATACGGCGCATATTGGAATAGGCGCCGGTGTCCACGTCGATACTAAAGGTGGATACCGGATGCTCCGCCACCCGTTGAACGGGGTTGTCCTTGGGGTGGGCATAGTTCTCCCGATCCAAGGGCTCACTGGGCTTGCGAAAATGTTGGGGTACCACCCCGCTGCGCTCTGCCATCATATACGAGCGTTTGTATAGCACCCGGGGCCCACTCAACCGCCCCGCCGCGTATGAAGAAGGCGCTGTAGGACGAGAGGCCGGGGAAACTATTTCAGGCAACGGGACAATAAAATCTCGTTTCGCTTTTTCTTCGGTTATTGCAACGGTGGATTCGAGCGTGCGCTCTTTATCAGACAACGTATCCTGAACCTGACGTCCGTTTGAGCTTACATCCAGGTCGGATTTATTGGGATCATTTTGCACACAGCCAAACATCAGAGCAGCCACAACAAAGGCCATGAGTAATTTTCTACTGAAAAAGGGGTTCATTTTGATTCTCCTTTTGCTGTCAATGGGTCATGACCGCTGAAGATCAAGAGAAATCAATACCGACCCCAACCGGTCTACAGGCTATAAACGGGTGAGAACCGGTATTGGGGTTAATTTAATTGTAGGGCCGGATTTATCCGGCCAATCCTATTTGATATCCATGCCGCATCCCACAACGAATATTCACCTATATCCGTTACAAGACCGGCGCGTAGTGGATTGTTCAATATATAGCGTGCAACTACGCGCAAGTTTTCGTCCTTACGCAGCGCATGGTCATAGTATGCGCGCTGCCAAATGGAACCACGCCGACCCAACTGTTTATTCACCGCCCTCGCCGAGCGAGCCTTTAGGGTTTTCAAAACCGTGCCCAAATCAAGGCTGTCTTCAAGTCCGATCAACCAATATAAATGGTCCGGCATCAAAACCCAGGCCATGGATTGCGCAAATCCTTCGTCATGCAGATAACGCAGCTCTTTGACGACACAGCGGCCAATCCATAAATCGTTAAAATAGGCCACCCTGCCCTGGGCCACCGTCGTCACGAAATACACCTGATGCGCTGCGGAATAGCGTCCCTTGCGTAATTGATCGTATCCCATCCTTGTCTCCGGCGTTATCCATGATATTTTGTGCGAATGAATTCGCACCTACAATTCATATTAACATTCACACTCACGCACGAATTTGTCGCACCTACAATATATTGATTGTAGGTGCGAATTCATTCGACCCTTGTTTTTTAAACCGGATCACACTGACAGTCACATTGTCACAATTCTTGCCACCGCGGATCACGGCCTTTTTAATCATCTCTTTGATATCTACGTTTAAATTTTTACTGTCGACCAGTTGACACATTTCCTCGCCGGTTACGTGTTCCCAAAACCCGTCTGTACACAACAATACTATCTGCCCCGATTCCAGGGTGTCGAGATTACGAATGGCGGGTTTTGGCTTCTTGTCACCACCAATACTCCTGTACACCCGAGATTGATCCGGGTGGCTGCCTGCATCGGCCTCATCGACTTCGCCCTGTTCCACCAGCAATTGCACAATAGAATGATCCCGTGATTGATAAACAACACCGGCTTTTTCCAAAATATAAAGACGCGAATCACCCGCATGGGCCGCTACCAATCGATCATCGCTGATCCAGGCCATCACGCATGTGGTACGCGGATCAAGGTCGGGGTATTTTTCGTTTAGGGTGTATGACGTATAACCGCCGGCCAATCTGATGAGATCGTTTAAGGCCAATCTGGGACGTGAAGCCAATCCGCTACGACGTTGATCTGCCTTTTGTAAAATTACATTCACAAAGGTTTGCGAGGCCAACGCACCGCCACTATGCCCACCCATGCCATCGGCCACCACAAACAAACCACCGTGATCCGTCAGTAAGTGCCCATAATAATCCTGATTCTCCTTTCGCTTGCCAATATGACTGACCTCAGCAAACTCCAATTCCCGCCCCATTCAATGTGCCTTTTCTAGTCCTGTTTGTCTTCTGTCGAGCCCAGCGCGAGCACTTCAGGGTAAATCTCAAAATCTACAGACTCGGCGCAATCGGGATTGGGGCAAACCTGACCCCGATCCGGGCTCCCGCTGCACCGAACAACCACTATGCCGATCAAACCAGCAACGGTCAAAGCCCCTTCTCCCAGTAGCAGCCGCCACCGTGGAAGGCCCCATAAACCCACCACAGACCAAGCCGGGGCCGGTAAACAGGCCGGCGGTGAGGGTCCTTTTGTTGCCACTCCAACATCTCCACTGGGCTATGCCGATCAGGCATCTCAGCATGGTTATTAATGTTAGGTCCAAAGCGCTATAGTTGCCTAATCGTTGCCTACCCGCAATATCTTAGATTACCGCCTTTATAGAGTAAGACTAAAGTTAAGGAGACAAACATGCCTAGCATGGTTCGTTGCCCAGCCGGGCTCCATCAATACGATACCGACCGCTACAGCGCCTGCCCCAAATGCGCACCGGTGGAGGTCAATTTTGATGATGTCGAGCCCAATGATCGCAAAACCCGGCCCCTGCAACGTAATAATCCTTCAGAGGGTATTACTACCCACCCCACAGTACCGGCAAGGGGCACCCGGGATGTGGATGAAACCACTCAGATACTGAGAACCGGTGGCCGCGAACCGGTCACCGGTTGGCTGGTAGTGATCAAGGGTGAGGGCAAAGGCGCCAGCTTGCCTATACGCCATGGGGTGAACTCTATTGGCCGCGACCCCAGTGAAACCCTTTCGCTCAATTTCAATAGTGTGGGGGATGCAGAAATCGCCCGTAAGGAACAAGCACGCCTGACCTTCGACCCAAAAGGTAAACTGTTTTACCTGCAACATGGTACGGGCAAGAACCTCACCTACCTCAACGACAAACCGGTTTTAGAGCTGGCCCAGTTGGCTGCCTATGATCAAATCACAATGGGCAATACCACTTTGGTATTTGTGCCCTTCTGCGGCAATCAGTTCTCATGGGGCAACGAGTAGGTCTGGGCTTTAAAGTCGGTACATCCGACATACAGGGCGCCCGCGACTATCAGGAAGATAGCTACGCGGTGTGCGACCCCAATGGCAGCAACGCTGCCTTTGAAGAGATCGACAGTCTATCCGTGGCGGTGGCAGATGGGGTGGGTGGCGAGGTAGCGGGCAATGTGGCCAGCCAGACCGTGGTCACCGTTTTTAGCAGAGCGATCCAATCACGATCAGACGGCGAACCTTGGCCCGACGTACTCCATAGCAGTCTGGTGCAAGCCAATGAGGCGGTGCGCAATGCCACCCGACAAGACCCCACGTTACACGGCATGGCCAGCACCCTGATCGCGGTGCTGATCAATAACGATAAACTTTGGTGGATCAGCGTGGGTGACAGTCACTTGTATTTAATTCGCAAGGGTCTAATGACCAAACTCAATGCAGACCACAGCATCGGCGCGGTGCTCAACAGGGAGGTCGAAGCGGGCAACATCACCCCCGAGGAGGCCGCCCAAGACCCGCGCCGCAACATGCTGCTTAGCTGCATCATGGGCGAGTCCCTAAATGAAGTAGACCTGTCACAGCGTTCGGTCATACTGGAAAAGGGTGATCGTTTGGTGTTGGCCACCGATGGGTTAAACACGCTGGCCATGAACAACATGGTTCAAATCAGCCAACTACACACCAACGCGCAGGCCTTTGCAGAGGCACTCACCTATGCGGTCGAATCCCAACACGAGGTGAACCAGGACAATACTCAGATCGTGGTGGTGGATCTGTTTGAAAAACAAGATACTAAGACCCCATCCTTATTTGGCGGCTGGGTCCTGTATCTTGCGGCACTCTTGGCCATCGTATTTGCAATTTTATTTTTTACTGGCAGTGTGACGCCGACCCCAGAGTCATCGATAATAACCCAGAAACCACCCACGAGCAGCCAAACCAGACCATGACTAAGACCTACCACCATGCCTTAAATTTGCGAAACACAGTTATGCACAACAAACTCAAGAAGTGTAAACACGCACTGACGACATCTCTGCTCTTGATCCTGGCACTCAACTCGTCCGCTTCTATAGCCGCAGATGCAGATATCGATCAGGTCCGACTTGAAACTGGTGTGGTGCGCATCGTAACCATCATTAAATTTTCCGGCGGCCGTTTTGCCGACAAGGTCATCAACGTCAGTAGCGGCACCGGAATTTTATTAAACACCCAGGGGGACATCGCCACCAATGCCCACGTGGCTGAACCCAAGGAGGCTGTAGAAAACAAGAGAAAAGAGGTCCAGAAATTTGCAAAAAAATTCGCCAAAGAATATCCCGGGAAATTTGCCCCCATCAATTTTCTATATTCCCTCTACACCGACCTCGGCAAACCCAACCTCATCCAATACCAAACCTATCTTCTTGATGGCGGCCTGGACAAGTCCCGCTGGCGCAACACAACACTTAGCTGGGTATCCCATAAGAAGGACCTGGCCATATTACGCGCCAAGGGTCTCGACAGCACCCGGGCACCCATGATCTTGACCGAAACCGATCAGCCGAGACTCGCCAAGGGAACCAAAATCTGGTCCTCGGGGTATCCTGGGGCATCTGACACCGGCAAGTTCAGCATCAAAAAGGTGTTTGACGAAACCGGGTTTTTCTATTCCGCCGCTGCTATTGAAACCAAATTACAGACCTATGCCCTGAGTCCCGTTCGCCGTGACGGTGTTATTTCAGAATACAGTGAGGAAAATATTGGTAGCGAGGACACGCGTACCCGTGTCTTCGATCATACTGCTGCGGTCAATTCCGGCAATAGCGGCGGCCCCCTGCTCGATCTGTGCGGCCGGGTTATTGGCATCAATCAATCGGTACCGGCGTCCACCTTCATCCGGGGAACCTTCTGGTCCACTCGCAACACAGAACTTATTGAAGAACTTAAAAAACTAAAGATTGCATATCAATTTGATGCCTCAATCTGCGACCCCCACGAAGCGAGAGTGCCTTCGTGGCAACGAATCTCTATAGGTATTGGCATATTGTTAGCCCTTGCTGCGATGGTTCTGATGCTCACCATAAGACACAAATGCCTTCGCCGCTAAACAGACCTATAAACCTAACACTTAAAACGCTACCCTTAAGAACGGCTACTATAGTTTTTATGCATATCGACTTCTACTATGACTTTGTCAGCCCGTTTAGCTACCTGGCAGCCTGCCGGGTCCCCGAGTTTACCAACCAGCATGAGATCGATATTCACTGGAAACCCTTTCTGCTGCCACAACTAATCAAGATGTCCGGCAATACCCCGCCCTCCAGCGTGCGCCGCAAGGCCCTGTATCTGTATCATGACCTGAATCGATGGGCCGAACATCTTGACGTACCTTTCAAGATGCAAAACCCATCTTTTTTCGATGCCCGCCCGGCCTTGCTCGGTGCCCAGGCTCTGGATGCGGATGACCGTATCACCTTTAGCCTGGCGGTATTCAAAGACCTGTGGTCGGGGAATATTCAACCCGATCACCCCCAGTGGCTTGATAAAATCATGGCAGACCATAAACTGCCCATTGGATGGGCCAGTCCGACTCATCCAGAGCCGCTAATGGACGCGCTCAAGGACAACACTACCACCGCCTACCGGCTCGGCGCCTTTGGCGCCCCCAGCTTCTTTTTCCACCACGGCGAAAAGCCGGAACTTTATTGGGGGGTAGACCGCATGGACTTTCTTGGCCGTGCCATTGATAAGGCAAAAAGGCCTTAACCAAATGGACTCGAAAGTGGCCAAGTTACTTTTGTACTTCCACTATTAGCATCTCATCCTGTCCCCATGGCCAAGACACGTCACTTTAACCTCATGCGCTTCATCACCCGCGCACGTTTTTTGTCGGTGAATAAACGCCTGGAGTGGTTCCCGCCTTTCTGGCTAATGGGCGTCAAGATACTGGAGATCTCAGACGGCTGGCGACGGGTACGGATTAAACTGCCATTGACGATGATCTCACGCAATGCTGGTGGCAATATGTTTGGCGGTTTTCAGGCCTCTCTCGCCGACCCCATTCCCGCCCTTGCCTGCGTTCGGGTATTTCCAGGCTATTCTGTGTGGACGCGGGGTCTTAAGCTGGACTTCCGGGCAGAAGGGCGTACTGACCTGGAGCTGCGCTTTGAATTCGACCCCAAGATCGAGGAGAACATTCGCCAGGAACTTGACCAAAAAGGCCGCAGTACGCCAACGTTTGAGTTCGGTTACTATCTCAGTGACGGTTCCCTGTGCACTGCGATCCAAAATACTGTGGCCATACGCCCCCATGGATATAAGAAACCAGACCGAAACCGCTAGCCTCCTCTCCCTGTCTGGGGAAAAGTCTTTTCCAACTCGGTAGCAGTGATCGACAGACTTGGCAAGCTCAACAGCTCAAATATCTTATACTATTTTATCACCTCCTGGATTGGCATTGCCTTTAGATTGTTATACAGTGACTCGCGATGGAGGATGACCTGCGCGTCGGTTGAGCGACCCGCGAACGTTTTCGGGGTCGGTCCAACTTGAAAGTATTTTGCGCGGTGCCCCACTACCGAATCAACGATACGGGAGGCGCTATGAATAAAGATCACCAATATCGGCTTGCGCAAGTCGTACCTGTCAAAAGGCTCACGACAATCGCTGTCGCGGCAGTTCTACTTTCCCCACTCACGTCCCAAGCCATTCAATTTACAAGCGGCGAGCTGACCGGCAGTTTTGATACTACGGTTAGCACGGGTATCGGCTGGCGGATCGAAAATCGCGACCCGGGACTCATTGGCATCGCCAACGGTGGCACTGCCCTTTCGGTCAACGGCGACGACGGCAACCTCAACTACGACAAGGGCGTCTTCTCCAGTTCCTTGACGATATCCCACGAGCTGGAATTGAATTATCGCAATTTCGGCGCCTTTGTACGCGGTTACTACTTCTACGATTTTGAAAACGAGGATGGTGACCGCGCAAGATCCCCGCTCAGCTCCGCAGCCAAGGAAAGGGTGGGCAGTGATTTTCGCCTCTTAGACGCCTACGTGAGCGCCAACCTTGATGTTCAGGGTAAGCCCTTAACCATCCGCGTCGGCAATCAAGTCGTAAGCTGGGGCGAAAGCACCTTCATCCCCAACGGTATCAATATCATCAACCCGGTGGATGTGGCGCGCCTGCGTAGTCCCGGCGCAGCACTCAAAGAGGCCTTTTTGCCGGTTCCCATGGTGTGGGGCTCTTTGGGAGTGTCGGAGAATGTCACCATTGAGGGTTTCTACCAGGCTAAATGGGAGGAAATCATCATTGACCCTGCGGGCAGCTATTTCAGCACCAACGATATTGCAAGCCGCGGTGGCAATACGGTTTATCTGGGGTTCGGATCGGTGCCCGACACCCTGCCCGTTGGCAGCGGAGTCGGCGGACCCGGAGGGGTCGCGATACCCAGGGCAGCGGACCGCGACCCCAGCAATTCGGGGCAATATGGTGTTGCCCTGCGCTGGATCCTGCCGCAACTCAACGACACCGAACTGGGTTTTTACTATATCAACTATCACAGCCGACTACCGCTGATCAGCGCCACCTCGGGTACCTTGACGGGGTTGTTCGGCGGCGACTATGCCAGCAGTGCCAATTATTTTATTGAGTATCCTGAAAACATTAAACTATTCGGCGCCAGTTTTAATATGGATCTAGGCAACACCGGCATTTCCTTCCAGGGTGAAATCGCCCATCGACGGGATCAACCCTTACAAGTAGACGATGTGGAACTGCTGTTTACGGCCCTGAGTCCCATCAGCGCTGCTCTGGGTGGGCTCTCGCAATTGGGCTCAGTGGGTTTCGGTACCGAAATTCCTGGATATAAACGTTTCAACGTCACCCAGGTACAAGCGACTATGACCAAACTGTTCGGTCCCATGCTGGGCGCCGACCAAGTGGTATTGCTCGCCGAGGGGGCCTTCACCAAGGTCCATGGCATGCCCAGCAGAAATGAACTGCGGTTCGACGGCCCAGGCACCTCCACCAGTGGCACCGATATCGCCACCCTCGGCGGCGCCCAACCGGCAACTCAACGCGGCGGCTTTGCCGATGACTTCTCCATGGGCTATCGGGTCCTGGCGCGACTCGACTTCAACAATGCCATTGGAGCGGTAAATCTATCGCCTCGCATCGCCTTTGCCCATGACGTGGTAGGCACGACGCCATTACCACTGGGTAACTTCGTAGAAGACCGCAAGGCCCTAAGTATTGGAATCGGTGCAGATTACCAAAACACCTGGTCTGGCAGCCTCAATTATACACGCTACTTCGGGGGCGGTAACTTCAATCTCATACATGACCGGGATTTTATTTCCTTAAACGTTAGATGGTCTAAATAAACCAGGGTGGAGAAATGGCGATGTCAACAATTAAACGCGTAACACAAATTGTCAGTCTGGCTGTGCTCCTGGTCACGGTATCTGCCGAAACGGCCGCCGAAAAGGGGCAACTTGGTAAGAACCTGACGCCAATGGGCGCTATCAAGGCAGGTAATAAAGATGGCTCGATCCCCGCATGGACCGGTGGTATCACTTCTCCTCCAGCGGGATACAAACCTGGGGACCATCACCCCGATCCCTTTGCCAATGACAAGGTACTGTTCACCATTACCGGGAAAAATGCCGATCAGTACAAAGACAAACTGTCACCGGGCCAAATGGCAATGCTCAAGACCTATGCCAGCTACAAAATGCCGGTATACAAAACCCATCGTAGCGCCTCTTTTCCAAAGCGGATCTACGACGCCACCCTAGCCAACACCTCCACTGCCAAAATAGTGGACAACGGTAATGGCGTAGGGGATGCGATCCAGGGTATTCCATTCCCGATCCCCAAGTCGGGAATCGAGGTGATCTGGAACCATATCCTGCGATACCGCGGCGATGGTGCAGCACGCTTTATTGCTCAAGCCGCGCCCACCCGGGGAGGTAACTACACCTTGGTCAAGTTTGAGGACGAGTTTGACTTTTTGTACAGCAAACCCGGCGCTAAATTTGCGGACCTGAACAATAAAATCATCTTGTTTAAACAAAAAGTCGTTGCACCGGCCCGCCTGGCAGGCAGTATCCTGCTGGTACACGAAACCATGAACCAGGTGAAAGAACCTCGCAAGGCCTGGGTCTACAACACCGGACAGCGCCGCGTGCGCCGCGCCCCCAATGTGGCCTATGACAACCCCGGCACGGCGTCAGACGCTATGCGCACCAGCGATCAGTTCGATATGTACAACGGTTCACCTGATCGGTATAACTGGAAACTGGTCGGCCGCAAGGAACTCTATGTCCCCTACAATTCATACAAGTTGCATAGCGACTCACTCAAGTACACCGATATCCTGAAACCTTTGCACATCAACCAGGACCTCACGCGTTATGAGTTGCACCGGGTGTGGGTGGTCGATGCCACCCTCAAGAAAGGCGCCAGACATATCTATGCTCGCCGGACCTTCTACATAGACGAGGACAGCTGGCAGATATTATTGGTGGACCAATATGATGGCCGTGGCCAGTTGTGGCGGGTCTCGGAAGGACATTCAATCAACTACTATGAGGTGCCCACCTTTTGGACCACTCTTGAGACCCACTACGATCTGCAGGCGGGTCGCTACCTTGCCATCGGCCTGGATAACGAATCCAAAATGTATGACTTTAGTTTCAAGCGCAGTAGCGCCGACTATACCCCGGCAGCCCTGCGCCGAGAGGGTACTCGCTAAGTTTAGGGGGATTCTGATCAATTGAACTTGAACCGCGCCAAGAATTTTCTTTGTAAAAATCAACAATCTATTGGCTTGGCGATCTTGGCGGTTGAGCGCATTAATCAGAGGCTCCTTAGCTGAGCACGTGCGGCGGACATGGCTCGAAAAAATATGTCAGGTAACTTTCGTACCCATTAATAATGTAACGATAAAATAATGTTACACAAACCATAAGCAGACGACCCGGTTGAACGGGTCCACGGTGCGCGTGATATTACACCCCTCTTCCAAGCGCAAAATCTTACAGACGTTGCTGTGTCTGTCGGCTTGGCTGTCTATCGCTGCCAACGCAGCCCCTGTGCAGCCCCAGCCCCGTCCCGCAACGATGGCCAGACTCGCCGCCCAATCCATGCTGCTCGACGCAGCCGTAGCCGGGAAACGCGTCGTTGCCGTAGGCGAAAGAGGCCACATCCTGGTCTCGGACGATAACGGGACACTATGGCACCAAGTCCCGGTGCCCACCCAGGCCACACTGACTGCCGTCTATTTCGTCGATGCCCAACACGGTTGGGTGGTGGGCCATGATGCCACCATCCTGCATAGCAACGATGGCGGTGATAACTGGGTCTTGCAGCACCAGGCGCCCCAAGACCAACAACCGTTACTGGACATATGGTTCAAAAATAAAAATGACGGCTATGCCTTTGGCGCCTATGGGCTCTACTTAGTCACCCATGACGGGGGCCAATCCTGGAGCGCCAAGACCATCAACAGCGAAGAAGACTTTCATTTTAACAGCGTCATTAGCACCACTGATGGCCAGCTATACATCGCTGGAGAAGCGGGAAGCCTGTACCGTAGCCCTGACCCGGCTCAGGGCTGGAGCAAACTCAAGTCCCCTTACAAGGGTTCTTTTTTCGGTATATTGGCCCTCGAAGATAACAGCCTCATCATATTCGGGCTACGCGGAAAAATTTACCGGTCCACTGATCAGGGAGACACCTGGACAGAAATCCAGAGTCGCACCGAAGCCTCACTCATGGGTGGTACGGTATTAAAGGATGGCCGTGTGTTTATTGTCGGTCTGGGTGGCGTCATTCTGGAGAGCACTGATGCAGGTCAAAGCTTTACCCTCCATACCCGCGCCGACCGTATTGGACTATCGACCATCCTGCAGACACCCCGTAAGAATTTACTGGTCTTCGGCGAAATGGGCGTTGAACCCCACAAAAACGGGATAAAAAAGTGAACCCGGAACGACTCATTGACAAGGCAGAGTCCCTGGTATTCGGGAATCGAAAACTTTTGCTGGTAACATTTGCCATACTGACCTTGTTAATGGGCTATTTTGCCAGCCAACTTCGTGTGGATGCGGGTTTCTCAAAGCTACTCCCCCTGCAACACCCCTACATGAAGACCTTCGTAAAGTACAAAGAGGAGTTCGGTGGCGCCAATCGCATATTGATTGCTCTGATGGCGAAGGAAGGTGACATTTTCACTCCCGAATTTTTTAAGACCCTCAAGGCGGTAACCGATGAGGTGTTTTTTATTCCCGGCGTTGATCGTGCCCAGGTCAAATCATTGTTTACACCCAACGTTCGTTTTATTGAAATAATAGAAGATGGCTTTGCTGGTGGCGACGTGGTGCCCGCAGACTTTCAACCTACTCCAGAGGGATTGAATCGGGTACGCACCAACATCATCAAGGCGGGCCAAGTAGGTCGTCTGGTTGCCAAAGACTTTTCCGGGGCCATGGTCAGTGCCAATCTTCTCGAAATCCATCCCACCACGGGTAAACGCCTAAACCCTATCGAGATTTCTAAAAATTTGGAAGAAATCCGAAAGAAGTTTGAATCCCAGAATATCTCACTTGATATCCACATCATTGGATTTGCCAAAGTGATTGGTGATGTGGCCGAGGGCGCTGCCGGTGTTATCGTCTTCTTCCTGATTGCCTTCGTCATCACCGCTATTTTGGTTTATCTCTATTCGCTATCTGCGATACTGACCTTTTTGCCCCTACTCTGTTCCCTGATCGCAGTAACCTGGCAATTGGGCCTTCTGACCGTTATCGGCTTTGGCATCGACCCCATGTCCATACTGGTGCCGTTTCTCGTTTTTGCCATCGGTGTCAGTCACGGCGTACAAATGATCAACGCGGTACGTGGTGAAATATTCTTGGGCACCCCCAGCGAAGATGCGGCACGAAATAGTTTTAGACGCCTGCTGGTGCCCGGTGGTATAGCCCTGATCAGCGACACCATCGGCTTTTTAACCATCCTCCTTATCGACATTGAGATCATCCAGGAGACGGCCATTACCGCGAGCCTGGGTGTGGCGGTCATCATTCTTACCAATCTCATCCTGCTACCACTGTTGTTGTCCTACGTGAAACTTGGCGAAGAATATCGCGATACGGTGGTGAAACGAGCCGAGCTTCTGGACCCCCTCTGGGCACTGTTATGTCGATTCGCCAAACCTCGTGTGGCCATCGTCACAGTGGCCATTAGTGGTGGTCTATTTGTAGTCAGCATATGGCAGGCCACTAATGTCAAGATTGGTGACCTGCAACAAGGCGTGCCCGAGTTGCGCGCAGACTCACGCTACAACAAAGATACCGCCATCATTACTGATCGATTTTCTATAGGCGTGGATATCCTGTCAGTTATCGCCGAGACCAAACCGGACGGCTGCATCGACTACAACATCATGGAGACCATCGATCGCTTCACTTGGTCGATGCGTAATGTGGAAGGGGTGCACTCGGTGATTGCCTTGTCGAGTGTAGCAAAGATTATTAACGCGGGCTGGAATGAAGGCAGCCTGAAGTGGCGCGTCCTGCCCCGCAACCAGCAGGTCATGGTACAGGCCATCACCCCGGTGGACACCTCGACCGGGCTGCTGAATAACGACTGTACCGCCATGCCTGTACTGATATTTACCTCTGATCACAAGGCAGAGACCATCGCCCGTATCGTGACCGCGGTAAAAGACTTCGCCAAAGAGAATGATCGTGATGATCTTCACTTTAAACTGGCCTCCGGCAATGTAGGGGTTATGGCCGCAACCAACGAAGCCGTCGAAGCAGCCCAATTTCCCATGCTGATCTACGTCTACGCCGCCATCATCGCCCTTTGCCTTCTCACATTCCGATCTATACGTGCAACTATCTGTATAGTTACACCCTTGGCCCTGGTGTCAGCGCTGGCTTATGCACTCATGTACTATCTGGAGATTGGCCTTAAGGTGTCCACCCTGCCCGTCGTCGCCCTGGGGGTCGGCATTGGCGTGGACTACGGTATTTACATTTACAGCCGCCTGCAAGAGCGGCTCAAAGAGGATGACAGTATTGAGACAGCCTACCTCATGACATTACAAATCGCCGGTAACGCCGTGTTGTTTACCGGCATTACATTGGCCATCGGGGTAGGCACCTGGATATTCTCCGATCTCAAGTTTCAGGCCGACATGGGCATACTGTTGACCTTCATGTTTCTGGTCAACATGCTGGCCGCCGTTATCCTCCTGCCCGCACTGGCCGCTTTGTTATTAAAGGTCAAGCCCAAGCCATCAGCTGTCAATTAAGTTCGAAGCCGAACCCTATTGCTCTGGAAATAACGCAGTG
>DRJZ01000137.1 GCA_011052015.1 Acidiferrobacteraceae bacterium | reverse complement strand
TCAGACGGGGTTTCAATATTGCAAAAATTTAGTTGAAAACTTAAAGATGTTTGGGACACAGTTCGTGGTTGAATCAGGCTATCGTGTTGATAGGCACCCTAATGTGTCAGGAATAATGGAATTATGATGTAAGTTGTGGTAGGGGGCTTTTAACTTATTGTATGAGGCTTTCGAGCACATCGCCAACGAGATGAAGGTGTCTCTAAAAAAATACCGTACGTGAAAAAGGCGGGTGTGTAACCGCCCATCGGCGTTAAAAATATCACGTACCTTAAAAACGTGTGGTCTGGTTTTGCGGTGTCTGGCGTCCAGCCGATCAATCACCTTGAATTCATGTAAGATAGGGGCAGCTGACGAGTGGCAGTACGCTTCTCAATCTGGCGGCATTCGACTACAGGAGTATCAACATCGAATCATTTACCCACCGGCACAACAGTACCGGCTAAAAAAAGGCGTCTATGGATAACTTCGGCACGACAGGCTCAAGACCAGAATGGGAGGCTCTCAAGTCGATCGTCCTCATCGGTAACCACCTCCCCCGGCAGTGTGGTATCGCCACGTTCACCACCCACCTGCTTGAATCCATCGCGCTGAATGCACCGGACAAAGCCTGTTGGGCGGTCGCGATGAACGACCGGCCAACAGGCTATTCCTATCCGTCTCAGGTGCGCTTCGAGATCAACCAGTCTCAACTGAACGAATACAGCCTGGCGGCCGACTTATGCAACCTTAACCAGGTGGATGTGATCTGTCTCCAGCATGAATACGGTATTTTTGGTGGCAAGCGGGGCAGCTTTATTATCGAGCTGCTGCGTAATCTCAATATGCCGGTTGTGACGACTCTGCACACCATCCTGAAGGATCCGAACCTTCAGGATCGGCACATCATGATGCAACTTGCCGAGTTCTCAGACCGGCTGGTGGTGATGAGTGAACGCTCAGTCGAATTCCTGCGCGATATCTACCAGGTGCCGGAGGAGAAGATCGTCCTCATACACCACGGCATCCCTGACGTGCCGTTTGTCGAATCCGATGCCTACAAGGACAAGTTCGGCGTATCCGGAAAGAAAGTCATCCTGACCTTCGGCCTGCTTTCGCCGGGCAAGGGCATTGAGGTGGTCATAGATGCCTTGCCGGAGATCGTGAAGGCCCACCCGCAGGTCATCTATATGGTGGTAGGTGCCACCCATCCGCACCTTAAGATGGAACATGGGGAGGATTACAGAAACAGCCTTCACAGGCGTGCAAAAGAACTCGGCGTTTCGGAGCACATTGTTTTTCATGATCGTTTCGTTGCCGACGAAGATCTGCTGGAGTTTATCGGTGTGGCAGATATTTATGTCACTCCGTACCTGAATGAGGCGCAGATTATTTCCGGAACGCTTGCCTATGCACTTGGGATGGGCAAAGCGGTGATATCCACACCCTTCTGGCACGCCCAGGAGTTGCTTGCCGATGATCGGGGCAGGCTGGTTCCATTCCGGGATCAGGCCGCTCTGGCGCAGGAAGTCATCGACCTCCTGGATCATCCCGATGAGTGCCGCGCCATCCAGGAGAGGGCCTACCAATACGGCCGCAAAATGGTCTGGAGTGATGTAGGCCGCCGCTATCTCGACACCTTTGCAGAAGCCAAACGACAGCGATTGCGGAAGAACGTACCCAGGCGCGGGCTGGAGACCCTCGGACTACGCCAGCAAAGGCTACCGGAGATCAAGCTGGACTATTTACGCCGGATGACCGATGACACGGGTATGTTGCAACACGCCAAGTACACGGTTGCAGACCGGACACACGGCTATTGCGTGGACGATAATGCCCGCGCGTTGATCGTCGCGGTCACGCTACAGGACCTCCAGCCTCTGGATTCAGCACAAAGCGGCCTTGCCGCCACTTATCTGAGTTTTCTGGGTCACGCCTTCAATGACCAGACCGGCCGCTTCCGCAACTTTATGTCCTATGATCGCCACTGGCTAGAGGGAACAGGTTCGGAGGACTCCCACGGTCGTGCGGTGTGGGGGCTGGGCGTCGCAGTGGCATTGGGGCGGGATAAGGGGCAGGTGGGTTTTTCGGTCGACCTGTTCCATCGTGCACTGGACGCCACCGAACATTTCACCCACCCACGGGCGATTGCCTTTGCCATTATCGGTATTCATGCCTATCTGGGCCGCTACAGCGGGGACAGCCGCGCGAAAATGATGCGCAAGATACTCTCGGAACGACTGATGCAGCGGTTCAGGGATTTCGCCCCGCAGGAAGTGCCCTTGGGGTGCGCCAGCGAAGACTGGCCCTGGTGTGACAGCATCCTGACCTACGACAATGCCCGGTTGCCACAGGCTTTACTGCTGTCCGGGCAGTGGCTTCCCGACAGCGAGATGCTGGAGATGGGGTTGCGCTCTCTCGACTGGTTGAAGCAGGTTCAGACCGATGAGAAGGACCGGCACTTTGTCGCTATCGGCAATCACGGCTGGTTTCCCATAGGCGGCGAAAAGGCGCGATTCGATCAACAACCCATCGAGGCGGCCGCGATGGTGGACGCCTGTATCGAGGCATTCAACTGCACGCGGGATGAGGAATGGATTACCTATGCCTACCGTTGTCTCAACTGGTACCAGGGCGAGAACGATCTGGGGGTTCCGCTCTGCGATTATGCGACCGGCGGCTGCCGGGACGGGCTGGAAGCGCAGGGCGCGAATGAAAATCAGGGCGCAGAGTCCACGCTTTGCTGGCTCATGGCGCTGCTCGCCGTCTATAACCACCGCAGCTGGGACCGGGTTACACCGGAGGAAGAGCCCACCCGGCTTGATGTTCAGAAAGTATCGTCGGAATAGCGACGACTACCATTCCCTACCGTGCTGTCAGCCTGGCCATCAGCTGTGGTAGCTGCAGGGTTGCTATGCCGCAGCGCTGGTCGCCCGAGGCGTAGGGGATGATCAATTCGTCCTGGTGGATGAGTGCGCCACAACTGTAAACCACGTTCGGGACATACCCCTCCCGCTCATACGCATTCGGCACCAGGATCGGCTCCTCAATCCGGTTGATGATCCGGGTCGGATCGTCCAGGTCGAGCAACTCGATGCCGAGGCTATAGGTCCGCATCGGACCCACCCCGTGGGTCACGACCAGCCAGCCTTCGGGCGTCTCGATGGGTGAGCCGCTGTTGCCCATCTGTATGAATTCATAGGGGAACTCAGGCTCCTGAAGAATCTGGGCCTGCTGCCAGAAGTGCAGGTTGTCCGAGAACATGATGGTATTGTTCTCACCATCCTGGCGCGACAGCATCACGTAGTTGCCCCCAATCTTTCTCGGGAACAGGGCCATGCCCTTGCCCTGTACCTGGGCTCCATTCAGCGTAATGTGCTTGAAGGAGAGGAAATCGCGGGTCTCGATGAGTTGCGGCAGGATCGTCTCTCCGTTGTACGCGGTATAGGTGGCGTAGTAGACCGCCGTGCCGTCGTTGTCGACGAAACGTACAAAGCGGGCATCCTCGATCCCCTTGCGCTCGGATTCTGACACGGGAAAGATCACCCGCTCGGAAATCGCGTGTTCCTTGCGAAACAATATCTCGTAATTGGATTGCGCCAGCCACATTGCCATGTCAATGGCATCCGTCTGCTCCTGTGGCGGAAACTGGCCGTTGTTCTGGAGTTCGGCGATCTTTCCCTGCAGATCGTTGAAGGTGAAATTGTCCGGCAGCCTGTTTAGGAGCTGGTGCGTTACCGCATTATTCGCCCCCATCTCCTGGAGTTTCAGCCGAAACAGGTGCCGGTCATAGCTTGGATTGGGGTGGATTTCCGGGGTTGCTACGTAGTCGCTCAGGCCATCGAAGTAGATATCGTTGTTGGTATCGATAACCCCGCTGCGAAACTCGATGGAGGAGATGTGGCCTTCACCAGTGGCACGGAAGCTCATAACGAACCGGCAGGAGCCTTCAGGATCCGCCTCCTGGTTCGGAACCTGAACGATTGAGGGATTGAACAACGCCGCCGCCTCCACTGAGTATTCCGCGGTAAAGTACGTGCCGATCAGAAGCCGCCGTTGCTTCGATACCTGATCGATATCCGGCACAAAGTCAGCTACCCGTGCAAAATTTTGCTCCAGGGTCTCCCTGAAGTAGCGGTGGCGGTGGGAAAAATTCTGCAAGAGGGTTTCCAGCACCGTATCCGCCTCATTCTCGTCCAGGCTCAACACCCGCTGGATAACTTTTTGGATGCGTTCTTCACCGGACGGCAGATACGGCCGGGTAATGACGCGACTAATCTTCGCCTTCATCACGATCGACTTGCGCCGCGCGAGTGGAGTGGTGGGGTCAGGTCTGCTTTCCATTTTCATCGCTTCCACGTGGTACAAGCCCTCTGCGCCTGGTTCGGTCTGCGTGGCAGGCTATGTCGGATTATAGTTGAATTGGCAATAGATTAGACTATTTTTGTTACAACACACTATACTATCTTTAGCGGCAGCAAGGGTAAAATTTCCACCCTGTCCAAGCCTTATCTGAACGGGCGGTGGTTTCGTTTTGTCAGGTGTTTTGTTATTGTAGCCCGTCAGGCAAATCGTGTTACTGTGCTATCAGATTTGTTCCTGATCATAACAACACCCCGCTGGCGCGTGGATCGCGCGCAGGTGTTCACGCAGGCCTCTTTTATGAAGATTGCGATGTTGAGTCCCTTGTCCTGGCGCACACCCCCACGCCATTACGGGCCGTGGGAAAATGTGGTCAGCCTCCTGACAGAACAGCTGGTGGCGATGGGTGTCGATGTGACACTGTTTGCGACCGGGGATTCCATTACCCGTGGTAAACTTTCCTGGGTTTGTGAACGCCCTTACTCAGAAGACCCCTCGATCGATCCCAAGGTCTGGGAATGCCTGCATATCGCAGAGGTATTCAGACGGGCGAATGAGTTCGATCTGATTCACAACCAGTTCGATTTTCTGCCGCTCAGTTACAGCGGTTTTACCCCTACGCCGCTGGTCACGACGATCCATGGATTCTCTTCGCCGTCGATTCTGCCCGTTTATAAAAAGTACAATGACAGCACCTATTATGTGGCCATTAGTGAGGCCGACAGGAGCCGTGAACTCGATTACGCCGCAACCATCCATCATGGCATCGATCTCGCACAATTCCCCTACCGCGAAGACGCGGGAGACTACCTGTTGTTCTTCGGGCGTATCCACC
>DRJZ01000136.1 GCA_011052015.1 Acidiferrobacteraceae bacterium | reverse complement strand
GCGGCAAAGCACTTTAATCTAAGAACCACTCGCGGTCTTGACCAGGGCCGCCAGTCCGCCTTTTAATAAATACACGTCAAAACCCCTCTGCTTGAGCAGAAACGCTGCCGCCGCACTGCGTCCCCCGGAATCACAGAACACCACATAGGCCCGGTCCTTGGGCAGTTGGTCCGCTTTCTGCCGTAATAGATTGAGTGGAAGATTTGTACTGCCTTTTACGCTACCCTTTTGGAATTCGCTCTGCAGTCTCACATCGAGCAATACCGCTCCTTTGCTTGCCATAAACGCCGCTTGCTTGTCGGTAACGTGGTTTAACAGGGGCTCTTGCATCAATTCCATGAAGTCCTCCCGTGACAGACGCATCAAGACACCAGCCTCTATCATGCTCACGGTGGCGTTGCGCTGTGTATCCGACAGCAGGGCCTCTTCACCAAACCCGGTCCCCGCCTCAAGTTCTGCCAGCACGGTAGGGGGAGCGCTTCGACCAAAGCCACGAGTTACTTGGCAGCGCCCCTCTTTAATGATGTAGTAAAAATCTCCCGGATCACCCTGTTTGACAATAACCTGTTGCGCCTTAACCGGCACGGCCTGAAACCGGGAAAACAAGACCTCGAGATTGGCCGAGGGCAGTTTTAAAAATATCGGTAATCGCAACATCTGGATGGTCCAATCCGTGTCGGCCACATTTTCGATCTCAGTCACTTCATAGCTGTCATCCACAGCACGGCTACGCGTCACCTGGTCCCAAGCCAACAATTTATCTAATAGCTGGCTATCCAAGTGGGCAATGGTCACCGGGCTGAGGGTGGTGGCAGTATATTGACGAGGCTTTAAGTTAGACAGGGCGTGGCGAGCCGAATCCGTGCCTGCCTCCACCATGTCCTTACGATCAGGCGCAACCAGGTCTACTTTTCCCGAAAGAAGAAATACGGTTTGATTGTCTTTATCTCCCCGTTTGAACAGGCTTTTGCCTGCCCCCACCTCTAGCACGGTAACGTAACGGACTAGCTGATCAAAGCCAGCCTTATTCAAGCTGTCTATAGGAACAAATATGCGCAATAGTTCACGGTCTTCTGCACCAATCTCATTTTCCATGGCTACGTTCATTATGTTTCTTTAGACCACCGATGCTATAGCTTAGACTATCTAGGTACTACGCGAGGTGGGCTTGGAATACTTATGCAGACCTCCCTCAAGTACATATACCTCATATCCTTGTTGTTTCATAAGAAAGGCGGCGGCTGTGCTCCTGGCTCCAGTATCGCAATATACGATATAGGTCGTTCGTTTTGATAACCCCCCCAGCTTAACGCGTAACAGGAACAACGGCATATTAATCGCGTTTTTAATGCTTCCGCCTAGAAATTCGGATTCCATCCGAACATCCATTATCACCGCACCGGATTTCACTTTGCTGGAGGCCGTTTTTGCGTTGATCTCTTTGACCACAGGTTTTTGCAAGAGATCAAGAAAATCTTTTTTTGCCAGCCCCATAATTATGCCATCCGTAATCATGCTCACTGTGGCATTTCTTGGTTCGCCTGCAATCAAAGCCTCCTCGCCAAAACTTTGGCCAGCATTTAACACCGCTAATTGCACGGTATTGGCAACAAGGGAAGACTTTCTACTCACCAAACACTTGCCACTTTGAATAAGATAAAAATAATCTCCCGGATCACCCTGATAGATCACCACATCACCACCACTGCGTTCCATTCGTTCCATGCGTGAAACCAGAATCTGGATGTTTTCGGTGGGTAGCTGTGAAAAAAGGGGGTTGCGCATGAGCTGAAGTAACCAATTACTGTCTGCAACCTGAGTGCCGTCCAGTTCAGCTACTTCATAACCCTCAACTTCGCTACGTATAGCCTGGTCCCAACTGATGATGCGATCAACGATTTCACTTTTGACCCTTGCCACCAATACCTCAGATGCGGCAACCGCTCCATAATGACGCGGCTTTAGATTGGCCAGGGCATAGCGGGCCTGTTCACTACCCGAGGTAACAATTTGATCGGTCTGGTCTCCAGATTGCAATGCGATCTTGCCATCCAAAAGATAATAAGTTTCATCGTCTTTGTCGCCCTTGGAAAATAATCGATGACCTTGCGCTAGGCGCTCCACTGTCACTTGATCAATGACTTGCTTGAAAGCCTCTCCACCAAACGAGCCGATGGGAACGAGCCGGGTCAATTGTTCCCTTTTAATCTGGGGTAGCGGTCTTGAATCCGGCATGATGTTTCTCATGGAATACCATAGGTTGAGCCTTGTCCCTCTTTTTCAGATTCCTTTTTTGACGCCGATGATTTTGGATAACCTGCTTGGTCCAATTCGCCGGCCAATAATGATTCTATATAGCCCTTCATGATCTTTTTGCCCACAACCAGAGTGGGCACGGTTAAAGCGCCCACCTCTTTTTTCATCTCTTGCTGCGCGGCGAAATCCTTTTCCACGTTCTTTTCAGTAAACGGAACGTCACGCCCTTTGAGATAGTTTCGCGCCGCATCACACCCTGGGCAGCTGGAAATACTATAAAGCGTCACAGGGTATTTATGTGCCGTTGCTGCGGCATTGGCGTCACCTGTTGACGAGAAACCATAATTTTGAGTTGTATGCTCCTCCACCGACAAGGCCCCATCGGGAGGCACGTCATCCTGATAGGTCACTTTGCCATCTTCATCCACCCAGCGGTAAGTCCTTTGCGCCAAAACTTCGGCATTAAAGAGAGTCGATACAAGGGCAATACATATTAAAAGGGCTAGCGTGTCATTTTTCATGATGAACTCCGTGATCCTCCGGTTATACCACCGGTCATTACAATTGTGTCGATTTAACAATCGGATAATACCCTCTACCCCACAAAGGGGCCCTCCTAGGGCATAAAAGGGTGAGGGGATCAAATAAAGATAACGTATTAATTTTAATATCCCCTCATCCTCACCTTCTCCCTGGGGGAGAAGGAATTACCAAAATTACCAATTAGAAGCGTCCAATCAGCTAAAAACACTCTCGCTACCCTATTATATCCGTAATTGCCCCGCTATGTGGTCGGGCCACTGAGCCCGCAATGCCGCAGTAAGGCATCAATGGTGGGCTCCCGGCCACGAAATGCAACAAAAAGCTCCATGGGTTCCCGGGTCCCGCCCTGTTCAAGGATATGATGCAAAAATGCACTTCCCACATCACGGTTGAAGATGCCATGCTCCTCAAATTGGGCAAAGGCATCTGCGGACAGCACCTCCGCCCACTTATAACTATAGTAGCCTGCGGCATAGCCACCGGAAAAAATATGTGCAAATCCATTCTGGAACCGATTGAAAGCGGGTGGCAAGATCACCGCGATTGAAGCCCGCACCTCATCCAATATCTGCTGCACGCTCTTATCCCCATCAGGCTCAAACTCGCTATACAAATGCATATCAAAAAGCGCGAATTCCAACTGCCGGACCATGCCCATCCCGGCTTGAAAATTTCGTGCTGCGTGCATCTTTTCCAGGAGTTCTTTGGACAAAATCTCTCCTGTTTCATAGTGCCCGGATAAAAACTCCAGGGTTTCCTCCTGCCAGCACCAATTTTCCATAAACTGGCTTGGCAGTTCGACCGCGTCCCAGGCCACGCCATTAATCCCTGCCACCCCCACGTAATCGACCTTGGTCAACATATGGTGTAGACCATGTCCAAATTCATGGAATAAGGTGATCACTTCATCGTGTGTCAGTAACGATGGTTTGCCATCCAAGGGGGGCGAGAAGTTGCAAGTCAAGTAGGCAATGGGCGCTTGGCTCTGGTTAATGCCAAACTTGCGCGGCTGACATTCATCCATCCACGCGCCACCGCGCTTGTGATTGCGCGTATAAAGGTCCAAAAAGAACTGGCCCCTCACTTCTTTGTTCTCACCCACAATCTCAAAAAAGCGTACATCTGGATGCCACACACAGACATCCTTTTTTTCGGTAATACTAACGCCATATAAACGCCTTACCACCTCAAACATACCCTCTATGACTCTGGGCACGGGGAAATAGACCCGCAGCTCCTCTTGGGAAAACTGATAGCGGGACTGGCGCAGTTTTTCAGAATAGTAAGCTAAATCCCAAGACTGGATATCTGAAATACCGTCGCTGTTCCTGGCGAAATCTCTTAGTTCCTGAATCTCTTGTTCGGCAACGGGACGTGACCGATCGGCAAGGTCCAATAAGAATTTCATGACCTCGCCGGTATCACGCGCCATTTTCGGCACCAATGAATAGTCGGTGTAGTGTTTAAAGCCCAGGATTCTCGCCATCTCGCCTCGCAGTTCGAGTATTCGATCTATGAGCCCGGTGTTGTCCCAACGATTGGCATCGGGGCCCTGATCACTGGCGCGGCAGACATAGGCTTCATACATCTGCCGCCTTAGCTCACCGTCATCGGCATAGGCCATAAATGCAGTGTAAGACGGAGCATCGAGGGTAAATTTCCACCCTGGTGCACTATCTTGCTCTGCCGCTTGTACTGCCATAGCGATAGCGGTGCCCGGCAAGCCCGCCAGTTTTTTCCGTTCGGTAACAGACAAAGACCAGGCGTGGGTTGCGTCGAGAAGATTCTGCTCGAAACGACTGGTCAGAGTGGAGAGCTCCTGGCGAATGGCCTTAAACCTCTTCTTGGCATCATCATCCAACTCAGCACCAGACAACCGAAAGTCACGCAGAGTATTGTCTATAATCTTTTTTTGCGCTCGGGACAGAATTTTATAATCAGCACTTTCGGCGATCTGGAGATAGGCCTGGAAGACCCGGCTATCCTGGCTGATTTCCGTGGAGTAACTCGTCAGTTTAGGTAAACACAGGTTGTACGCATCGCGTAGGTCTGCACTGTCACACACCGCGTTCAGATGAGACACCGGCGACCACATGCGATCCAAGGCTTCGTCCATATCTTCCATGGCCTGGGCGAAGTTGTCCCATGAGTAAGGCCCAGCGCTAACAAGCAACTCTTCCAATTTGGCCCTATTGCTCTCTAACAAGTTGTCCAGGGCGGGCTCCACGTGTTCGGGACGGATCTCGTCAAACCGGGGCAACCCACTCAAATTGAGCAGAGGATTACTGTCAGGAAAAGAATTTGTCACCGAGGTATCCATATAAAGCTCTCTGGTCGATTGGGCTGGTGAAAACGTGCAGTCAGAATCGACAATTTAGCACAAGACAGGAACTGCCCCAAAAGCGTACACTCTAACGGCTCTGGACCGAAAGGCACTTACTTAAGGGCACTTCTATTAATTGATAATCCCTTCTCCCCCCGGGAGAAGGTTAGGATGAGGGGATATTAAAATCAACAACTTATCCTTGTTTTATTCCCTCACCCTCACCCTCGCCCTCTCCCTCTCCCGGAGGGAGAGGGAGCTTAAGTAAGTGCCATTCGGCTCTGGACCCATACCAACACCAACTCTGAGATAAGCCTGCTGTGGACGAAAACTATGACTTTATTGTAATCGGTGGTGGTAGCGGTGGCATGGCAGCAGCACGGCGGGCCGCCTCCCATGGCGTACGCTGTGCCCTTATTGAGGCCGACACCATCGGTGGAACCTGCGTCAATGTGGGTTGTGTGCCCAAAAAAGTCATGTGGAACGCCTCGCACCTGGCCGACATGATGCGCCTGGCGCCTGACTATGGCTTTCAAATTACCCACACTAGGTTTAGCTGGCCCACCCTAAAACGGGCCCGCGATGCCTATATTCAACGCCTCAACGCTATCTACCACAGAAACCTGGAGACCTCGGAGGTCACCGAAATACACGGTACAGCCCGTTTTCAGGATGCGCATACCATTGTTGTTGGCGACCGCACAGTCACCGCTGGGCACATCATGATCGCGACCGGCTCGACCCCGGTCATTCCGCCCATACCTGGAGCCGACTTAGGCATCGACAGTGATGGGTTTTTTGCACTCAATGAGCAACCCAATCATGTGTTGGTCATCGGTGGTGGTTATATAGCGGTAGAGTTTTCCGGCCTACTGCACGCCCTCGGCACCGAAGTGACAATGCTTTTACGCGGTGAAACTTTTCTTCGCAACTTTGATTCAAGTCTGCGGGAGACCCTCATGGAGGAGATGCAACGCGCCGGAGTCAACATCATGACCTGCATAGACATGGACCGGCTACAGGAAGAAGAATCAGGTCATATATCCGTCCGTAGCCGTAGCGGCGAGACCATCACCGGATTTGACACCGTCATCTGGGCAACCGGCAGACGCCCCGCTAGCGACCACCTGAATCTGGAGGCGGCGGGGGTCAAGCGGGATCAGCGGGGCAACATCCCCACCGATGCCTATCAAAATACCAATGTGACGGGGATCTATGCCGTGGGTGATGTGACTGGGCGCACTGCCCTGACACCGGTCGCTATTGCCGCTGGCCGACACCTCGCAGACAGACTTTTTGGTGGCCAGCAAGACGCAAAATTGGACTATGACAATATCCCCACCGTCATGTTTAGCCATCCACCCATAGGCACCGTGGGCATGACCGAAGAACAGGCCAGACAAATGTATGGCGAAGACGGGGTCAAGGTCTACCAATCACGGTTTACCAACATGCTCTATGCAGTGAGTGAGCACAGGGTACCCACTGTGGTGAAGCTTATTACCACTGGCAGCCAGGAGAAGATTGTCGGCTGCCATATTATCGGTGAGGGTGCCGATGAAATTATTCAGGGCTTTGCGGTGGCCGTAAAAATGGGAGCGCTAAAAAGTGATTTTGACAATACAGTAGCCATCCATCCCACTTCCGGGGAAGAACTGGTTACACTTAAATAGAGGTGTCAACTATTAAGCCGCTTTGAGTTCCCTTCCCACGTCGTCGGCCCATTTGACAGCATCCAGATAAAGTTTGCCATAGGCATCGCGGCCAACTTTGTCAAAAATAAGTTTGTCCCAGTCGCCACGTTCATAGGCCAAAACACATGTCAGGGCCTCACCGAGTGGGCCCTCCTGGCCAAGTAATGCGGCTTTAATTTCCTCGGACACGGGCAGTGCTTTCAACACCACATCCATGGGCTGGTCGAGCAGAGCATCTAATACCGAGAACAAGCCTACGGTAAAGAACGTGTCGAAGTCCTTACGGTCTATTTCTTTGGCTAATAGCTCACACATGTGGGCACGCACCATGGCAGTGACCATCAATTCATGTGGTTTTCCATCAATGGAAGACATGCTGAGCAGGCTGATCCAGTTTCGTATCGCCCGAAACCCGAGTATCACCAATGCCTCTTTGATCGAGTCGACCTTTCGGTTTAGACCATACTGGGCTGCGTTAATGATACGCAACAATCGATAGCTCATCGACACATCTTTGCTGACGAGTTTTTCGAGTTCAGAAAATTCTGTTTTTGGATCTTGTAATTTAGCCAGTAGTTGCACGATCGCCAAACGGTCCGCTGGAATTCGCTCACCACGGATGATCTTGGGCTTACAGAAGAAGTAACCTTGAAAGCAGTCGAAACCTAGGTCTTTGCAAAATTCAAACATTTCCGGGCCTTCAATTTTTTCTGCCAACAACTCAACATCGTGCTTTTGTAAAATGTCGACATGCTCACCTATGGCCTCCTTGTCTAATTGCAAAACATCGATCTTAATAATGTCGGCAATTTCTACTAGCGGAATCAGGTCCTCGTGAAAAATAAAATCATCCAACAAAATCGTGTGCCCCCTCTGTGAGAGTATCTGTACAGCCTTCACCACCTTCTCATCTACAGGGACGCCTTCTAGAATCTCCAGACCCAAACGACGTTCATTAAATTCGGTCAGTTGACCACCTAATATAATATCGCGGGTTATATTGATATAGGCATTTTTATCATTGACAATCCTGTCCAACCCAATATCGATAACCGCATTCACAATGATCTGAGAAGTGGCGCAGTTCTCATCGCTAAAATTCGCATAGTTGGCCTCGCTATCCCGAAACAATAACTCATAGGCCACCACTTCGAGCTGCTTGTTACAGATGGGTTGCCTGCCCACAAATATTTTTTTACTTTCCGACAGTAGATTTGCACTTGATTGTTGTCCGTTCATTAATTTTGCTCCAATGTCTTAAGCCACTCGATTGTAAACTTCCGCTTCGCACCGGTTACGCCCATTCTCCTTGGCATGATACAAGGCCTGGTCTACACGTTCGAAAACTGACTCCGTTGTATCGCCCCTATGAAATTCCGCCACGCCACATGAAATGGTCACATCAACATCCTTACCACTGTGATGGAACCCAGTCGCCTCTATGAGCTGACGAAATTTTTCTGTCATGGTCATGGCATCCACTAAGCTGGTCTCCGGCATCAGGGTTACAAATTCTTCGCCACCATAGCGGGCAGTAAAATCTGCCGATCGAAGCCGCGTTGCCAACATTTTACCTACTGCCTGCAACACTTTGTCTCCCGCCTTATGCCCATAATTATCGTTAACGCGTTTAAAGTAATCCAGATCCCAAATCGCTATAGACAATGGCGCCTGGTAACGCTGCCAGCGAGCATATTCGGTAACCATACGCTCGTCGAAGGCCAATCTATTAAACAGCCCGGTTAGGGAATCTTGCAGGGCCTGCTTGCGGGCCTCATCCACCTTCTGACGCAATCCATTTGACTCGTTTTCCATCTTATGTAACTGCGTGGTCAGGTGGCCAATTTTCTGTTCGGACTTTCGCGACCGCTGTTCTTCTTTTTGTATATATTGGCCCATGTGCAAGCGAATGGCGGAAAGTCTTTCGCTGGCCTCGACTTTAAGCTGATCAAGATCTTGAGCCTCACGCACACTGGCCTCTAATCCCACAACTTGAGTATCAACCTCTTTTTTCAATTTCTTACTATTGGCCAAAGACTCACGGCGATCAATATCGGTGCCTTGCAGGCCCCTATCTATTTCCTGCAGGTTGTCAGTAAGTTGTTTGAGGAATTTTTCGAGTTCGCGCCTTTCCTTGTGAACCGCCTGACGCAACTCGGTCACCATGGCGGCGATGGATTTGATGATCTTAGGCAATTCCCTGGGTTTGGGTTTGGCAATCAGCTTTTCCTTTAGACCAGAAGCGATAGGCTCCATCTCCGCAGGCAGGCTAAAGGTGTCTAATAAACTACTTAAGGCTTCGGTGGCTGACAACCCTGGGGCTTCCCCCAGGCCTTGTGTTGGCGCTTGTGTTGTTTTATTTCCAAGATGGCGATTGATAAGCCGTGCGGTTTCCATGCACCAGCGGTCCAATTTCCTTTGGGTGTTTGCATTTTGAATTGACTGTCGAAGCTGGGTGATGTCTCGGTCCAAGGATGCGGGCAACTCCAATTCCCGCAACATACGCAATAATATTTTTATCACGTCCTCTACGGATAACTCAGCATCGCCCCCCCCGGAATCAATCTCATCGACGCCAGCCAGTGCCGGGTCATGGTGTTCATCGTGGCGGAACATCTTTTTAAACAGACCCTCTTTGGGGGGGTCCTCCAATTTTTGGCCCACAGACCCGCCCATGGCATCCGCTACCAAAGAAGTAAAACCCGAAATCAGTTGCGGTTCATCAACATCCCGTTTGTTCAATATATTATGAATAAATTTTTCTACTTGTTTTTTCTGGGACTTTGGGAATGGAATGGATTCAAGTAACCGCCCCAGGATCTCGGTACTGTCTGGAGGCCGATCGACTGTTTTTGAAGCTGCGCCCTGGGCCTGCTCGGCGCTTCTTGCAACACCCTCCACCAAACGCTTAATACGCCCTTTGTCCTTCTCTTCGCGGATAATGTTACGCAGATATTCCAGCTTTTCGTCTAACTGGGGATCTTGACCGTCGCCCAACAGGGTCAAATGGGAGATGCTGCGCCGCAGCAAGCTCTCCCATTCTGCCCACTCGCGCTCGCGCTCCTCAAGCTCGTTGAGGCTGTCGTAGTATTTCTGCCGCCAGGGGTCGTCGGGGCTTTGGTTGGTCGGATTGCCTGAAATACTCACGTCTCTCCCCATGGGTGTTACTGGCCACTTGACTAAGATATCCACAGGCCAGGTCCGGAACCGGTCCGGTGCATCTGATGTATCGGCTGCTTCTAGGAGGGACTTTAGGGGGCGCGTAAGGCCTGGATGACAGGACCGGTCTGAGGCCTTTGACCATGCCACAGGTGGAAAGATTCTGCGGCCTGCTCCACCAACATCCCCAGGCCATCTTCAGCCTGGCTGGCGCCATGGGTCTGAGACCAAACCATAAATGGGGTAGGCTTGTCAGCATACATAAGGTCGTAGGCCAGGGCCCTTTGGGCAAAAATATCTACCGGAATCGGCGGTACCTGGCCCTCCAGGCTGGCAGCAGTGGCATTGAGCACCACATCAAACTGCTGGCCTGACAACGCATCAAAACCACAGGCCTCGATAATGACTCCGCTGGGGTGGGAAAAGTGCCGTGCCAAGTCCTGGGCCCTGGACACCGTACGGTTGGCAATGACAATCCGTTTGGCTGATTCATACAGGGGGGCCAATATCCCCCTCACCGCACCGCCGGCCCCAAGAATCAATATGGACTTTCCCTTCAGATCTACGCCCAGATTGCTCTGCAAATCCCGCAACAAACCTACTCCATCGGTGTTGTCCCCATAAAGCTCTTCCTCCCCGAACTTCAGGGTGTTGACCGCGCCGGCTTGGTCGGCCCGGTCGCTCAACCGACCTGCCAGCTTAAAGGCCTCGACCTTAAAGGGCACGGTCACATTAAGCCCACCACCCCCGGCGGCACGAAAGTGTTCCACCGCCTGGGCAAACCCACCGGGGTCCACTTGCACTGCGGTATAGTCCAGCTCAATACCACACTGTTGGGCAAACTGGCTATGGATGGCCGGTGATTTGCTATGGCCAATGGGATTGCCCATCACCGCATAACATTTTGGTATTTCAAAATCAAAGGGGTCGGGCATGGGGGTATGTTAACATCATTCCACTTGTCTCTTTTTTCATTCCTCTATAAACATTACCCATCATGGACATATTGACTTCGCCCTATTTTCTCGCCAGCCTGTTTTTTGTTGTGGCCTTTATCTATTCCTCGGTAGGCCTGGGAGGCGGCTCTTCCTATACTGCATTGCTCGCCATATTTGGGTTTAGCTCACTGGTGATACCTAGCGTATCCCTGACACTCAATCTGGTCGTCACCTCAATCGGCAGTTTTATTTTCATAAGAAACAAACACGCCAAACTCAAACTGATTCTACCGTTTTTGATCTCGTCTGTACCCATGGCCTATTTGGGGGGTTCGATCAAACTACCTAAAGATATATTTTATTGGGTACTTTTGGTGTCACTCATTTTCGTAGCATTGCGAATCTACGGCTGGCGAGACACTTCTTTTGATTTAAAGCTCAGCCAAAATGGAAAATGGGTGGTGTCCCTTTTAGCAGGCGGGATACTGGGCCTGGTGGCCGGCATTGTGGGTATAGGCGGGGGGATCTATCTGGTGCCGTTGATAATCGTTCTCGGTCTGGGCACAGAAAAACAGGCAGCGGCCTGCGGCGCAATATTTATCTGGTTAAATTCCTTTTCTGGCCTCATCTCCAGACAAGTCTATAACACCATTAATCTCGAGGAATTTATCCCCCACATCATTGCGGTGCTAATTGGTGGCGGATTAGGGTCTTACTTGGGCGCCAGCAAATACACCGCCCAAACTATCGAAAAGATACTGGGGATGCTGATTTTGATCGCTATCGTGCTGCTGTCCCAGAAACTGCTTATCTAGTGTAGTGTCCTAAATTAATCATATATTAATCGTTTTAGCACCTGGTTCCCACGCGGAAGCGTGGGAACCAGAGATTAATACGCTCAACCGCCAAGGCGCCAAGCTAATAGATTATTGATTTTTTTATAAAGAAAATTCTTGGCGTCTTGGTATCTTGGCGGTTCATGTCCAATTGATCAGAATTTTCCTAGATCACCGCCATATTGACCGGCTGACGGCGGGCGCCCCAATTGCCCGGTTTCGGTTCAAATACCCCCGCGCAGGGGGTGGCGCACTGATTACAGCGGCCCTGTTCATCCAGATTCCAAGCACCCAGCACATACCAGTCCCGGCCGATCAACATCTGACCACAGTGGTGGCAATAGGTACTGCCGCCCGCCTTGTCATGGACATTGCCGGTATAGACGTAGCGCATACCATTGTCCATGGCGATATCCCGCGCCCGGTTCAGGCTCGCCTCTGAAGTAGAAGGATAATCCATCATCTTCCAGTCGGGATGAAACGCGCTAAAGTGCATGGGCACCTCCACACCAACGTGCTCCACCAACCACCGGGTCATTTCTTGTAGTTCATCATTGCCGTCGTTCTCGCCGGGAATGAGGAGCGTGGTAGTCTCAAACCAGACATCAGTTTCGTGCTTTAGATACTCCAGGGTTTCCAAGACCGGCTTTAGCTCACCGCCACATATTTTTTTATAAAATTTATTGGTAAACGCCTTTAGATCGATATTGGCGGCATCCATGTGGGCGTAGAATTCCTGGCGCGGTTCGGGACAAACATATCCCGCGCTCACTGCCACGGTCTTGATATCCCGTTCGTGACAGGCCTGGGCAATATCAATGGCATACTCGTGAAAGATCACCGGATCATTATAAGTAAAGGCCACACTCCGGCAACCCATGTCTTTGGCCACCCGGGCGATCTTTTGCGGCGACGCGGCATCCGCCAGGGTGTCGGTCTTCCGGGATTTGCTGATGTCCCAGTTCTGGCAAAACTTGCAGGCGAGGTTGCAGCCCGCAGTCCCAAAAGACAGGGTGGCAGTACCGGGCAAAAAATGATTGAGGGGCTTTTTTTCTATAGGGTCGATACAAAAACCACTGGATCGGCCATAGGTCGTCACCACAATAGCATCGTCCTGGCGCATACGTACAAAACACAGCCCTCGCTGGCCTTCACGCAATTTGCAGTAACGCGGGCACATATCACACTGAACCCGCCCATCGGCCAGGATATGCCAATAATGGGTTTTTACCACTGTGGGCTCTTGTATCATTGCACTCTCAGGCAATAGCACCTATCTATACAGTATAGTATGGGGAAACTCTGGTAAATTTAAAGTTTCCACAATGCCACCACTTTCGATTGTTCGGGTTCTGACCCAGGGAGACTGCCATGCCAAACGCGCGTGAGCCCGCAGTTGCGGGAAGCTTCTATCCCGTCGACCCCCACAGTCTACGTCAACAGGTGGATGGGTTTCTCGCCCTAGCCAAATCGAATCTGGCAACCCCAAAGGCCATCATTGCCCCCCATGCGGGGTACATCTATTCCGGGCCTATCGCCGCCTCGGCCTACGCCCCCATTGCCGCACTCAAAGATCAGATCCGCCGGGTGATATTGCTAGGCCCGGCCCACCGGGTCTATGTCAAGGGGCTGGCGGTCAGCTCAGCCAGTGTCTTCAATACACCTCTAGGCTCAATACCTATAGACCGGGACGCAGTGGATGACTTGGTCAACACCCTGGACAACGTGAGCCTATCGGATGCGGCCCACGAACAAGAACACAGTCTAGAAGTGCATCTACCCTTCCTGCAACAAGTACTGGACAAATTTTATTTAGTGCCCCTGGTAGTGGGTGAGGTCTCGACAAATGATGTAGCCACAGTCCTGGACCGGTTATGGGGTGGCCCCGAGACCCTGATCGTTATCAGCTCAGATCTCAGCCACTATCACGATTACGACACCGCCCGGAGCATGGATCGCGCAACGGCCACCGCCATTGAAAACATGGACCCGAATACCCTTAACCAGGAACAGGCCTGCGGCCAGATTCCAGTTTGCGGCCTACTCATCGCTGCCAAGGCCCGGGGTCTGAAGGCGCAAACCGTGGACCTGCGAAATTCTGGGGACACCGCTGGCCCCCATAACCAGGTGGTGGGTTATGGCGCATGGTTGTTCTCTTAAAATGTTTAACAATGCTCAACATACTGCACTGACTGAACTGGCCCACAAATCCATCACCCACGGCGTACGCCACGGCGGCCCAATAAAGGTGGAACTCGATCGGTATGACCCGGCATTAAGGGTCCAGGGTGCATGCTTTGTCACCCTCCACAAACAGGACCAATTACGAGGTTGCATCGGCAGCCTACAGACGAAACGGGCCTTGGTCGAAGACGTGGCCCAAAACGCCTATGCAGCGGCATTTCAGGACCCGCGTTTTTCGCCCATGCAGGAAAACGAATTAGAGGACCTCTCGGTCCACATCTCGGTCTTGTCGCAACCCGAATCTCTGAACTTTTCAACAGAAGATGAACTGTTGAAAAAAATACGCCCCGGAGTGGACGGCCTCATACTGATAAATGGGGGGCACCGAGGTACTTTTTTGCCCTCGGTGTGGGATGCCCTGCCGCAACCCAAGGCCTTTTTACGACAACTCAAGCTCAAGGCCGGGTTGGCCGAGGACTATTGGTCTGATTCTATTAAGATAGAACGCTATACTACCGAATCTTGGTAAATTAATATTAGGGAACCTCTGATTAATACGCTTAACCGCCAAGTCGCCAAGCTAATAGATTGTTGATTTTTATAAGGAAAATTCTTGGCATCTTGGCGGTTCAAGTTCAATTGATCATAATTTCCTTAGTTTTTTGTCGCAAAGGTGCGGCGACGTACAGGACGTACTAATGCCGCAGAGACCATGGATGACCGGGAGCGGCACACACAAAGGATTCGCGAACCTCGGCGCTCCCTTAAAACGAACCCACTGTAGGAGCGGTCTCCTGACCGCGAAGATTAAAACATCGCGCTGGAGGCGCCGCAAAAACCGGGCCAAAGAACAATTAATACTCGATAACACTTCACTATTAGGGAAAATTGTTCCCTGGCCCGGCTTTTCTATTACAATCAGTGTCGGACTCTTAAAAAGAGATGGACTGAAATATCATGGCAAGACTAGGCACGAAGAAAAACCCGGCAATTGTTCGCGTTCAAACAGAAGCACGTGCAACGGAAGTCGCATCCGCCTTTGAAGAAGGCGGATGGCAATTTATATTGGGCATTGAGCCTGATAAACCAGAAAATATTACCGATCTTGAGAAACTGTTAAACCCAAAATTGCCAACAACGGCACAAAAAATAGGGCGGAATGATCCTTGTTCCTGTAATAGTGGAAAGAAATATAAAAAATGTTGCGGCACTGTATAGCTCCATATTTACCCATCTGCGCACCCACGATATTTGGGTAAAACTCCTCAAACCCCTCGCTGGGTTCGATGCCATGATGGTTTGCAGTTTTTGTTAATTTATCCCCTCACCCTAACCCTTTTATGTCCTATGGGTTGCTCCCGGAGGGAGAGAAGGGCTTAAGGGCCATTCGGTTTAATTCCCTTTAGCTGTTTTTTCCTTTGCGTCTTAGCGCCTTTGCGGCAAAAATTAATTCGGCCGCACACCCTATTTCTTTTTATTCAACCAGCGCAGTAAAGAACGCCATTGATCCACATCCTTTCTCACCATGGAGGGGGCCATTTCAAATATACCCACCCCCGCATCGGCGGCTCGAATATAATTTTGGGTATCCCTGATCGTGGCAATAAAGGGTATCTTCAGACTTTTCAGGAATCGGCGCAGTTTGATATAGACCAGAGTGTTCTCTTTGACCCGATTGGCCACCACCGCCACCCGGTCCTCGTTGCCACGGATGCGCCCGAGCATGAGCAGGTCACCCAGAAACTGGGCCGCCGCTCGAATATCAATGGGTGAAGGCAGCACCGGGACGATAATGAGGTCGGCACGGCGCACCATATCGCTCAGGCCCCTGCCCTGTACCCGCGCCGGGGAGTCGATCACCACCACCTCGGTCCCTGCGGGATAACGAATCGGGCTTTGCTTGACTGTCAAACCCGTTATCGCTTCACGCCAGTCCGGTCGTTGCTGCAACCAATCCATAGACGACTGCTGCACATCGAAATCCACTAATACCGTCTTGCGGCCCCGGGTGGCATAGTAAGAGGCAATATTGGTAGACAGGGTCGTTTTACCACAGCCCCCTTTGGCGTTAACCACCAGTATCGTGCGCATGGACGCTCCTGTTAAACCCGTTTCGTTTTTCTTGGTAGGCCCGAGTGCCTCTATGCTTATTGCACCAAAGAGTCGGCTTCGGCCCTATTTTGAGATTGATGATACTCTCGCAAAGACACAAAGGGAAAGGTGGGGAGGCTGTATTTTACAGCCCCAGCTCCACCCATAGGGCATCGATGCGTTGTTTCACGTCCTCGGTCATGACAATGGGCTCGCCCCAGTTTCGTTGGGTCTCTCCAGGCCACTTATTGGTGGCGTCGAACCCCACTTTTGAGCCCAGGCCGGACACGGGAGAGGCAAAATCAAGATAATCGATGGGGGTGTTTTCGATCAGGGTCATGTCCCGAACCGGGTCCATACGCGTGGTCATGGCCCAAATGACGTCAGGCCAGGACCTCACATCAATATCATCATCGGTGACAATCACAAACTTGGTATACATAAATTGGCGCAGGAAAGACCACACCCCGAACATCACCCTCTTGGCATGACCCGCATATTGTTTCTTGATGCTGACGCAGGCGACCCGATAGGAACACCCTTCGGGCGGTAAATAAAAATCCTGAATCTCCGGGAATTGCCTTTGCAAAATCGGTACAAAGACTTCATTGAGGGCCACACCCAACACCGAAGGTTCGTCCGGTGGACGTCCGGTGTAGGTACTATGATAAATAGGTTTATCACGGTGGGTAATACACTCGATGCTAAAAACCGGAAAGGTCTCAGTCTCATTGTAATACCCGGTATGGTCGCCAAAGGGTCCTTCGAGGGCCACCTCACCGGGATGGATGACGCCCTCTAACACAAATTCGGCGGAGGCCGGTACTTGCAGACTGTTGGTTCGACACTGCACTACCTCGGTCTTGTCACCGCGCAACAATCCGGCAAAACCATATTCAGACAGGGTATCAGGAACGGGGGTGACTGCACCCAGTATGGTTGCCGGATCTGCACCCAGGGCTACGGCGACCGGGAAAGGTTCGCCGGGTCGCTGCTCGCACCAATCTTTGTAGTCCAAGGCACCGCCACGATGGGCCAACCAGCGCATGATCACCTTGTTTGGGCCGATGACCTGTTGGCGATAGATGCCCAAATTCTGCCGTTCTTTCAAAGGACCTTGGGTGACTACCAGGGGCCAGGTGATGAGTGGCCCCACATCCCCAGGCCAACAGGTTTGAATAGGCAGACTGGCCAGGTCCACATCCGCAGCGTCAATATGGTGAGTCTGGCAGGCCGCTGTCTTCACAACCTTGGGGGACATGTGCATGACCCGTTTCAATAAGGGCCATTTGTCGAAGGCGTCTTTAATCCCCTTGGGAGGCTCTGGCTCCTTTAGATAGGCCAAAAGCTTGCCCACTTCCCGCAGGGCCTCGACACTTTCCTGTCCCATACCCAAAGCCACCCGCTGCGGCGTTCCAAAAAGATTGGCGAGCACGGGGACATCCTTGCCTTTTGGATTCTCAAACAATAACGCCGGTCCACCGGCGCGCAGTACCCGATCACAAATCTCTGTCATCTCCAGATACGGGTCTACTTCTGCAGCGATGCGCTTAAGATCACCGCGAGACTCCAATTGGGCAATGAATTCACGCAGGTCTTTGTATTTCATAATCAGAGTTTCATTTATTAAGATATTGAAGCACGAGGCCAACAAATACAGCACCTCCGAACCAGGCATTGTTTAAAAACGCGTTCAGGCAACCGGCCGAATGACGCGCTCGGATAAGATATTGTTGATACAGCCCAAACAGCAGCGCCATACCCAAGGCACCAAAATAGTAGGCGCCATAACCAAGATATTTGCCCACTGCCACCAAAATCAATAGCACCACGACCTGCAGAATACCAATGATCAAACGATCATAGCGACCAAAAAAAAGTGCCGTGGATTTAACCCCCGCCTTTATATCATCCTCCCGATCCACCATGGCATACATGGTATCGTAGGCCACTGCCCACAACACATTCGCGCCCATCAACACCCAGGCCACGGCG
>DRJZ01000135.1 GCA_011052015.1 Acidiferrobacteraceae bacterium | reverse complement strand
TGACGTTAGTATATCTTGTCATTCCGACGGTTCCCGACAGGGAACCTAGGGCTTGTACCTCCTGCGTGCGGTCGTCTCCCGGAGGGTCAGGCGGCGATGCGTTTCACTTTAGGGCGTGGTTTCTGCTCAGCTTCCCATAGATCGTATGCTGCTTGCATGGAGAGCCACATCTCGGCACTTGTGCCAAGGGCTTGGGATAGGCGCAGGGCCATATCGGCACTGACATCCGAGCGCATATTGAGAAGTGCTGAGAGTGCCTGACGGCTGATGCCAGGCCGGTGCGCCACTTCTGTAACAGTCATGCTCTCTGGTAGATACTGCCGCAGCACCTCGCCAGGATGTGCGGGATTACGCATGTGAGACATTATTTATCTCCGTCATTTGTCGCTTGTCAAATTGTGGTAGTGATATAGATTCACACCTATATATTAGGAGCGGAAACCTGCTTTTTCTAGCTTTTACTTCCCTCATCCTAACCTTCTCCCTGAGGGAGAAGGGACTAGAGTGCACTATATCAGCTTAAGGGCACTTCTCTATTAATCCCCTCTCCCTCCGGGAGTACCCCTAGGGCATAAAAGGGCTAGGGTGAGGGGAGTAAATAAAGCTAAGACACTGATTTTATTATCCCCTCATCCCAACCTTCTCCCGGAGGGAGAAGGGGTTATAAATTAATAGAAGTGCCCTTAAGTAAGTACTATTCGGGTCGGCCCTCGTAGGTTGTCGCCGGAATAATCTAATCAGAGGTGCCTTGGCTATGCTTCTGGGTTCTGGACAATCCTTGATGGACTGCCATAACAGCCGCCTGGACACGCGATGACGCGTTTAACTTGCGCAGTATGGCCTTAACATGAAGTTTCACCGTACCGTAGGTGATTCCCAATTCTTTGGCGATGACTTTATTGCTTTTGCCTTCGGCAAGATGTTTTAGTATTTCCAGTTCCCGTGGTGTCAGGTTGGAAATGGGTGTCGATGGAATATCCTGCTTTGCGGGTTTGCCTTGTACGATTCGGGTAAGCGCTCCGACGAGCTCCTTTGCTACCACGTTTTTCCCCAAAATTGCGTCTTCTAAAGCGGGCACCAACTCATCGGGGTCCATATCTTTTAGTAAATAGCCCTGGGCACCTTCCTTGAGCGCCTTTTGCAAGTGGGATTCATCATGGCTCATGGTTAGCATTAATACTGGTATATCAACGCCTGATTCCCGAATGGCCTTTAGCGTTTCAATGCCATCCATTTCAGGCATCATAATATCGAGTAGAATCAGTTCAGGGTTCAATTCCTTCGCCAGTTTTAGCCCATCCTTTCCATTGTTTGCCGATGCGACTACCTCAACACCACGGCTTTGTAGTAGCTCTGCCAGGCCACGCAGCACCAAGGCATGATCATCGATTAGAAGTATTTTCATTTTGTTTCTGCAACAGTAGGTAAATCACGTTTCTGCAGTGTTAAAAACACGGTAGTCCCCTCACCTGTTTCACTCTCAACCGTCAGGTTCCCGCCCAATCTTTCCGATCGCTCGCGCATAATGGCAAGGCCAATATGTTCTCTACCTTGAGAAGTTGTCGATGGATCTTTAATGCCAACACCGTCGTCTTCTATAATGATACTATAACTGTTATCAGGATTCTCTAGCAGAAAGACCCTGGCAGTAGTCGCCTTGCTGTGCCATCTTACATTGGCAAGGGCCTCTTGTATGATTCTGTATATCTCCACTTCTTGAGTGGGTGACAATGCGAGCTCGGTAACCTCATGCTGAAAAAAGGTTGAAATACCACTGTCTTGGTTGAATCTGTCTACCAGATCTTCAATTGCCGTAATAAGGCCTCTTTCGTCCATCTTAAATCGAAAACTGGACAGTAATTCCCTGAGGCTGGTATTTGCCTCTTCAAGCGATACCCGGAGTCTCCAGACTTCTTCTTCAGTGTCCCGGTACTCCTTTTTGTATAGGAGTTCGCTTAGCATCTTTACCTGTATACGCATGCTAACAAAATATTGGGCAAGCGTATCATGTAGTTCATCTCTTAGTATATCTCTTTCTTCCATTACGGCCAGCCGTCTGGCTTGATTGTCAAGTCGCGATTTTTCTAAAGCCAACCCGAGGTGTTTCCCTACTGAAGTGATGAGGTCCCGAAAATCATCTCCTAATTCTGAGCTAGGATTCTCAAGGAATAATAAATAGACTCCAAGCATTTCGTCACGGTATTGAACCGGTGTGATAATACATTCATGTGCACCTGCATTGGTTTTGATGTCATGGGTTGGCATGTCCGTAGCTTCAATGGGATGAATCAATAGTTTCCCATCTGAAAGGACACCCTTCGACAATATATCGAGCGACTTTGCATGGCCATCGAAGCGGGTGAAGATGTTTACATCACCTGCGGTGGCAACATTTTCAAGCGTCTGGTTTGATCCCAGCAGCTTAACCGATGCGGCCCTTGCATCCAGAAGTTCTACCAGAGCTTCAAGGAAAGAGGACAGTAGTTCATCCCGACTGCGTGAGATATTTAAGGCGGCAACAACCTCATATAAAATTTCGAGCGATCTTGTTTTGCGAGAAACGCGGGCTGTTTGGGTGCGAAACTGAAGGTCCAGTGTCTTGCTGAGTAAAGAAAGCCGATTCGTCAGAGCGACTAAATCGGGAACCAGGTCATAAAGATCTGAAGGGACTGGGGTATCAAATATGGTTGACAGTTTTGATTTGTTTACAGATCGGGCCCAGCTATCAAGCTTGTCAAAAGGCTTTAGAAAGGCCTTTTTTAGCAACATAAATCCCAGGGTCGATAAGACGAAGGCCAGAAAGGCGAGCGTGATTACAGTCGTTAACGGGGGTTGATGGTCAAACTTGCCGCTTAATGCATAGGATATGGTGGCAGTGACTATTACCAGGACGAGCACTGCCACATAGGAATGCATATGTCCTTTTACGGGAAAAATTATACTCAATAGCCTGCGGAAGTGACTGGTCATGTGATCTATATAATGTGGCTCTTCGGAAAAATTTGTGGGTGGATCTGAAGCCTAACCCCCTCTCTCGGAAGGAGAGGGGGTGCTTCGTTGCAGGCTTGTCCATGATGCATGCTCTGTTAATCGGTGTATCTTGGTGGGATAGCATTGCGGACAGTCATGTTACAAGCTTAGTCTGGAATCGACTCGGATGTAATCCTCAATGCTGGCCTTCTTCTGTTACAGGTTTATGCACAGGATCATTAGGGTTAAAAAATATAAATTGATGCTGTCCAGGTGTAATCTCGACATAATCAATTTCTACACCCGTCAGCAGTGCAGCACTATTTTTGGACCATACCATCGTTATACCCTTAATCTTGAATTCAGTGTCGGTATCGGTATGGTTGTCGTCAAATCCCATGCCATACTCAATGGTTCCATCTTCTTTTTTTGTTGCCGCCAAGCGAAGACGAAGGTCGTTAATACCGGTTTCTTTTGCAGAAGCTCGTATTTGATCTGCTGCTGATTGTGTTAGTTTAATCATGGTATAAACCTTTTTTGCTATGAATATATTGTAGAAACCGATTTACCCAGCAATGATCTCCCTGATTACGCAGGTGAGCGTAACTGGCAAGCAGGTTTTTGTAGACGATTCCATCAAACTTGCCATTTATACCGCTACCACGTTCTACTCGGTATGCAAATTTAGTAGATTGCCCCAGGTTTTTTATGCTCGAATAGTGAAACTCATGGCCCAATATGAAGGTAGGGTGTAGGCCAGAATTGTTGTGGTTGGGCCATGGATGGGAATCTGTTTCGGTTAGCCTGACATAACCACGTCCTTGTGGCCGCTTATGCATGGTGATATCACCCTGAATTGCCCCTACCATTTCAAAGGTCCTGTCATTCCAGGTGAGAGATCTGGAAAGATACATCAGACCACCACACTCTGCATAGACCGGTAAACCCGCTTCAATTTTAGCATAAATCAGATGACGCAGTTCTGCGTTTGCCTCCAGTTTGGCCATGTGTGTTTCCGGAAAACCACCGCCTATTATCAAGCCATCCAGGTCTGGTAGAGTCTTGTCATGCACGGAATCAATGAAGACAAGCTTAGCACCGCATTGATGAAAGGCATCTAGATCATCGGGGTAGTAAAATGAAAAAACTGAGTCGCGTACGATACCTACAGTAAGGTTTTTACCTATTGAGGGTGAATCCGTTAAATTATCCAACCTGGAGTGAGTCGGTGTAACTGTTTTGTGGGCTATTTCCACCACACGGTCCAGATCGACTTGTTTGGCGACGCGTGTTCTTATTATCTCCACGATCTCAGATGCTCGGGTATCTTCTACATTCGGGATGAGCCCGAGGTGCCTTTCATTGATCTCCATGGACTTATCGTAGTGTACAGCACCAATAACAGGCACGTCGGTATAGTGTTCGATCACTGCCCGTAGTTTTGATTCGTGACGGGCCCCACCTAACTTGTTCAAAATGACACCTGCTATTTTCACGTCTGAGTCAAATGCCTGATAGCCCAGTATAAGCGGGGCGATTCCACGCGTCATGCCACGAGCATCAATGGTCAGTATTACGGGGGCATCGAGGAGTTTTGCCAGGGCCGCATTGCTGTTGCTACCGTCCAGGTCCAGACCGTCATAGAGTCCCTTATTCCCTTCGATGATGCTTATCTGTGTGTTGCTGGCCTGTTTGGAGAAAAGCCCGGAAATTTCTTCTCGCGCCATCTGGTAGAAATCCAGATTATAACAAGGCCGCCCACTCGCAAGTCCCAACCACATAGGGTCAATATAATCGGGACCTTTTTTAAAGGGTTGTACAGAGACTCCGCTACGAGACAAAGCAGAGCACAAGCCCATACTTATAGTGGTTTTACCAGAGGACTTGTGTGCAGCGGATAGGAGTAGATGTGCCATTGGGCAGGATTCAGGTTGGGCTTCGCACCTAGCCTATACTTTTACGGCCGATTATTACAATGTAGGTTGGTGCTGACGACTGCATGGATGCAGGAGGTAGAGCGATGTTTGGAGCCAAAGCCGAGAACAACGCATGGAGCAGTTGTCGAGGTACGAGGCCCAACCTACGTTTGTTTTACCGTTTAACGTGTTGAAACGAGAAGTTGGCGTGCGGTGTAAGTATGATTTCCTCAAACTAGGCCGTAGCAGCTTCAGCGCTTGGACCGGAATCACCTTTAGACTGGTCCGTGAAATGCGGGTCCACGTCTTTGTTGGCTAAACTGTTGGGCAAGAAGGGCAGGACCTTAATCGCGAAGGTGGTGATCAGGAGGGTGATGCCAATGCCGCTAAAGCCCAGAAACATCTCTGGAATGCTGGGTTGATAAAAGGTTATTTGACCATCAAAGAAGCTGCTGGAAACTCCTTTGCCGGGGAAAAGTTCAAGAGGAAAGGCCTGGCCGCCTATAATTATGACGTAGACTTGAGCTAAACCACCCAGGATTACCAGTACTGCGGCTAGCAGCACCATGGGACGAGAGCGGCCCAGAGGCGTTAAGCACAGTAATAAAGGGATCAAGCCACCTATGAGAATTTGGCCCATCCAGAAGATCTCTGTGTAGATACCGCCATCCAATAATATAAAACGCTCAATGCCATGATGCTCGGTAACGTAGAGGTTAGTTAAGTGATAGACCAATACAAAATATAATACAGACGCCACAAAGATGCCTAACAATTTTCGCAATCGCTCCACCACGGCATCACCAATCTCACGATGGGTCCAGGCATAAGAGGAGATAAGCACCAACAAGAAAATTGCCAAGCCAAATGCAAATGACATAATGATGAACAAAGGCGCCATTATTGCGGCGTCGTAGGCCTGTCTGGCGACCAGGAAGCCAAAAATAGAACCGGTACCGGTGGTGAGTATTAAACGCCATATAAAGGCGAAAAAACCAGCCACCTTGGTAAACGGGTTCATGCGACGTTCAAACATCATCCAAAGGTAGATACCCACCAATAGAAAAAATCCAGAATACAGAATGATATTCAAGGCAAATATAGACTTAAAATTGTAATAAGTCATGGCAATGATAAGTCTATCGGGACGGCCAAGATCTAATAGCAACACTGCGAGGCCACCGGCAAGGAGTGCAATGGCCAGTAATCCAGAGAGGCGTGCCAGGGGTTTGTAGAGTGCGCGGCCAAATACAGACGCCATAGAGGCTACATTCAGCGCGCCTGATGCGGCGACTATCAAGAATACCGCGAACACATGAGGTAGACCCCAGACTATTTGGTTGTTCATGCCCGTAACAATATGGCCATTGTGCTCCATGTAAAGGGCGGCTCCAAAGCCGAAGGCAGTGATGGCCCCAAAAATTCCCAAAAGCAGTATGTAGCCAAAGCTTTTACCCTGGATGACACTATAGTGAACGGCTTTCATATTATTCTATCCTGGACCGCATTCAAGACAGACCGCGATAGCGGACGCCTGTGTTGAGATTGAAATCTGCCCTAATCTGGGATGAGGCTTGCGCCTTTAACTGCCGGGATATTTCACTACGCGGATCTTTAAGATCACCAAAAATAATGGCCTTGTGGTTTTCTCCTGCGCAGGCATCGGCACAGGCCGTAATCCCATCTCCGCGATCGATTTTGTGCACGCAAAGTGTACAGCTTTCAACGGTGCCCTTGCCCCGGGGTGCGTTGTGATTCTGGCCTGTTAGAGTCTGATGGACAAATGAGCGGGCTTTATAGGGGCACGCCATCATGCAATAACGGCATCCTATACATATATGTTTATCGACCAGGACGATGCCGTCCTTACGCTTAAAGGAAGCCCCAGTAGGGCAGACATCGACACAGGGTGGATGCTCACAGTGTTGGCACATTACCGGGAATATTTGCTCATGCCCCGTGGCCTTGTCCTTGGTGGTCACCTTACGAATCCACTGCGCATCAGTGGTGGGCGAACCTTTTTCATTTATTCCATTTTCGATAAAACAGGCATCGACGCAGGCGGTACATCCTTTGACGCATTTATTGACATCGATCAGCAAGCCCCAGCGATGTATTGCTGTGGCAGCCTGCTCAGGGTTACGGGCAGCCGCCAATTCAATTAGATTAATACCTGGGGCGAAGGCAGTCGCGGTGGTTGCAATAGCGCTTGCTTTCAGGAAGTCACGTCGGCCTATACTCATTGACCGCTCCTGCTATTGTCAGTGATCTTGCTATTTTGTTTTTGACCAGTATTCATGGAAACGGCCTTTGATAAGAATTTTCTTTCTTTTTCGCTTAGGTCAGAAGCGCGCTTATAGGCCAGGCCAGTGTGATGTGGGCTTGCCCTTTTTGTACCTAGCTTTAAATCGGTGTCTTTCTCAGGAGCCGATGAGTGGCAACTAAAGCAGTCCATGGTTACGCTTGCATAGGTATGACAGGATTGACAAAATCCTTTTTCACCCAAAACACTTAACTTACCGGCTTCGGTCTTGGTGGCATGGCAATTAATGCAGTTCTTAAGACTGTGCTTTTTAGTCCGTATACCTAACCGCATGGTTTCGTCCCGTTGGTGCAGGATAACTTTCATGTGGTTGCGGCGCATGTAGTCTGTATCCTCGACACATTGATCGCCTGCGGCTTTGGGGATCTCAGGTTTGGGGGCACTGCTATCGGCGATGACCAGCGGGCTGAGTAGCGCGATGGCAACCAAGCTGCCCGCAAGCCTTTGCATCATTAAGAGTAAATGGGTCATGTCAGGTTTGCTCCTTCAATTAACCCATGCCCATCTGAATGTACCCCGTGGGGCACACATCCGCGCAAATGTGACAACCAATGCAACGGTCGTAGTCGGTATAGACATAGCGGCCCATGGTCATTTCTGCCTTTGGCGACCGATGCACAGCATCTTGAGGACAGAATATGATGCAGTTGTCACACTCAAAACACATACCACAACTCATGCAGCGCTTGGCTTCGGCGATAGCCATTTCTTCACTTAGACCAATAACACGTTCCTCGAAGTGCCCCAATACTTCCTCGGCACTAGGCACTTTTTCGTCGCGCAGATTGCGGGGTTCATTCTCGAAATGACCAAGAAATAACTCATCGGAAGGAATGATCTCCGCTGCGGAACGGTCTTCATAGTTGTGGATAGCAAAACCACCAACGCCTTTACCTTTCTCAGACGTGCCACGCAGTCCCTGATCGATCTCCCGGCCTGCGCTGGTGTCAGGATGATAATCTTCCGGTTCTATGCCCGTCTCGCGAAGTTTGTTGAGTAAATTGAAATGGTGTACATCCACCTTGGGCCGCTTTTCAGGTTCCTGGTTGTTCAGGTAATGATCGATACTATCCGCGGCAACGGAGGCTTGACCAATAACAGTGGTAAGCAGGTGAGGGCGAACAATGTCGCCACAGACGAATAGTCCTGGACGATTGGGCACCTGATAGTGCTTATCGGCGTCCATGAGTCCACGTTCGTTGGCGAACTCTTCCATACCCTCAAAATTACCGGTCTGACCGATGGCGGAAACAATGAGATCACATTCCAGATTTTCCTCAGTCCCGGCAATGGGCTCAGCCTTACCAGAAGAATAATCAAGCTGGACCACACGTAGCGCGGTGGCGCGTCCGTCCGCGCCTTTGATGACTTCGACGGGGCTCAAACCACCACGAACGGTGACACCTTCACGATTTGCATCGTCGATCTCGTGTTTCGCGGCGTTCATTTTCTCAACCGGCTGGCGTGACATCAGCAGCACATCGGCGCCTTCGCGGGAGGCAATATCAATAACATCATGGGCAGTTTGGCCTAGGACGACATTTTCCGGACGATCCTTCTCGTTGACGTTCTTGATGTGTCCCAGGCGCCGGGCCACTGAGGCCACGTCAATAGAGGTGTCACCACCGCCGATAACCACAACCCGGCCAGCCACGGTCTTGAGACGTCCATCATTAAATGCAGAGAGAAACGCGATGCCGGTAATACAGTTGCTAGCGTCAGCACCAGGGATGGGCAGGGCGCGGCCGGATTGAGCGCCAATGGCAAACAGAACGGCGTCGTAATCTTTTTCCAGTTTTTCCATGGACACATCAACGCCTACACGGGTGCTCATGAAGAGCTCCACACCCATGTCGATAATACGGTTCATCTCCCCATCGAGTACGTCACGGGGGGTACGATAACCGGGAATACCGTAACGCATCATGCCGCCTAAGTGGTCATGATCGTCGTAGACCGCCACGCCATGTCCCATTTTTCTGAGCTGATAGGCGGCAGCCAATCCTGCAGGGCCACCCCCAATAATGGCGATCTTTTTTCCGGTGTCTTTTCCAGGAGCAAATGTAAGCTTATTTTGGAGGCCATAATCTCCGATAAATTGTTCCACCGAGTTGATACCGACGTAGTCTTCCACTTCATTACGGTTACAGCCATCTTCACAGGGTGCAGGACAGACCCGGCCCATGATCGCAGGAAAAGGGTTGGCGTCGGTTGATCGATGAAAGGCGTACTCTTGCCAGGCCATGTCGTCATTGGGTTTCTCAATGCCACGAACGATATTTAACCAACCACGAATATCCTCGCCAGCAGGACAACTGCCCTGACAGGGCGGGGTCTTGTTGACATATGTTGGACATTTGTGTGATTCATCGGCGCTGAAAATCTGGTCACCAAAATTACCCCACTTGTGATCGCCGTCGCGAAAACGTCGCCAGGTCAGTTTCTCAATGCCTTTTTTTGCATCAGATGAAGATGTAGCCATCGATCGTTACTCCTCTCAATAATCTTAAAACCAGCGTTAATACCGCTGCTCTAGTCATTAGGGCACTTCTATTAATTATTGATCCCTTCTCCCTCCGGGAGAAGGTGAGGATGAGGGGATAATACAATCAATACCTTATCCTTGATTGACTCCCTCACCCAAGCCCTCTCCCGGAGGGAGAGGGTATTAATAGAAGTACCTAGCAGTTTATTGCTTAGCACCTAATTGAATCGCGTTGCTCACAAGTCCGTGAACACTACCAATCATGTCCATAGGAAATTTGTAGTAGGGCAACACTTTGGAAAACTGACTTTTACAAATTGCACAAATGGCGGCCAGATAGTTCACATCATACTCCTGAACCACATCCATCAAAGCTTGCATTCTAGGCTGTGCACCCTTAACGCGTATTTCTATAAGATCGTCCGTTAGTATTCCGCCTCCACCGCCACAGCAGAATGTATTTTCGTGAATGGTCTCAGGGGCCATATCAAAATAATGATTAACCGAAGATTTGATTACTTCCCTTGGCAGCACGAATTGCCCACCGGGCATAGTCCCCATGCGGGATGCACGGGCAACGTTACAAGAATCATGGAAGGTCACCCGCTGATCATCGTTGGCGGATTTGTCGAGCGTCAGTGCGCCTTTTTGGATTAAATCGTAGGTAAGCTCAATAATATGTTGCGGAGCCGGATAATTCGGGTCGAGTTGTTGTTGGAGTGCTTTGGCGTAAGGATCATTACCGCCGTGGCCAACGCCTATCAGGGTATTCCAAAAGCTGTAAGCGACGCGCCAAGCATGGCCACATTCACCGACAACGATTCGTTTTACTTTCAGGTCGAGTGCCGCCTCGCGGATTCGCAGCGCCACCCTGCGCATGTTTTCATAACTACCGATGAACATGCCAAAGTTTCCAGCTTCAGAGGCGTGGGAGCTTAGCGTCCAGTTGATGCCTGCCTGGTGGAATACCTTGCCATAACCGATGAGGCCGTCTATGTGGGGCTCGGCAAAAAAGTCTGCGGAAGGGGTGATCAGCAGCACATCCGCCCCTGCCTGATCCACGGGAAATCTGACATCGATCCCGGTTTCATCTTTGACGTCTTCTTCAAGTCCTTCCAGTGTATTGACCAGGGCCTTTTCCGGGAGCCCCAGATTATTCCCGATCTTATAAACCTTGCCGATAATTTCATTGCAATACTTCTGGCCCACACTTACAGCGTCCATGATCTCGCGGGCAGCCATGGAAATTTCAGCGGTGTCGATACCGTAGGGGCAAAATACCGAGCAACGCCGACATTGTGAACATTGGTGGAAATAACAGTACCACTTGTCGAGCATGCCTTTGGTCATTTTCCTGGCACCGACCAGCCATGGAAAATATTTTCCGGCAAAGGTGTAATAGCGGCGGTAGACGCTTCTAAGCAGGTCTTGGCGGGCCACGGGCATATTGAGCGGGTCGGCGGTGCCAAGATAGTAGTGACACTTGTCTGTGCAGGCGCCACACTTTACGCATGAATCCAGGAAAACCTTGAGGCCGCGGTATTTTGTGGTCAACTCACCGAGCTTTTTGACCGCGACGTCTTCCCAGCCTTCTTCCAATTCTCCGGGGAACCCCAAATCTTCCTGGAATTCCGGTTTGGCCGCAAACGTTTGACTATGCGCCATGCTCCCCTTTTTAATATGGGGAACGAGCTGGAATTCAGTCAAAGCAGGTGTTTCGAAATCCGCCATGGTGGCCTCTTGTTATTATTACTCGGATGATTCCAACTTTGCTGCCCAGGCAGAAAGAAGGCGTTTTTCACGTGGATTATCAATCTGGTTGCGAGTCGGACTGAAAAATACACCCGGCGCATGCAGCAACTTACTGATAGGAAAGATCATCATGAGTGTAGCCACCAAACCCAGATGGATCATTAACATGGGATCTTCCGGGAGGGGCTGCCAATCGAAATAGAGCAGGCCCAACATAAAGGCCTTTAGGGCAACAATATCGGTACGCCACTCGGGGACGAAACTCATCAGTAAGCCTGTGATGGCGATGGCGATGAGCAATATGAGCATTAGATGGTCCGACAGGCTGGAGATGTAACGGACTCGATCTACCAGAAATCGCCGTGCCCAAAGACCCAGCAGGCCCGCAGCCATACCGAACCCGGCGTAAATCCCAAAGGGCTGAATGAGGTCCACCCAGAACCATACCGGGTGGGTGAAATAGCGCAGGTGACGCAATAACACCAGCAACATGGTGAAATGGAAGAGCCACCCGAACAGCCAAATCCATTTATTGGATTTGAACAGGCTTTCGAAAACTGTGATTTCGCGAAACATACGAAATAACACGCCAGTGCGGGTTGTAGGCGCAGGAGTCGTAGGAATTTTTAGCGGTACAGGCGTGCGCGCATAGACTCGAATCCGGTAGATGAGTCCACCGACCAATATGGCGGTTGCGGCATAAAATAGTACTGCATATACCAAGGATACAGACATCCAGCCTTCCTTTCTCGCTTAACAATTCAGGGTGCCAGGCACCCTGAATGTTCAGGTTGATTTTCTAGAAATTAGAGTGTGACTTAGACGCAACCGGTCGGTTTGGGAAGCCCGGCGTATTTGCAAGCCTGCTTGGCTGGTCCATAAGGAAACAGTTCGTAAAGATACTTGCTGTTGCCCTTGTCGGCGCCCAGTTTTTTGCCAATGGCCTTGGTGAGCACACGAACAGCCGGGGCGATCTGATACTCCTCGTAGTATTCACGCAGGAAGTTGATTACTTCCCAGTGGTTGCTATCCAGATCGCAATCATCTTCTTTGGCCATAATTGTAGCAACTTCTTCGGTCCAATCGCCACGGTCTGCCAAGTAACCTTCCTCATCAACTTCAATAGACTTACCACCCACTTCAATAGCTGACATTATGTATACTCCTCATCAAGTTAAAATGATGAACAAAACTCAAAGTAACCCCGAGATTGTCTCGAGATACCCAGCGGTACAGGATGTACCGCCTTTCTCGTTCACAACTAAGGGCATTTCTATTAATTCCCTCATCCTCTCCTTCTCCCGGAGGGAGAAGGGATTATCAATTAATAGAAGTGCCCTCAAGTGATTCACAACCAGGCCTGTACCGTGTCATATTCGGCGACAAGGTCTACAAACCCACCGTAGTCAATAGTTTTGACTCCCTTGAGAACATTGTCTTGAATACCGCGCGCTTCAAGATCCGGTGCAAGGGCATAGACTTTGGAATTTTTCATCGCCTCTTGGATAGTAGGGGTGGCTTTTGTGCCCACAAGGGCGCCATAGACACCGTCCTCTATCAATAGAATTGCACTGCCTTTTTTGACTACCCGAAGACAACTGAGCAGGGCGTTGGCCTGAAAAGGCGATTTATTTACTGTGTGTAGCATACGTTCACCTGTCCCCGGTTAGAAGCTCAAAATGATGTCTTGGTCTTCCATAATTTGCATGATCTCCTCGCTGGATTTAACCTCCACCGGAACAATCAAATCATCGGTACTCAGACCGCGTATATCCATAGACTCTTTTTCCACGTAGAGCTTTTCAACATCGTAACCCTCAAGGGCGCGATACGTGGGTGAGAAATTTTTCATCCCGGATGCCTTGGTGTCTTGTCCCTTTTTCAGTTGGTAGACACCATCATCCATAAAGATCACGCTCACATCCTGATCAAATGCCGCACCAATCAGGACAACCTCCAGGGACTCCAGGGCGTAAACGGTGCCATAAGGCGCTTTGCGATTAACGTAACCAAACTTTTTTATTGTACCTTCGTCTTCCATCATCTCGTCAGACATGAATCAATACTCCGTTCAATCGCCAAATACGACAAGACGATCCGCTTGGATGCCTGCCTCGATAAGTTGTCCCAGGCCGGAAATATGAAAGCCGGGTGCAATGTTGTCAGCATCTTTGCTATTACGTTTTGCCTCTTCCGGATCCACGATGCCACGGCGTTGCGCAGCGGCGACACACACGACAAGATCCAACTTATGTGCCTGGGCCAACTCGCTCCACCGATTGACGATGTTGCGATCGTCCTGGGGAGGCGTGGTCAGTCGTGTGCCGTTGTTGACACCATCGTGATAGAAGAAGACACGAAAAATCTCGTGTCCCTTTTCCAGTGCGGCCTTGGTAAAAAGATACGCTGAATCTGAGGCCTGGTGCGTATAAGGGCCTTCGCTAATCATAATGCTAAATTTCATTTAAACGAAATCTCCTGGTCTTCACTAGAAGCGAATGTGAGTAGACGCATTTAAGGTGTGACGAGCACCACGCCAGGTATCGACATGAAATTTCGTGAACGGCAACTCGGTGAGTTCGAAAAAGCGTGGCCATCCGATGCGCTCAACCCAGTCGCCCATGCGCTCCCAGTCCCGCGCATCTTTTTTGTAGGCGTGTAGGATTTGCATAACGACATCTTTGGCCTCTATCCAGCGAGGTGGATTATTGGGGATACCGGCAGCCACTAATTTGTGGAACATGGGTTTGCTGCGGGCATTGGAGTTTTTGCCGCCGACCCAGACAGCGAGCTTGGAATGTTCAGGGTCGTTGATCTGCATGGGTGGGCAGGGGGGGAAACATGCGCCACAACAAATACATTTCTTTTCGTCGATTTCCAAAGATGGCTTGCCGTTGACTATGGCGGGGCGAATAGCAGCCACCGGACAGCGCGCTACCACCGAAGGACGTTCACAGGCATTGGCCACCAAGTCGTGATTGATTTTTGGGGGCTTGGTGTGCTGGATGTTAATCGCGATATCGCCCTGGCCACCACAGTTGATCTGGCAGCAGGAGGTGGTGATATGGACACGGTTGGGCATTTGTTCAGAGATGAATTCATCGTGGAGCTCGTCCATCAACGATTTGACTACACCCGCAGCATCCGTAGCAGGAATATCGCAGTGCAACCAGCCCTGGGTGTGCGAAATCATGGTGATCGAATTGCCGGTGCCGCCAACCGGATAGCCGGCATCGTTGAAAGCCTGGATTAGGGGTGCAACCTTTGATTCATCGGTAACAGAGACTTCCATGTTGCTACGAATGGTAAAGCGCACAAAGCCATCGGCATATTTGTCAACGATGTCGCAAAGCAGGTCTATTTCATAGGGACCTAATTGGCGATGAGTACCTACACGCACGGTCCATACCTCGTCACCGCTTTTAGCAACATGGTGTAGAACGCCGGGACGTGGACGATCATGATATTTCCAGTTGCCAAAATTCTTCAGGTAGACGGGATGCATGTATTGCATGCCGTCAGGAACGCCAGACTCAATCGGCGTACGGGGCTTTGCTTTTTCTGTCATCTGTACCTCCAAAAACTTGCGCTTTGGTAAGCGGTGTATTGTTTAAACCAAGGCCCACTCAATCGGCCAAGTCAAGTAAGACAATTCGGACGTGATTAAACGGCAGCTTTACGCTGATTCCACTTATCGACTTCTTCGTCCCAGGTGTCCATGCGGACATAGGAACTGATGCGTGGGTGATTAATCATGTTGGGGTCAACGTCGATCTCAATGCCTTCAAGAAAGTTGACCAGCCCGATACGGTCGATCATTTCACCACAGCGTTCATGCTCAAGGGCATTCTCGGCCCAAAAATCGATGGTATTCTCAGCGATTTCCTTGAGTGCGTCGTAATCTTCGTCCGACTCCAGCTTCATAAAAGGAACAATGACTGTACCCATGGTGTCGCCAATTTTAAGAGTCCGTTTGCCACCCATGAGCACGGTAACACCGCGGTCATCACCTGGGGACAGGGCCTTGGTCATGACATTGATGCAGTGCATGCAACGGACACAGTTGCGGTTGTCAACGCTGAGGGTGTCATCGTCATTCAAAGAGAGCGCATTTGTGGGGCAACGGCTAATGATATTGTCGATCACATATTTGCGGCTCTTGGATTTGATGAAAGCTTTGACTTCACCCTGATCGACTTTCATGTCGTCACGCCAGGTGCCAATGATGGCCATGTCAGCGCGCTGGATGGAGTTCACGCAGTCATTGGAACAGCCTGAAACTTTAAATTTAAACTTGTAGGGTAGGGCCGGGCGGTGCATGTCATCCAGGAAGTTGTTTACCAGCAGACGCTGAACTTTTTGCTCGTTGGTGCAAGAGTGTTCGCAACGGGCGGCACCAACGCAGGACATGCTGGTGCGGACCGCAGGACCCGCGCCACCAAGATCGAAACCGTATTCATTCACTTCGTCAAAAAAGCCTTGAATGTTATCGGTATCCGTTCCTATAAACATGATATCGCCGCTTTGGCCATGGAAGGCAATCATGCCTGAACCGTACTTTTGCCATGTGCTTGAGAATTTGCGTATTAAATCAGTGCTGTAGTGCATGCCAGCAGGAGGCATGACACGGACGGTGTGGAATTCTCTTGCTTCAGGGAACATGGGTTCGCCATCATCGCCCATAAGTTCGGTAAAACGGGGAATAATACCGCCGCCATAGCCAAAAATGCTGACGGTGCCGCCTTTCCAGTAACCCAAACGGGTGTTGTAGGAATGTTCCAGTTGACCCATTAAGTCCACCATCATATTGTTATTCATGGCCAGACGTTTCAGGCCGGAGACAAAACTCGGCCAAGGGCCGTCAACCAATTGGTCCAGCATGGGGGTATCATACATAGGCTTGGATGACTTCTTCTCAGACTCTGGGGGGATGTAGGTGCAGTGTTTTTCCGGGTTCTTCGGTTGAGCCATTTTTGATTGCCTCCTAAAAACGAAACTTACATTTACGTGCCGTAACCTGCTATCGGATGCTGGGCCTATAGCCTCAACCGAACTTTCAAAGCAGCAAGGTCTCAAATTCGTGTCTAGCATCAGATCGAATGTGTACTCGATCCTCAGGGTGCACAAGTCTAGACAATACGCTGGAGAAAGAAACCCCGCTGTGGGGGGGGCAAAACCCTAGGCACCCCATCCCCCCAAGGGGATATATTGGAGGCGCCGCCGGAATAGCCAGATTTTTCGTAAAGCCATTAAGAAATAATGGCTATGTCATATTCACCCTTGACAGGGGCTGTAAATAGAACGGAAATTATATACTGCGCCCGCCCTCTCTTTCGGTAGGCTGTTTTTAGAGCCGGTTTCCATTACAGTTAATACCTGACTGGTTTGTTAGGGTATACGCCCAGCTTTCCGGAGAAATTCCAGATCAACTGAACTTGAATAGCAATTCTCATTATGACATTTCCTTCACCAAGAACCGTCATTCCCGCGAAGGCGGGAATCCAGAAAACAGCAGGTTGCATGCGTTTAGTTCTC
>DRJZ01000134.1 GCA_011052015.1 Acidiferrobacteraceae bacterium | reverse complement strand
CTCCGCGTCCTCTTCGCCTTGGTGATCTCTGCGTTTTTTCTTTGGCTCTAATTCTTCGCGGCTTTGCGTCTTAACGGCAAAGATTAATACATTTATCCCACCATTAAATAATCCTGACCCCGTTCCATGCCCATGGCCTGTAACTGCCGGGTGATCAATTCCTTTGCGCCGTGGTTGGTGACGTAGCTGAGCACAAAGGCATCGGCAATGTCTTTGGCGGCTTCGGGGGAGATCACCGGGGCATCGGCGATGCGGTTACCCATTTTCCGTGGGTCGATGTCGACCCAGGCGGTGGCGGTATAGCCGCATTCCAGTAAAAGCCGGGTGCGCTTGCGGGTCTTGAGGCCTGCGCCCCAGATCACCAGTGGCCGACCTTGTTGCAGGCGTGGATCTTGTGCGAGAAATTTGGCACGTAGCCTGTCGAAGGCGCTACGGGAATATCGATCCTGGGTGCGTGAAGCGCGTAAGCCATGATCCCGCCAGTCCAGCAATACGCTATCCAGTTTATGAAACAGACAACCGGCCTGGATCATGCGTAACCACAGATCGTAGTCCTCGGGGAACATGCCGTCACCATAGCCTCCCAGTTTTAATACAACATCCTTTCTAAACATCACTGAAGGGTGGGCCAGGGGGGATTCCCAGTAGATTTCGTTGGCGATGTCCTGGTGGTTCAGACAGCTATTTTGCCATTGGAGATAGGCTGTGTAGCCCGCGCCAATCCCATCTTCGGGGATGCCCCGAACCTGGCACGAGACCAGGTCGCAGCGAGGGTGTTGTTGCAGATAGTCGTATTGCATCCGCAGGCGTTGCGGGTGCATGAGGTCATCTGCATCCATGCGCGCGACCAGGGAAGAGTGCGCAAGTTTCAGCCCAAGATTGAGAGCCGGTACCAGGCCTTGTTCTTTGTTCGGAATCAGCCGAATGCGGTCATCCGATCTTGCGAGTTTCCGTACAAGCTCCGTTGAACCGTCTGTAGAGTGGTCGTCTATGGCGATGATTTCAAAACCGCCAAATGTCTGTCTGGCTATGGACTGAAAACACTCGGCCAGGGTGTTGGCTGCATCCCGAAACGGCAATAGGATAGAGAGTGACTTTTCAGAATCCATTGGTAATTGAGATACAAAGTCGTTGTAATTTTTATTTATTAAACAATTTGTCTATTAATACCAATGCCTGATCCAGGCGCTCGGCACGGCCAACGTCCTTTGCCCACATAAGGGCGGAAGAGGGTTTGGGTAAGGGGATGATGCGGCACCCATCGGGTAGAATGGGAAACATGTGACTACCCAGTTCTGTTTCGGTCCACTCTCCGCCCACTACATCCTCCAGTGTGCCGACGTAGCGAAATAGCCGGTCTAAGGGTTCTTTCCCCAAGGTGACGCAGATTCTGGGTGCGACAAGCTTTAACTCGCGTTCTATAAAAAAGGAGCAGTGCCCGATCGCTTGATTGAGGTCACGGCCAGAGGCGGTGTGACATTTACTCAGGGTGGTGAAGTAGATCCGGGCGAGAACATCTTCAACTTCTTTGCCTACACCTGCTCGAACCAGCCAATTCATCATACGTTTTCCAGCCGAGCCGGAAAATAATTGCCGCGAATGCAAGTCTGCTTTTTCTGGTTGTGTGCCGATGACAATCATAGGGGCACAGTCGCCTCTGTGAATGGCAGGCAGGTGATTGAGCGCCATGCCATGGGCCTCACAGAGACGGCAATCGCTGACTTCCATCGCCAGCAATTCCAGCTTTATGATTTCATCCATTAGACGCATCCAGGCTCGGGTGGAAGGTATATTATGGACCCTGGATGCGCTGCTTGGGAGGAAAAGTATTATTTTTGTGATATTCAGTCCAAAATGCACCCAGTAGGACGACTTATTTTTAGCGTCTCAATTTAGACTATACAGGCAGGATGCTATGGATTTAGTGGCGAACTACGTCAAGCGCACGGCCATCAAGCTGTTATGGGAAAACCCAACAGCACCGGTTTGGTATTCCAGGATGGTGTTGCCTCCAGCCCGATTGCTCTATGTGTTATTGCGGGACCTGCATAAGGGGCATTTAACTCTGCGCGCCATGGGCCTGGTGTACACTACCTTATTGGCAATCGTCCCCCTGTTGGCGCTGAGTTTCTCTGTATTAAAGGGTTTTGGTGTGCACAATCAGGTTGAACCCCTTCTTGCCAGTTTCTTGCAGCCCCTGGGGGCCCAAGGGGAGACCATCACAAAGAATATTATTGGCTTTGTGGACAACATCAAGGTCGGGGTGTTGGGGTCAATCGGGCTATTGTTGCTGGTCTATACCAGCGTATCGCTTATTCAAAAGGTTGAAGACAGCTTTAATTTCATTTGGCGGAGTCGGCGAGCCCAGGGCCTGGGTCGAACATTCAGTGGCTACTTAATAGTCATTCTAATTGGCCCCCTGCTGGTGTTTACTGCCTTAGGCATTGCCGCGTCAGTGATAAGTACTGCAGGGGTTCAAGCATTACTGTCGGTAGAATTTATTGGCACCTTGGCGCACTTTAGTGGGCGTGTTTTACCTTATGTATTGGTGTGTACTGTATTTGCCTTTATCTATATGTTTGTGCCACATACCAAAGTGAGATTAGCTTCGGCTGTGCTCGGTGGAATCATTGCCGGTGTGTTATGGGAGTTTGTGGGATGGGGGTTTGCATCTTTTGTCGTTTCTTCGGTGAGATACGAGGTAATCTATTCCGGTTTCGCGGTAATGATTCTATTTCTAATCTGGTTGTATGTGAGTTGGTTGATCCTGCTGATTGGGGCACAGATAACGTTTTATCACCAAAACTCAGAGTTTGTGACGCCTGAGTCCTACGATCAGGCGCTAAGCCATTATTATCGAGAGGGCTTAGGGCTTAGCATGATGCTTCTGATCGGTGATAGTCATTTACACGGGACGCCCCCTCTTAGCTTGGAGAATTTACGCCATACACTGGCAGTACCAAGCGCAAATCTGGAAGAGGTTCTTCAGAGTTTGGTGGAGCGGGGTTTGGTCAGGGAGACCAGCCAGGACCCCGTGACCTATTTGCCAGGGCGTGACCTCGGCGCCATCAGTGTTGCCGAAGTGCTGGATGCCCTAAGATCGGTTACCACCTATGGGTCCGAGGGCTGTGGGCACAAAAAGATGACCTCATCGGCACAGGCAGTGATGGCGCAAATGGAACAAGTATTGAGTAAGCATTTTTCGGATCAGTCGTTGCGCGGTATTTTGGAGAAGCGGGGTGTCTAGAGAATCTCTGAATAATACGCTCAACCGCCAAGACGCCAAGAACACCACCCATTTGATTTTTAGAATCAACAGTCTGTTGGCTTGGCGGCTCAAGTTTAATTAATCAGAACTTCCCTAGGGAACCTCTGACTAATTCCAGCCCGGTTATTCCCGCGAAAGCGGGAATCCAGTAATATATTGATATTACTACCCTGGATTCCGGCTCTTCGCTTCGCTACGGCCGGAATGACGAATTAATCAGAATTTCCCTAGGCTATTTTAGTCTTTTCGTAAGAGAGATTGGAGGGCATCGCTCGCCGACTCTCGAACTTGCAAATCGTCGTCCTGGGTGCCGTCCTTGAGAGCAGGGACCACTTCGTCGCTATGGGTCAGTGCCAGATAGTGCAGCGCATCACAACGTATTCGCGCCTCAGGGTGATGGCTGAGTGATACCAGGGCGCCGATGGCAGTTTTTAGGCTTGACGATCCAGCGAGATCCTCGAATATGGCATCAATGCCAAGACGTACTCCAAAATCTGTCTCCGTGTTGCCCAGTAGGTCAATGAGCACATTGATCAAGTTTTCTTTTTGACCAATCTTTTCTGTCACCTTGTGGCGCTGACTATTTTCTATAAGATAGGTGAAATAGTACGACCAGCCGGAATCGTGATTACTGCGTTCTGCCCACAGGCGCAGTTCCGAGGGGCTGTGTCGGCCTTCTAATTCATATTCGCCTATACGGATCCAGGGGACGGTCCTGGCGTCGTATCGAGTTGCGGCTTTGGGGACAATGCTGAGGTTGATGGTCTCTAGGCTTGCGATAAGCCCTTCCTTGAGCAAATCACATAGCGCCTGAAGCACCGATGGACACACGTTGCAGCCACTACTAATCAACAGTAAGGCCTGGGGTTTTGTGCTCTCCAAATCAGTATTCATGGGGTATGACTAAATGAGTTTATTGCTAAGCTTATGTCATCACTTGCTGATAACCAAGCTTGAAGGTGATCAAGGTCCGGGGAGACGCCATCATTTGACAGCTTCGGTCAATCGGCATAAAGAGAAGGTAGAGAATCATTGTTTGGCAGAAGATTTGAGGGTCTATTTATGAGCAACACCGATCTATCCAAAGAAAGCCGTGTCCTTCGGGCGGTGAAATTGGCGGTGACCAATGTCATCAAGGATACCGCTACCCAGCCGGGTCTCAAACATCCCTTGAGCGAGGCCACTATAGAGGATCTGCGCCAGTGTCTGGTGTTGATCTCCGGGCGTGAGCGTGAGATCGCCGAAGAGGCCGGGGATAGCATGGTTATGCGGCCGAGCTATGTCGATGAACCTGCGCCGACTGGAAAGGCCGAGGTGTCGTTGGCCAGTCTACAGAAAAAAGGGACGCCCGATAGCTAATTCAAGCCTTTTTCTCGCTTCAGTTTCGTCCAGATCGGGCCGATAGTGCCTATACTCAGGGAAGCTCCGATTAGATTTCCCCTGGATCTATTGGAGTATCCCTAGAGGGCACTTCTATTAATTGATAATTCCTTCTCCCTCAGGGAGAAGGTGAGGATGAGGGGACATTAGAATCAATAGGTTATCCTTGGTTGACTCCCTAACCCTCTCCTAGAGGGAGAGGGGATTAATAGAAGTGCCCTAGAGTGTGTGTGCTGCTTTGGGCGCGACAGCCCGTTTAGCAGTGATATTCACCCCGCGAGCAAACTGGAGGCCGTCTTGGAGTTTAAAGACTATCTAAAGGTGATGGTGGCAAAGGACGCCTCCGATCTTTACTTGTCCACTGGCGCACCGCCGTGCGCAAAATTTGAAGGCGTATTACGACCTTTAGAGCAGAAGGCGCTGGAACCTGGGCAAATCAAGGAGATTGCCTACAAGATAATGGATGAGGATCAGATCGCTCAATTTGAACGTAAACCGGAAATGAACCTGGCCATCTCGGAGTCGAATGTAGGCCGCTTCCGCGTCAATATCTTCAAGCAGCGCAATGAAGTCTCCATGGTGGTGCGCAATATCAAGATTGATATCCCTCATTTTGAGGCCCTGGGATTGCCACCGACCCTGACCAAGGTGATTATGGCTAAGCGGGGCCTGGTTTTGTTTGTGGGGGCTACCGGTTCAGGCAAGTCGACGTCATTGGCCTCTCTTATTGACTATCGAAACACGCACAGTTCTGGTCATATCATCACCATTGAAGATCCGATTGAGTTCGTCCATAAACATAAAAAGTGTGTCGTGAATCAGCGCGAAGTGGGGGTGGATACGGATTGTTATGAGGATGCCCTGAAAAATGCCTTGCGCCAGGCGCCGGATGTTATTCTCATCGGCGAAGTGCGGGATAAAGAGACCATGGAGCATGCCATCGCCTTTGCCGAGACCGGGCACCTCGCCATCTCCACTCTGCATGCCAACAATGCCAACCAGGCCCTGGATCGAATCATTAATTTTTTCCCGGAAGAACGTCGCAATCAATTGTTGTTGGATTTATCCTTGAACTTGCAGGCCTTTGTGTCGCAACGCCTATTACCCACCATTGACGGTAAGCGGGCAGCGGTGGTTGAGGTCCTGTTAGGCACGCCTTTGGTGCGCGATATGATCCGGCGTGGCGATATCGCGGAAATTCGTGAGGTGATGAACAAATCAGAAAATCTTGGGATGCAGACCTTTGATTCGGCTCTGTTCAAGATGTGCCAGGAGGGCCGGATCAGCAAGGAAGAGGCGCTACGCAATGCGGATTCCCCGAATAACCTGAAGGTTAAATTTAATCTTGCCAGCAAGAGAAGTAAACCTTCTGGCGCCACTGAGCTGAGTTTGTTGGAGGACGAGGGCGAGGATGAAGCCGGGCCTGAAGATGAAGCCCAGGCCCATGGTGCTTGAATTTTGGTAATGCTTCTTTCGTATTGTGCTTATTCACCACAGAGGACACGGAGGTCACAGAGGGAAAAATGCGTTACTACTCTGTGACCTCCGTGTCCTCTGTGGTGAAGTGTTGCATGGAACTATTTTTTTGATTCTATTGTTGCGAAGTCAATTGGTTGATTAGCGCCCTTAGCGCAATACCGCGATGGCTTAGTCTGTTTTTTTCATCATCAGGCAGTTCTGCGGCGGAACATTTATGGGTTGGGACATAAAAGACCGGGTCGTAACCAAATCCATTTTGACCCTGTGCTTGGGTCAGTATGCGTCCTTCCCAGGCGCCTTGGCAGATCAAAGGTGTTGGGTCGTTGGGGCCGCGTAAGTAGACCATGACACATTGAAAACGTGCCGTACGTGCAGATTCCTCTATACCTTCCAGTTCAACCAGAAGCTTGTTGAGATTGTCGGCATCGGAGGCGCCACTGCCGGCGTAGCGTGCTGAATAGATGCCCGGTGCTCCCGCCAAGGCATCGACTTCTAGCCCCGAGTCATCGGCTATAGTGGGTAAGTCCGTATGTTCGGCCCCATTGCGGGCCTTGATGATGGCGTTTTCCACAAAGCTAAGACCGGTTTCCTCGACATCCGGTACGCCAAACTCCGCTTGGGAGGCCACGCTGATCGCAGCACCCTTTAGCAGGGTGTTTATCTCGCGGAGTTTCCCTGGGTTGCCACTGGCCAACAAAATACGCGTCGCCATGACTACCCTTCAAGCGTATCGCGTTGGTGCTGTATCAACTGCCGGATGCCGTTTCGGGCGAGTTCTGTCATCACCAGCATCTCTTCCATGCTAAAGGCCGCGCCTTCCGCAGTGCCCTGAATCTCAATAAATTTGTCGTCGCCGTCCATGACAAAGTTCATATCCGTTTCAGCGGTAGAGTCTTCAGGATAGTCCAGGTCTAAAACCGCCTCACCTTGATAGATACCAGCGGAAACGGACGCGACATAATGGTGCATGGGGGATACTTTTAATTCGCCAGTGGTGATGAGTTTATTTACAGCATCGACCAACGCAACATAACCACCGGTAATTGACGCAGTGCGTGTGCCACCATCTGCCTGGATGACATCACAATCAATGGTGATGGTGCGCTCACCCAAGGCCTTGAGGTCGGTTGCCGCCCTTAGAGATCGGCCTATGAGCCGTTGGATTTCCTGGGTGCGACCCGATTGTTTGCCACTAGCCGCCTCTCGGCGCATACGGCTGCCGGTTGATCGTGGCAACATACCGTATTCGGCAGTAATCCAGCCTTGCCCCTTGCCTTTTAGAAAAGGGGGGACGCGTTCCTCGGTGCTGGCAGTGCAAAGCACTCGCGTGTCTCCGAATTCGACCAGGACCGCGCCTTCCGCGTGTTTTGTGTAGTTACGGGTAAGTCGAATTTCGCGTAATTGATTATTAGATCGGGTGCTGGGTCGCATTTAAATGGTTTCCTTCAGGGGGAGTTAGTGGGTGTCGCCGAGCGACGTTGTTTCGCGGGTTGTGAAGATCGAGTCTTAGAGTTGCTCGTCTATGCTATCTACAAAAGCTTCCAGGTCTTCGATTCGAGAAAGCAAGGCATCACGATTCGAGGTGTTGGTATCGTTGGATATCTTGTTGCCCGTGGCGAGTGCGCCATTATTAGATTTATATTTATTTTTTCGCCGTGAGCGGTCTTTTATTTGTTGCCAAAGCAATTCCTGATCAATTTCCTTGTCGCTGTCTGCTCTCAAGGTGGGTGATGTGGTGGTTTCTTCCTCCCAACGTAGCGCCACTACGCTGATATTGTCACATCTTTTTTTCATGCGTTTTTCAGCAATGATAAGCAGGTCTTCAACCACATCATTGATATCTGAGCCTTTGAATTTTTCGCACAATTCATCATCGTCAAAGGGTTGCCATAGCCCATCGGAACACAATAGAAGTGTATCGCCCTCTTCAAGCAGGGTAGGAGGGCTGAGTGTGATCTCGGGCCTAAAGGCGCCACCTACGCAGCGCAGTAGTTTGCTCTTCATTTTTTGGGTGTGGGAAGAGTTGCCATTAATGATTCCATCATCAATGAGTTGGGCAGTGGTGGTGTGGTCGGTGGTACGGTTTAAAAGTTTGCCATCACGAATATGGTAGAGTCGGCTGTCACCCACATGGGCCCAGTAGGCGACACCATCCTGAACCAGGCACACCACACAAGTGGTGAGACCAGACTGTGATTTGTTCATACGCCGGGCGCGGGCATTGATGACGCGATGGGCCGACAGCACGCTAAACACCATGAACACCGAGGGGTCATGGATCGTGGGCTGCGGAATCTTCAGGAAGGGTTTGGTGACGGTCTGCACCAGGGCCTCGGCGGCCTGGGCGCCCCCTTTGTGCCCCCCCAAACCATCGGCCAGCGCCATCAGCACGGAATGGTCTTTTTCGACCGTGGCGATTCGATCTTGATTTTCGCGACGGGCGCCCGCCAAGGTATGTTGAGTAAGCTGGTATTGCAAAATACTGAATCTCGGGTTCGTAATGGTTATGGCCTGACCACAGGAGAGTCATATCCATCCTCTATGTAATCTGTCTTGTCGAAGCACACGTCTAATAATTCTAGAGGACTTTGCGGGCGTTTGCGATAGTCCATGTGCAGAGCCGATTCTATCCCGGTGAGCAGTTTTTTCGAGTAGCGGGAAAAAAGTCTATTGGGGGAGCTTATTTTATCTTTTTCCAGCCTATTGGGTGCGGGCGGTGGGGCCTTGCCGGTGACACAGCTATACAGGGTGGCGCCTGTGGAATAGACATCTGTCCACGGACCCAGATTACTATGTCGATGTTGTTCTATGGGCGCATAACCCAGGGTTAAAGTCTGTTGCTGGACGGCTGTACCCTCTATATTGAAATGTTGCACTGCACCAAAATCCAGCAGCAGGGGCGCGCCCTTTTTGAGCAGCAGTATATTGGCGGGCTTGATGTCCAGGTGCAGTAGCCCCTGATCATGAAAGGCCTGTAGGCCTTTTAGTAAAGGGGGAAATACCGATGCGAGGAATTTTTGAGTCAGTTTGGAGCGGTGTTTTTTAACATAGAAGCGCAGGTCATGTCCTTCATCGTAGTTCATGACCATGTACAGGGTGTTGTTGGCTCGGAATACGTTGCTGACCCGCACGATATTGGGGTGATTGACCTTACTCACCGCGCTGACCTCGGCGAAAAAGCGCTTGATGCCCAGGTTGTATTTTGTTTTTAAGTCGTCACTCACAGCATTGACGCGGCCCCCGGGCATGCGTTCCGCCCATCCATCGGGATAGTATTCCTTAATGACGACCCGTGCCTTAGTGGGGATATGGTAGGCCAGATAGACCAGGCTAAAGCCGCCTGCACCGAGCAGTTTGTCAATGCGGTACTTGTCGAGCAGGTAACCCGGTGATAGGTATGGCTTGATCTCGTGCATTATTTCAGGGGTTTGGGTCTGTCAGGAAACGGCTTCATTCTGCGACCATATCCGAAAATGGACCGCAGCGCGATGCTGTGGTGGCCGTGGTGCCCGTGAGCGGATAAGTTTACCATGCTTGACTTAAATTCCATGATATTGAGGTAGCGCCATGACGCTTAGCATGACAGCATTTGCCCGCAAGGATCTGACCACCGAGTCGGGTGATCTTAGCTGGGAGATTCGTTCGGTCAATCACCGTTATTTGGAGGTGGGGCGTAGGCTACCCGAGACCTTTCGTGCCTTGGAGTCCAGTGTCCGGGAACAGGTGGCCAAACACCTCAATCGTGGCAAGGTTGAGTGCAATCTGTCGTTCCAGGCCAATGATGCCGCCGACGAGGATCTGGCCCTGGACGAGGCCCTGTTGAAGAAGGTGGTGGATCTGGCCCACCAGGTGGAGATCCTGGCCCATAATGTGACCAATTTGCGCACTGTCGACTTGCTTCGCTGGCCAGGGGTGGTGAGATCGGGGCGGTTGGATTTGGAGAGTCTTCACCAGCGGGCGATGGAACTTCTGGATCAGGCATTGCAGGACTTGGTTCAGACACGCAAGCGCGAAGGAGAGTGTATGGCGCAGATTATCGCGAAACGCCTGGATGGGATGGGTAACGTCATAGACCAACTGAAGCCGGTTTTGCCTGAAATCGTATCGGCCTACCGCCAGCGGCTCCAGGAGCGATTGGCGGATATCCAGGACCGTCTGGACCCCGCCCGGGTCGAACAGGAGGTGGTCATTTTTGCCCAAAAGGCCGATGTAGCCGAGGAAATCGATCGTCTTGAGACCCACGTTGCGGAAGTGCGTCGGGTCCTGAAGAAAAAAGGGCCGGTAGGGCGTCGCCTGGATTTTCTCATGCAGGAGCTCAATCGCGAGGCCAACACCTTGGGATCCAAGGCCGGCGATATGCGCCTGACCAATGCCTCGGTGGAATTGAAGGTCCTGATTGAGCAGATTCGTGAGCAGGTGCAGAACATTGAGTAGTCCACCTGAACCCTGCCTGTTGATCATCTCCGCCCCCTCCGGGGCCGGTAAGACCAGCCTCGCCAAGGCGCTGGTAGACACGCTTGATCACACCGAATTATCGGTCTCTCACACCACCCGGGCGCCCCGACCTGGGGAGCAAGATGGACGGGATTATTTCTTTGTTGATCGTCAGACATTCAAATCCATGATAGATGCGGGACAGTTTCTCGAATACGCCATGGTGTTTGATCACTATTATGGTACTGCCAAAAAGGCCATTGAGGAGAAGATCGCGGCCGGCCAAACCGTGATCCTGGATATAGACTGGCAGGGCGCCCGCTCGGTTCGGCAGCAAATACCTGGGGTCCGAAGCGTCTTTATTTTGCCTCCGTCCCGACAGGTGCTTGAGGGCAGGCTGCAAAGCCGTGGGCAAGATAGCGATGAAGTTATTGCCAGGCGCATGCGCGACGCAGTAGAACAGATGCGCCACTACGCGGAATTTGACCAGGTGATCATCAACGATGAATTTGACGACGCCCTGGCCGATCTTGGGAAGATTGCCTTAGGTCAGAACGGGGCCATCCGTCCGAATACCCTTAATATGGAAGCACTACTGGACCAATAGCCGGTTTTTCTAAGCTAGGGAACCCCTGAATAATACGCTCAACCGCCAAGACGCCAAGCTAATAGACTGTTGATTTTCAAAAGAAAATGCTTGGCGCCTTGACGATTCAAGTTCAATTGATCAAAATTCCCCTAACGATGGTGTGTGGCCCCCGAAGCCTTTTGTATACCCGCGTAATCCCAAAGACGGGTCGGTCGGTGTCGTTTTGGGCAAAAAGTGCTAAAATAGACGTTCGATGTACTATTTTCGGCGCATAGCGTTGGGCGCCGTAAAGTTACGAGTAGAGGAATTATGGCCCGAGTCACAGTAGAAGATTGTCTTGAACATATGGATAACCGCTTTCAGTTGGTGTTGGTGGCGACCCGCCGCGCCCGCCAGTTGATGAATGGGGCCGAATCCATGTTACCGCGGGAGCACGACAAGCCCACCGTGCTGGCCCTGCGAGAGATCGCCGAAGGCTTGGTGAGCGCCTCAATCCTGGATGATCCCGTAGAACTGACACTGGAAACAGAAGAAGAGGCCCTGGTCGCCGATGGCGAACAAGGAGAGGGTGCCGAAGTCAAAGTTCAGTCATCCGATACGGAAGCCCCCGATGCGAATCCGTCCCCTGAGGACGCTGCGGCCACCTAGGCCGTTCTCCGCAACATTTTCGCGCCCGTCACCGCCCAAGCGGTTTCTCGCTGGTGACTTGGTTGAGCTCCTGGATGCCTATCTAAGCAAACAGGAGGTGGCGGATGTTTACCGTGCTTATTTGTTTGGCGCCGAGGCCCACGAAGGCCAGACCCGGCGTAGCGGTGAGCCCTATATCTACCACCCTATTGAGGTCGCTCGAATCCTTGCCGAGATGCGGCTGGATAGCCGCAGTATTATTGCCGCTTTACTGCACGACGTTATCGAAGACACCCCTACTGCAAAGGAACACCTGGCCCAGACCTTTGGTGAAGATGTTGCCGAACTTGTAGACGGGGTCAGCAAGATCAGCCAGATCGAGTTCAAGACCAAAGAAGAACGCCAAGCCGAAAACTTCAGAAAAATGCTACTGGCCATGGCCCAGGATATTCGGGTCATACTCATTAAGCTTGCTGATCGCCTCCACAATATGCGTACTCTTTCGCATATGCCCGCTGACAAGCAGCGCAGTATTGCCAAGGAAACCTTGGACATTTATGCCCCCATCGCCAATCGATTGGGGGTCTATCAGTGGTATCGGGAGTTGGAAGATTTGGGTTGGGCCAGTCTCTATCCCATGCGCAAGCAGGCATTGGAAAAGGCCACTAAGAACCGGCAGGGAAACCGAAAGGCCCTTGTCAGAAAAATTCAGGAGGCCATTGAAAAACAGTTTGTGCGCGAAGAGATTGTGGCCCGAGTCACAGGCCGCGAGAAACATCTGTATAGTTTGTACCAGAAAATGCGCAAGAAACGCCGCGGATTTGAGGAGGTATACGATGCGCTCGGTTACCGGCTTATCGTCGACACAGTCGATAGTTGCTATCGGGTTCTGGGGGTAATGCACAACCTGTATAAGCCTATCCCGGGTCGATTTAAAGACTACATTGCCATACCCAAGGCCAATGGTTATCAATCACTGCACACCGTTGTGTTTGGACCCTACGGCCAATCCATTGAGATACAGATTCGTACTGAAGATATGCATCGCGTAGCCGAGGCGGGTGTCGCCGCGCACTGGTTATTCAAAAGTGGCGACAAGCAGGGCAGTGGCGGTAAGGCCGCCCAGCAGGCGGCCCGGCAATGGCTGTTAGAGTTGTTGAAGATCCAACAGAAAGCGGGCAACCCTCATGAGTTCCTTGAGCACCTGAAAGTAGATCTGTTTCCGGACGAGGTCTATGTGTTTACCCCAAAGGGCGAAATCAAGAAACTACCTCGCGGCGCCACAGCCTTGGATTTTGCTTATTCGGTACATACCGATTTAGGGAACCGTTGTACCGGGATTAAGATAAATCACCAACCGGCTGCATTACGCAGTGTGTTGCATAATGGCGATCATGTGGAGATCCTTACCTCCCACCGGGCAATCCCAAATCCGTCGTGGTTGAACTTTGCGGCAACGGGTAAAGCCAGGGCGACGATTCGTAGTTATTTAAAGGCCCAGCAGTGGAAGCAGTCGGTACGTCTGGGTAAGCGTTTGTTGAAAAAGTCTCTGCGGGCGGTGGGGATCAAGCGCCTGACTGCGGCCCGAAAACAGGGCCTCCTTGATACTATGAAGTTCAAGCAGTGGGATGAGTTGTTGGCTGATATTGGATTGGGAAATAGAGTGGCGGTCATGGTCGCTCATCAATTGGTGGCCCCAGGCGCAGATGTGGATAGCAGCACGGAGAAACCTCAGCCTCTTGTTATTACCGGTACTGAAGGCATGCTAATCAGTTTTGGGCGCTGCTGTCGGCCTATCCCCAACGATCCCATATTCGGTTATCTTACCGCCGGCAAAGGTATTGTTATTCATGCCGATGATTGTCCGAATTTGATTGAGCTTAAGAAGACCCCGGAAAAATTAATTGAGGTTGGTTGGGAGGAGGGCCTAGAAGGCGCCTATACAGTTAATATAAAAGTAGAGGTTACTAACAAGCGCGGTGTGCTGGCCAAACTGGCAACGGTGATTGCCGAGGCAAAGTCTAACATAGAAAATGTGTCGGTCCTGGATCGTGATGACGCCACCAACTCCATTAATTTTACGGTAGAGGTAAAAAACCGCATCCACCTTGCCAGTATTATACGTGATCTACGCGCGCAGGAAACCGTGATCCGGGTAGTGCGGACCAAAGGTTGATAAGAGCATCCCAATCCTTAAGGAACCTCTGATTAATACGCTCAACTGCCAAGGCGCCAAGCTAATAGCCTGTTGATTTTTATAAAGAAAATTCTTGGCATCTTGGCGGCTCAAGTTCAATTGATCAGAATTTCTTTAAAAAAGTTAAGAGCACTTCTATTAATTGATAATCCCTTCTCCCTCTGGGAGAAGG
>DRJZ01000133.1 GCA_011052015.1 Acidiferrobacteraceae bacterium | reverse complement strand
GCACTGCGGTCAGTCTATGCCCAGACACAACCGGCGGATGAGGTGATCGTTGTCGATGACGGTTCCACGGACGGCAGCCGCGAAGAGATCAAAACGTCCTTTCCTCATGTTATCTATCTGTCTCAATCCAATAATGGTGTGAGTGCCGCACGTAATATGGGGATTAGACGATCTAGCGGTCAATGGCTGGCGTTTCTGGACTCAGACGATGAATGGCAACCCGAAAAGCTGGCGCGGCAATTTACCGCCCACCAGGCCGACCCTAACTACCGTGTTATCCATAACGATGAGATCTGGGTTCGTAACGGGCGTCGGGTCAATCCCATGAACAAACACGCCAAGCAGGGTGGCCATATCTTCGAGCATTGCCTACCCCGTTGCGTCATCTCACCCTCGGCAGTAATGATCCATCGTCAGGTATTTGATGAGGTCGGTCTATTTGATGAAACCCTGCCAGCCTGCGAGGACTATGACCTGTGGTTGCGCATCTGTTGTCGTATGCCGGTGCTGTTTATCAACGATGCCTTGATCACCAAATACGGTGGCCACCCGGATCAACTATCACACCAGCATTGGGGCATGGATCGATTCCGTATTCAGGCCATATGCAAATTGGTCGACGGCACATCGCTACCTACGCATCACCACCTGGCGGCCATCATCATGTTGCTTAACAAGATTGAAATTTTTTTAAAGGGCGCCGAAAAACGTGGCAATGAAAAAGGAGTATCTGAATATCGCGCTCTGCGACAGCACTACCAAAGATTCCTGAATAATGCCGACGGGTTAAACGTGGCGGCGTCGTGATCAATATCGTAACCGCTCTGCGCTGTGAGGCCAAACCCCTCATCCACCACCTTAATCTAAAGGGTGAGGCCCAGCGCAATGGCTTCCGCATCTATAGCAACAATTCGACCCGTTTGGTCATCAGCGGTGTAGGCAAGACCGCAGCAGCGAAAGCCACCGCTTATTTACAAGACATAGGTGAAAACCAAGAGACCACCCCATGGCTCAACATCGGGGTGGCGGGACACCCTTCAAAACCGGTCGGCGATGTCATCATAACCCATAAGCTCACCGATGAAGCCAGCGGTCACACGGTCTTTCCCCAACTGGTCTTTGACCCACCCTGCGCAAGTGAGTGTCTACTCACGGTAGACCGGCCGATGCCGGTTTTGCCAGCCGATACTATGGTGGATATGGAGGCCTTCGGGTTTTATTCCACTGCCATCCGCTTTGCCACCCGCAAACAGGTACACTGCCTCAAGGTCATCTCCGACAATGGTGCAAACCCGGAAAATAGCCTGTCCGCCAAGCAAATCGAGGTCCTTGTTCAAGATGCTATGGTAACCATCAACACTATCATCGTCACCCTCGAAGGGCTTGCGGACCGTGGATAACTCCGGCACGGCTTAATTTCAACCATGACTCAGAAAAAAAGAAAAATCATCGTCACCGGGGCCAGTTCGGGCATCGGTCTTGCGGTATGTGACCGCCTGCTCACTGATGGCCATGAAGTCATCGGTTTGTCCCGGCGGGGTGGACAAACCGGTCCCCGCCACCCAAACTTTTATCCTGAGTCTATCAATCTTGCCGACCTGGATGCCCTGCCCCAGCATCTCGATGAGCTAAGAAATAAACACAATAACATCAGCGGTATTATCTTCAGCGCCGGTAGTGGCGCCTTTGGTTCCCTGGAAGAATTTTCCTATTCCCAAATTCGTGAACTGATTGAACTCAACTTCACCAGCCAGGCCTATATCACCAGAGCATTTTTGCCCGACATCAAAAAACAGGGCTTCGGCAATCTTATCTACATTGGCTCCGAAGCGGCATTGAGTGGTGGCGGCCGTGGCGCCATCTACAGCGCCAGCAAATTTGCCCTGCGCGGCTTTGCCCAGGCCCTGCGTCAGGAGTGCGCAAAAAGCGGTATTCGGATCACCCTCATCAATCCAGGCATGGCCAAGACCCCGTTCTTCGATGACCTGGAATTCTCCCCCGGCCCAGACTCCGACAATTATATCTTGGCCGACGATGTTGCAGATGCGGTTTTGCTGGCCTTGGACAGCCGTAAGGGCACAGTCCTGGATGAGATCAATCTATCCCCACAGAAAAAGGTGATTCAAAAGAATCGGCCGGATAAGTCTGGCCCTTAGAATAATGCAGTGCGTTACTCTAAAGACCTCGGCACACACCTTGTAAGGGTGATGGGAGTGGCGATAAAATAGCACTGGAGTCAGATCACAGTTTTCGGGTGTCAATAGAAATGTCCCACATAAACATGAATCAGGTTGCATCCCTAATAGGATGACGGATTTCGTTTTAGCAATTGGCATTTCGCAGGACAGATAACAGTCGAGACGACAAACCGGATTGCAAAGGCATTAAACTCCAAGATTAAAGAACCTCTGATTAATTCCAGCCCGGTCATTCCCGCGAAAGCGGGAATCCAGTAATATATTGATTTTAGCCTCTTCTGGAAAATTTGTGGGTAGATTTGAGGTCTAATTCCCTCTCCCGGAGGGAGAGGGTGCTCTTCGTTGCAGGCTCGTCCATAATGCATGCTCCGCTAAATATTGTAAGGACTGTTCAAGGCCTTACAAAATAGTGCGTGAAAGGTATTTCCGTGCTTTTCTCTAAAAGCCAACATAACACCAATAGGTTACGACTGCATAAAGCCCATCATTACTCACAAATTTTCCAGAAGAGCCTGATTTTACTACCCTGGATTCCAGGCTCTTCGCTTCGCTACGGCCGGAATGACGAATCATTCAGAGCTTCTTTAAGTTTATACACCACCGCATATTTATCCTTATAAACTCTCTCAAATTCCTTGTCCCGGGACATGGCCCGATTAAATTTTTTCATTCTGGCTTCGGTGATGGCATAACGAATATTAAGTTTTTTAAAAAAAATCGACGGCTTTTTGTACCTTCCACGAGTGATCTGCTTCCATTGCCTGAACAGATCAGGATACTTCAACCGCATAAAATCCGGATCGAGCCCCAATAAATATAGATTGTGGGTATTATGAAAAAACAACCTGGGGAAATCATCCCAGTCTGATTGAAAAACCAACTCACCCTTCTTGGAGTGGGTCTTGAGATATTCAGATGCCCCATGAAATGCATTAGAGGGAAATTGAGCGCGAATATCAGAACGGACATCGCCCATTACCGTGAAATATCCGACCAACACGCCAACGCCCACTGCTGCCAGGCCGACGGTTGACCACCGATGGTTCTTTAACCAACCCAAACTTACAGCTTGCAATCGCTCGCGCATAACAAAGGCCAATGCCAGCACCGCCGCCGGTGGAAAGTATTCCACGAATCGCCTGGATTTCAGGTAGAGCAAAAAATACATGGTTGCAGCCAACAACCAGAACAACTGGGCCTTATCTTTGCGTAGATCCTCCAGCTTGACGAAAAACAGCGCACCCATAAAAGCAATTATTGCCACACTGGACTCAGTAAACCACTGCCAGGTTTTATAGGGGTACCATTCAGAGCCCACCCCGGTACCATAGCCGTTAGCAAACAACTTGGGCACAATGTGGGTCCAAAGAAAGTTTATATTGTTGGGAAAGTAGGGGTGTATCAGTAGCCCAATGGCCACACCAACACCTGTGGCCACTATCAATGTATACTCAATACGGCGATCTACGACATAATGGGCAATCAATGCAAACAGAACCAAGGGCGCCAGAATTGCGAAACCGTCATAGGCCAACACAAACAGAACAGCCAACACCCCCAAAGCATAGGGTTTCTTCTTTATCAGGAAATAGAACGCCACTATCTGAAAGACCAGGGCCAATGACTGACCACGGGCCATGCTGAATCGATAGAGAAATGGACTGGACGCGGCAGCCAGAATAAATACCCAGACCAGGGGTAGGGGCATGCGATAACGCAACAGCAACCAACCGAAGGCAGTAAAGGCCAGGGCTGCCACGAATACCGCTGACCATTTGGCGGCATCCACAAGGTCATCGAACAATGCTGTGAAGGGCAACTGGATCAGATGCAGCAGCCAGTGATGATCGGTGTAGTTTTCGCGATCCAGTACAGTGAGGCTGAGCCAGGGAAAATCCAATACCAAACCATGCTGGCGCATCAGGTCGGCGACCTTTATATGATAGTAGCCATCGTAACCCGTGATAGATGGCCCGGCGAATTGAACATACGCCAACAAGGCAAAGCTGAAGAAAAAAAAGAGCAAGATCTGGCCGTGGGACTTCAGCCAATTACCAACCCGTGTCTGTGACATCATTTTCTTGAAATTTGTGAATTTATGGGTGACACGCAAATCTATCCGGGAGAGCACCTCAATGCAAGGCGCCCAAGCCTAAATGATCGACATTACACTCAGCGGTGATGAAATGGCGCTTCGCCAGACGCGCTGTTCCAGAAAATATCGGGGCATAATCTATTTGACAGGCCTTCACGGTTGGCCTTGTGCTAAAATATCAATCGAAAAACAGGCTAACATATTGGCCATCCAGAGATGGCACAGGTGATCGCTCGCGAGATGGGATTGGCGCGCAAAAAAATGATTATTCTACGTAGTCAACGGGACATGGTAGTAACATGATATACACATTTCTAAAGTTAGTATGGCGATCAATCTGCATCACTGAGCTAGCTATTTTTAATCAGTTTCTTTATGTGCTCACTTTATTGCCCACATTTATGGTGCATAGGCTACAGCCTGTTTATTTCTATTTGTCACGCATATGGGCTCGATTATTTGTGCGGGCCTTGGGTGTAGATCTTCGCCTGCACGAAAAAAACACCAAACCGTTACCCAAACACTATATATTGGTAGCCAACCACCCTTCGGCTTTCGAGGATATCGGTATCCCTGCCCTTTTCCCGGTGCGGTCGCTTTCCAAGATTGGCGTACGTGACTGGTGGTTTGCCGGTCGTATTACCTGGGCCGCAGGTAATCTCTTTGTAAAACGTGACTCAAGAGAGTCGCGTCATCGGGTCTACAAGGAAATAATAAAGGCGGTGGAATCCGGAAAAAATATAGCTGTCTATCCAGAAGGGGGATGCAAGGGCAGGCGAATATTTGAAACCTTTCGTTACGGTGCATTTGATATTTCAATCAAAACAGGTGTGCCGATACTACCCGTTTTCCTGCACTATGAGATGCAAGATCTTTTTGAATGGCGTTCACCGCAAACCGTATACGACAAGATATGGCATATCATGTTCTGCCAGAATAACCGGGCTAATTATTATGTGTATGACGCAATTGAACCTGATAAATTTAACGACAAGGTGGAATACATGGAATATGTACACAAGCTATATTTAAAATGGCAGGCGCGTTATCTCGACTAGGGGACGGTTTGGGTAATTTTTGTACTCCTTTTTAACCAAAAATGTCTATAATATAGTCAGGCCAACACGTTCGAGTGAAGATATTATGCTATTAGAAGAGATCATGACCCAACCGGTGGTGACCGTTACAATGGATGATTCTTTGCGATTGATCAGAGAAATTTTTTCCAAAATGAAGTTTCACCATTTATTGGTGATAGAGCATGATAAGCTGGTCGGGGTGATCTCGGATAGAGACTTGCTCAAACAAATCTCACCCTCCCTGGACACCAGCGCCGCAACATTACAAGATATGGCAGTACTCGACAGACCGGTCCATCAAATCATGTCCAGGAATTTAGTGACCCTGACAAAAGATGCCTCCATAAAGACAGCCATACAGACCTTCCTCAACAAAGAGGTGTCTTGTATACCCATAGTCGACTCTGAAAATCGCGTAGAGGGCATCGTCAGTTGGAAAGATGTGTTCAGGAGTCTTCTCACTTTTAGTCATTCCTGAGGGCCATTCGGTCTCGACATCGCGCAACCACGCTCTTCATTTCTGAGATAGATTCGGTAAGCCTATCCATGTCAGCACTGGTCTTTAAACTCCGCAACGTCCCTGACGACGAGGCCGATGATATCCGCAAAATACTCAGCGAAAATGGGGTCGATTACTATGAGACCTCGGCAGGGAATTGGGGCACTTCCATGCCCGGCATCTGGATACATGACGACCAGCAAGTCGATCAGGCCAAACGCCTCATTGATCAGTATCAACGGGATCGCCCTGCCCAGATCCAAGCGCAGTACCGACAACAGGAACGGGATGGCCACAACAAGTCCTTCCTGGATGGAGTCAAAGAACGGCCCCTGCGGATTATTTCCTATTTGGCTGTAATTTTGGCAGTGCTATACCTGTCTACCAAGCCCTTTATCGATCTGGCGAAATAAAATAGCCCGACCACTGAATAGAATTTTTACCACGGAGGTCACAGAGGTACACAGAGAATAAAACCAAGGGCACATCTATTAATACCCTCTCCCTCCGGGAGAGGGTGAGGGTGAGGGAATAAAACAAGGATAAGTTATTGATTTTAATATCTCCTCATCCTAACCTTCTCCCGGAGGGACCTCGGTACCCCCCTGTGGGGTGGAAGGGATTATCAATTAATAGAAGTGCCCAGTACTCTTTCCTCCGTGTACCCCTGTGACCTCCGTGGTGAAATGCATGTAATCCAACCGCTGAGACGTCAACCGGTTAAGGCCATGAAGAGCTGGGGCAATTTCTCCGGTAGGCGTTCTATCCTGTCAATCACCATGTACTGATTACCAAAGATGTCGGCCACGTAATCATCAGAACCCGGTCTAACATTGGCATCAAGATTGATACAGTAGGTGTAGATACCTTGCTGGTCCAGTTCCTGTACCGCCTTGCGGGCATCCTCAATGAGCTGACGATCATCCGTTGCGTCAATGTCTGAGGGTTCACCGTCGGTAAGCACCAGTAGCAATTTTTTGTCGGCCTTACGCGCACCCAGATAATGGGCCGCATGGCGCAGGGCAGCGCCCATACGCGTGGAATAGCCCGCCTCCATAGCCGCCAGCCGCGCCTTGACATCCTCGCCCCAATGTTCAGCGTAACCCTTAATATGCTGATAGCGGACTTCATGCCGAGTGTTGGAAGAAAACCCGGCAATGGCAAAGGCATCGCCCAGTCTTTCAATGGCCCAGGACAGCAATGAAACGGCCTCTTGACTGAGTTGCAGGATTGTCTGCTCACAACCGTCGGGGACCTCATCCAGTGATGCGGACAGGTCCAGTAACAGCATAACGGCAATATCACGGCCATCGTGCCGGTGACTCATGTTGATGCGTGGATCAGGGGTCACCCCACACTTGAGATCAATCAACGAGCGAATGGCCACGTCCAAATCCAACTCGCTACCTTCTTCCTGATAGCGTATACGCACATAATTTTGTGGTTTGAGCAGATCCAGAACCTGCTTTAACCGTTTGGCCAAGGCGCTGTGTTTGGCCAGCAGCTTGTCGATATCTGCTGCATTACCGGACGGGTGCAGACTTTCATACAGGCTGACCCAATCGGGCCGATAGGTTTTTGTGCTGTAATCCCATTCAGGGTAGTGCCGTGGCGGCAGACCGTCGAGCTCTTTCTCATCTGGTGGCACCTCGCGTTTATCCTCGAATGCCTCCTCTTCGTCCCCTTCCTCAATAAACATCCACATGTGCCGGTTATCATCACGATAGCCCACCTCGGTATCCTTGAAGTAAACATTGGGCAACTGGTCAGATTGACGCCGGGTCCTGGCAATAAAAGAGACGGCCAGCTTGGCCATATCCGCTGTTTCGGCACTCCCGGTTTGCGTCACCGCATGGAATCGCTCAACAAACTCCAGGACATCCGGGTTCTTATAGGGATGGTCTGCATTCAAAATGGCGTAGGACAACATCGCCAAGCGGTGGCGGATGCATGATTCCTCTTCTGATTGGCAAGCATCTTCTTCAGGAACCGGGTGCAAAGCAATAAATAACCGGCGCAAGCCAGGGTATCGCTGTATAGTCAGATACTCAACCCGACTATCTTCAAAAACTTCAATCGTGATGCGCTGAAATGGACTGTAGTTGTCGGCAATAATGGCCGTAGTCCAACGTTGATGTGCGGCAATGTGCGCCAACAATGCCCGATAACGGTCGATACCCCGAACATTCCCTTTATCATCGTAAACATCCGGCACCCTGATGCCCAAATGGTCGTAATAAGGCATCGGTTTTCGCAGTTCATCAAAGGCATTGGAATAAGGCACCAAATGCGGCTTGTCTTGCCACAGGGCCTGCATATATAGATCCAGTTTGCGTTCGTTATCAATGAACAAGGTACCATGCCGCTCACGTTGCAGGATGGCGCGACTGTCGGCGGTTTGCAGACAAAAATAATTACTTTGACGTTCCGGGTGGTTAGCGTAGTTGCGGATACCGTAGTCAATCCAATTTTTTAACCCTTCCAGCGAAAGCTGGTTGAGCAAAAACGGCATGTGATTCAACAGATCGGGCAATCCAGGACTGGGGATAGTGGTATGAAACCCATGGATAGAACCTGTGGTGCGTTCCATCATATCGAGCACGATATCGATATAGTGCTGCAACAGCTCTTCACTGCCCAGCCGACGAGACGTCTCGGCTATGGTCTGCAAAAAGGGAGCGATCGCCTTGCCATTCGGACTACGAGACATCGTCCACACGGTTTTAGAAACAAGCGAAAGGGTTGGCTCACCCAGCTGCGATGCCACTTGTGGCATTTCTTCCAGATAAACCAACACCGGCTCGAAACCGCGGCCTATCATGCAAATCAGCGAAGCACCTTCCAGATAATCCTTGACCCCTTGCTCGGATAACAGGGCCAGTGCTTCGCTCATGCACCCTTCAAAGACTGCATCCAGATCCTTAAAGTTGCACTTTAATACATCGCGATAGGCTTGGAGTTCTTCTGAATTCATGGATATTTTTCACCACAGAGGACACGGAGGTCACAGAAAAATAAAGTTAATGTTCTTTCCTCCGTGCGTCTCTGTGTCCTCCGTGGTGCAATGTAATCTTGTCCCTTCCGCTGAATCTTAATCTTTACCACAGAGGTCACAGGGGTACACAGAGGAATAAAGTTAATGTTCTTTCCTCCGTGCGTCTCTGTGTCCTCCGTGGTGC
>DRJZ01000132.1 GCA_011052015.1 Acidiferrobacteraceae bacterium | reverse complement strand
CTTGAACCGCCAAGATGCCAAGAATTTTCTTTATAAAAATCAACATGCTATTAGCTTGGCGACCTTGGCGGTTGAGCGTATTAATCAGAGGTTCCTTAGGTATTCCCAAAGAAAGATCGTGGGTTATCCTTATTGGCTGATTAGGGTCTCAATTATCTTAACCAAATTAGGGTCATCCCATTCGCGCCCACCGATGGCCCGGTAAACCACATAACCTTGTTTATCGACAATGTAGGTAGTGGGTAAGCCTCGTACTTTCCATTGTCGGGTGACACGACCGTCGTGGTCTAAGAGCAAGGGAAAGGTGAGGGGGGTATCCAGGGAGAAGGTAAATTCAAACACCAAGTCTTCGTCTTCCCCCATGTTTACCGCCAGCATGGTAAATTTATGCTTATCCATTTTATCATAGAGACGCTGCATGGAGGGCATTTCTTTGCGGCATGGAGGACACCAAGTGGCCCAGAAATTTACCAATACCACTTTGCCAACCAGATCTTTTATATTGATCAGTTTTCCTTTAGGGGTTTTTAGGGATAGACCGGGCGCCAGATCTCGCCGGACCGAGGTCATACGTTGTTTGAACGAGACATTTTTGCTTATTGCTGCTTTTGCGGGTTTCTTGGCTTCTCCATGGCAGCGAATATCTTTGATTACAGTAGACCGTGTTTTATTACCCGATTGCCAGATCACTCGCAGGTCGAATTGGGTGGCGGCAGGTAGGCCATAGACCGTCATGCCCATATTCCAGTCGCCGGGCTTGAAGTTTTGGGTGGTAGGGAACAGGGCCCATTGAAACGCCAAACGGGCATCAGAGCTGATTCCACGGGCGGACCATTGTTTTTGCCAATGGCGCTTTAATTTAAGCCCCTGTTCACCGCTGGGCAGTAGAATGCGCCAATCCGCCAAATTTAATTCGATATTCGCGGTGCTGTGTTCGTTGTGCAGTTCGGTCTGAAATACACAGGCGTCGGCAATGATTTGCGCACTTTTTGGATCAAAGCCCCGGCCCTGGTAAAAACCGTTGAGTTGATCGGGCGGGATCTGGGTTAACTTGATGCGGATACCCTGGTCACGGTGCTCCCAGGTTTCTGCTCCCGTACTAGGGTTGCGGCTGTATTGTGTGGCGTCACCGCAGCCCTGGAGCAATATCAGTACGGACAAGGCCCAAAGGCCGGGAAATTTTTTTCTAAGCACATGGAATTTCACTACAAGGCCTTACCGCCCACCGCTACGATGATAGTCACTAAACCGATGATTAGATTGATACCCACCAATCGGCGAATCTGACTCAGTTGTTTCCCCGCAGCGGGGATGTCTCCAGCCCCAATCGCCTTATTCATTTTTCTATAGGGTGCAAAAAAGATGTGCATAAAAATAAGTATCATGACGACGGCCAGGATTAGCATGATATACACATAAATACCCACGTTGTCTATGCCCCCCACCCCCCGGATTAACCATAGGCCCGTCAGCGGAAGAATAACAATGGTGGCCCACACCCAGGGGAAAAACCGGGCGAAGGTCCGTGACCAAAGGGGTAGCCGCTGTGGGGGTTCTAGCCCCAGGGCAGCGGGGCGAAGCGCCATGTAGGCGAAAAACATTCCGCCGACCCAGATGACGACGGAAAGTATATGCAGGGTAAGTGCAATGATCATTAGGACTCCTTGGAAGAAGGCTCTTCAGTAGAATTTTAAGTTTACTAAGGGTAACCAATGAACTTAATTTAGGGTACTTCTACGACTTTATTAAGGAACCCATGATGATTGTCCTGTCATGTGGACCGGCTTGGTACTTTGCCACAAGGCTTTAGATTGCGCTACCAATGGATTCCCTGGGGGCGGGTCGCTATAGTGTGATTTCACCCAGCGAGCGTACAGGGAGTTCCCACAAGGTGGCACATGCTTGAAAGCGTGAATCAATATGAAAAAGAAAGCGACAAGTTTCAATTACAGTGATTGGTGGACCGAGCTCAGTGATGCCAGGTTATGGCCCGAGCTAGCGGTGATGGTGGCTGTGATCGGTATTGCCTGGGGTATCAGCTTTGCTGTGGAACGCTACTTTGTGGTTCTGCTCGGAGATAAATCCGTCACCGGGCTACGGCGAACGGCTCTGCGGGGCGTTCACCGTATGGTGTTCCCATTCAGCCTGCTGATACTGCTGCTGGTGGGTCGTGCTGGATTGGAAAACTTTGGCCAGGACGTTCGCCTTATTGATTTGGCGGTGCCGGTGGTGCTGGCCCTGATGATTATTCGCTTCGTGGTCTTCATTTTACGTCGCAGCTTTCGTCATACCCAGGCACTTTCTGCCTGGGAAAACTCGATCACGGCACTGATATGGGTAGCGGTGACCCTGCATCTGCTTGGCCTGATGCCGCCGGTGTTATCGGCCATGGATGATTTGGCGATACAGCTAGGTGATTCCCGTATCTCCTTATTGGCAGTGACTAAGCTATTATTGTTTGGCGCCATCGCCCTGGTCGTGGCGTTTCGTCTGTCCGATTTTATCGAATATCAGCTGATGAAGACCCAGACTTTGACCCCCAGTCTGCGGGTTGGATTTGCAAAGTTCGGAAAATTTTCTTTAATTACCCTTGCCATCTTGTTGGTGCTGGATGGCATCGGAATAGATCTGACTGCCCTGACAGTGTTTGGTGGCGCTCTCGGTGTAGGTATTGGTTTTGGTCTGCAGCGCATCACCAGTAATTTTATTAGCGGGTTTATCCTGGTTTTCGATAGATCTATTCGGCCAGGTGATGTGATCAGTGTTGGTGATAGCTTTGGCTGGGTGCAGGCCTTGCGGGCTCGTTATGTGGTCATCCGCAATCGCGATGGCGTCGACACGCTCATTCCCAATGAGAAGTTGATCACTTCAGATGTGATCAACTGGAGTTATGGTGATCGGAATATTCGCATCAAGATACCGATACAGATCAGTTATGTCGACGATCCGGAACAAGCCATGGGAATCATGATCGAGGCCGCCAAGGCCGAACCGCGCATCCTGGGCGATCCAGAGCCGGTGTGCCGCCTGTTGGGTTTTGGCGACAATGGAATCAATCTGGAGCTAAGGGTATGGATCACCGATCCGGAAGAAGGATTAAATAATGTGCGTTCCAGCGTCAACCTGATTATTTGGCGCAGTTTTAAGAAAAAAGGCATCACCATTCCCTATCCCCAGCGGGATGTTCATGTTCAGCATGTGACGGAAAATCGACGGGATGATAAATAATAGGGCACTTCTATTAATTGATAGTTTTTACCCCACGAGCAACTGTGTTTAATGTCAAGTTGTGGTAGCGGTTTTATGGTGCCAAGGGGTGTCATTTTTAACCATCACATTGAGTATGGTCAGCAGTTTTCG
>DRJZ01000131.1 GCA_011052015.1 Acidiferrobacteraceae bacterium | reverse complement strand
GACAAATTTCTAAGTCATTGATTTATATGCTAGCTTAGAATCTTGTCACTTGTAGATCTGCGGCCGCGCAGCGGCATAAGAAACTCTGTGGTGAGAAATGCTGCACGGAGGCACTCTAATGTTGATAAAACCGATGCATCTTCGTGAGAGTATTATCAAAGGCTGGGTTCTCCACATTCAAAGATGACTCTCGATGGCGTCTAGTAGAGTCGCGCTGATGTTGAGGTTGTAGAGGTTGTCCAATTCCCGGATGCAGGTAGGGCTGGTCACGTTGATCTCCGTCAGGTAGTCGCCAATGACATCGATGCCCGCAAACAGTATGCCGCGTTCTTTCAGGGTGGGGCCGACTTGTTCGCAGATCCAGTAGTCCCGCTCGCTGAGTTCCACCCCCTCGCCATGCCCCCCGGCGGCCAGATTGCCGCGGGTCTCGCCGGGGGCAGGGATGCGCGCCAGGGCATAGGCTATGGGTTTGCCGTCGATGAGCAATATACGTTTGTCGCCAGCGCTGATCTCGGGGATAAAAGCTTGCGCCATGGCCGAACGTTGTCCGTATTCGGTCAGAGTCTCAATGATAACGCTGATATTGGGGTCCTCTTTTCGTAGCCGAAAGATGGAAGCGCCCCCCATCCCATCCAGAGGTTTGAGGATGATGTCCTGATGTTCTGCCAAAAATTCCCGCAACCGATCCGCTTGCCGACTCACCAGAGTCGGTGGCGTGCACTGGTCAAACCACAAAGTGAACATCTTTTCGTTGATGTCGCGCAGGCCTTGAGGGTGGTTGACCACGAGGCAGCCGGCTTGATGAGCCAACTCCAGGAGGTGAGTGGTGTAAATATACTCCATATTAAACGGTGGGTCCTTGCGCATTAAAATGCAATCCAGCGCAGCCAGTTCGGCGGTGGACTCATCGGCCAGACTAAACCAAGCTTGAGGATCATCGTGTAGAGTGAGGGATTGGCTGCGTGCATAGGCCTTAGCGTGACTGGCAAACAGGTCCGCCTGCTCCATATAGCGGATCTCCCAGCCGCGATGCTGGGCTTCTAACAGCATGGCATAGGTGCTGTCTTTCTTTTTGTTGATGGAACCGATGGGGTCCATCACCACACCAAGGTGCATAATGGTTTTCCTGTGTTGTTGTTTTGGTTTTGGTGTAAAAACTTAAATTTATTTCTGAAGGTTGTATCCCCATGGCTTGCTGTGGAACCGCCAAGACGCCAAGAACGCTAGAAAAATATGCGTACCAACACCTCGTTATTCTTGGCGTCTTGGCGGTTAAAACTATCCTTTATGATTGATACTCTGTCCGCTTGTGGCGGGGCTATTTATTGGGCAACTAATGTGACTTTGGCCAGGCCTTGGGTACAACAGGACTTGCTAGAGTGTCTATCATCGTGCTGACTATGATATGTCATCGCTGCTGGCCAACTCACGGGCGGCGCTGAGTAAGGCCAGGCGGGCCACCACGCCGTAGGCGTAGAATCGATTCGGATCGGCATTGGGGGCCTTGCTGTGATCGCAGGCGGCGCCTGATTCGACGAAGGCCAGGGGTTCAAAATGCATTCCCGGCGCATTTAGATTGTCATGTACACCGCGGTCTGCGTGGACACGATAAAAACCACCCACCACGAAGTGATCGATCATATAGACCACCGGTTCTGCTACCGCCTGGTCACTGCCCCAGGTCTCAAAGGTGTGCACACCTTCTTGCACGATCACATCGGTGATGTCAGCACCTTCTTTGCCGCGGGCCATCTTTGAACGCTGCTTGCGATTGAGCGCGACCACCTCGCTGGCATTGTGCACAACCATGACATTCATGCCGTAGGTGCCTGAATCGGATTTAATAAATACGAAGGGTTGTTGGTCAATTCCGTATTCATCGTATTTTACCTGAACGGCATCAATGACTTCAGTGACATTACGGGTCAAGCATTCCTCTCCTTCCCGCTTCATATAGTCTATTTTCCCGCAGCGGCGGAATATGGGGTCCATCAACCAGGGGTCGACATCAATTAGCTTGGCAAATTCCACCACCACTCGCCGGTAGTGGGCGAAATGATCTGACTTGAGGCGATTCGACCAGCCCATATTGAGTGGTGGCACCACAGGCTGTTCCAGGTTTTCCAATATTGCAGGGCGGCCCGCAGAAAGATCGTTATTCAGAAGTACAAAACAAGGATTGAAGTCGCCGATGCGTAATCGGTTACCGTCGCGGCTGAGTGGCTCGCGGGTGAGTGTACGCCCAGAGGGGAGTTGCAGATGTTCGGGGCCGCTTTGATCTTCCGACAACGAGCCTACGCGGACGTTGAAGCCGGCCAATTCCAGGATATTGACCAGGGATGCTACGTTCTCCAGATAGTATTGATTGCGGGTGTGGCGCTCTGGAATCAGTATGACATTAGAGGCGTGCTGGCAGTAATGTTCAGCGGCAAACTGGACGGCTTGAGTGCACAGGGGCAGAAAACTTGGGTTCAGGTTGTTGAATCCAGCCGGGAATAGGTTGGTGTCCACCGGGGCCAGCTTAAAGCCAGCGTTGCGCAGATCCACCGAGGCATAAAATGGGGCCCGGGTGGCCTGCCATTGGCCACGAAACCACTGCTCAATATGGGTCTGGTGTTTAAGGAGGTGCTCCTCGATTTCTTGCAAGGGGCCGGACAAGGCGGTGGTGAGATGGGGCACCGCGTGGATGTGCTCAACAGACATGGGGCTATTGTAACAGTTTGTGGTCATTTCCCGTGTAATTGGGGTTTATCCGGCTAATTTGATCCCTCTTTTCAGGCCACCTTATAAGGTGAGGTCTTGGTAAAATAATACTGAATATTAATAGGTTAGGTAGTTTTAGTGGTTCAATAACGAGGCCTATGGCATCCCCTGCCCCCCATCGCCGATTTTGCAGGTGCTTCTCGTGACTTACCGGATTGATTGTTCCATAGGCAAAATATAGCCCCTAGGAGGCCCTCTTCTGGTACCATAGCCCCGTGTCCCGGAGTTGGCTTTATATAGGATTTATGCTAATGGATCATACTCATAAGTGTGGAAATGAAGAAACTACTTTAGAATTCAGCCGGACCGCCGTTGGGAGGCTGTCCCCATGGCCCACGTGCTGTGCTGTGGGGCACGAGGTACAGGTATGACAATTAAGGTGATGGTGATTGATGACAGCAATACGATTCGTAGAACCACCGAGGCATTGCTTAAGAAGGCCGGTTACGATGTCTTTACAGCGTCGGACGGTTTTGAAGCCATGGCCATGATTACAGATCACCGGCCGGATATCATATTTGTCGATATTATGATGCCGCGTCTTGATGGTTATCAGACCTGTTCTTTGATCAAGAACAACAGTCAATTCAAGAATACGCCGGTAGTCATGTTGTCTAGCAAGGATGGGCTGTTTGATCGGGCCCGAGGACGAATAGCAGGGTCGGAAGAACACGTGAATAAACCTTTTACCCAGCAAGAGCTTGTCCAGGCGATCAACAAACATGTTAAAAAAGACAAACGTTCCTCAAAGGAAATTGAAATAACCGGGATAGGTCATGGTTAAGGTGCAGTATCGAAGCTTGGGAGATCAGCAAATCCTAATAACGTGGTGGCTTAAATTTGGGGTATAAGAAAGATGGACGCAAAGAAAATACTAGTGGTAGACGATTCACCAACAGATCTTCATCTGCTGAGTGAGATTTTAAGCAAGAATGGCTATTCGGTGGTGCCTGCTCAAAGCGGTGAGGAAGCCATCGAATTGGCAAAATCAGAACAACCGGATTTGATATTGATGGACATTGTTATGCCCGGCATGAATGGTTTTGAGGCGACGCGCGCTATTTCGAAAAGCCCGGATACGGAGGCGATTCCAATTCTCATCGTGTCAACCAAAGGCCAGGAAACGGACCGCGTTTGGGGGTTGCGTCAGGGCGCCAAAGATTACCTGGTCAAGCCCATTGATGAGCAGACCCTGATAGGAAAGATTCAATCCCTTTAGGGAAAGCCATGACCATTACTCAAGTAGCCGGTGAACCCTTAGACCTATTACGGCGGTTGGACGAGGAAGCGCGCGCCTCGACGCCGGGTTTGCCAGAGCAGGTAGAGGCGCCCGCGGTATGGAGTGGTTTGGCAATCAAGTTGGATGATCAGGGTTTGGTGGTTGCCTTGGGCGAGATAAGTGAGGTCGTGCCCCTGACCATATTGACCCCGGTGCCTCTGACCAAGCGCTGGTTGAGAGGCGTGGCCAATGTGCGTGGTGAATTACTTTCCATAGTTGATCTCGCCGATTTTTTTGGACTCCTTCCCGTGGAAATAGATGACAAAAGCCGCTTGTTGATAGTTAATGACCCCCTCATCAGGAGCGCAGTGTTAGTGGGGGAAGTTGTTGGCATGAAACATTTCTATGAGGATGAAGAAATGCGCCGTATATCAGAATCAGAAGGTCCAATAAGCGAATATCTAAAGGGTTCTTTTGTCCAGGACCACGTACGTTGGCAGTGGTTGGATTTGCAACGTTTATCTCAGGCGGACAGTTTTCTGCATGTTGCCGCATAAAGTTATGGCGGTCCTGCTTCCAACGAATCGGGCGTTCAAGACATTGTTTGAGCCAGGTTGTTCGGGCAGTGCTTATAAGGACAAGCGTAGAGGTTAATTCAAATGGCAACAGCTAAAAAAACGATGAGTGACACATTGGCCGCACAAACTACAGCGAAACAAAGTACCGCTAAGCTCACCGAGCTTAATCCGGATAATACATTAGCGGCTGACGATGGCCAGGCTCCTTTGGGTTACCGGTTTTTGCCTGCCCCTCTGCGGAAGTTGCTAACCAATCTCTGGTTGCTGGGTGTAGGGATGGTTGTCAGCCTGGCTTTACTGGTTGGGTTGTTGGCAATAGATGCGCAGCAGAGTGCGGCCCAGGCCCTGTATGTGAAGTACGCCAGTTCTATGTTGATGGAGTCTCAGCGCATTGCCAAAGATGCCCGTGAAGCGGTGCTGGGTAACCCTCGCGTATTTAGCACACTGGAGGAGTCTCAAAAGACATTTGATCGAGTCCTGCGAGTTCTGGACAAGGGACTGTCCGCTGAAGGCATTAAACCAAGTCCCGATTCTACAAGGTCCACTTTAAAGCCCGTTCAGGATTTGTGGAAAACCATGCGCCACAATGTGGGGTTGATCGTTCAGCAGCAGCGGCCTTTGTCGGCGATGCACGATCATGTGCAAGTTGTCAACGAGTTGAGTCCCCTGGTGTTGGCGCAATCGGACGAAGTGGTGGAGGCCCTGGCCAATAGCGATCCTTCCCCCAAGCGCCTCAATCTCGCCGGCTTACAGCGCACGCTGAGTCAACGCATCACCAAAGACGTCAATGTATTTGCTATGGGTGGCGCCAGTGCCGCGGTGGCCGCTACCCAATTTGGCAAGGATGTGAAACAGTTTAAGGATATCAATAAACGTCTACACAGGCGTGCTGGCCCCGGCTTGTCTGCCAAGCTGGATCAGGTCGATAATACTTTTGCGGAAATGGAGGCCAACATTTCCGGTATCCTGGATAAGGTGGCCGAGTTCTTTGTCGCCCAGCGGGCGGCGACATTGATCACACAAGAATCCGGCACCATGTTAAAGCGTGTACAGGATCTGGTTTCTGTCTATTCCGGTTTAAACCCCGCCATGGGCTATACCAAGGTTGCGCCCGTTGTTTTGGGTTTTGTGGCGGTGACCTTTATGGTCCTGTTTGTATTCGCCCTGGTGAGCGAGGCGCGGGAGCGGGCCCGTGCCAGCGCCGAACAACATAAACAATCCCAGGATGCGATCCTTCAGCTATTGGATGAGATGGGTAACCTTGCAGATGGCGACCTGACTATCGAACCCACCGTGGGCGAGCATATTACCGGGGCGATTGCCGATTCGATTAATTTTGCTGTCAAGGAGATGCGTAATATCGTGGGGCACATCAATACGACCGCGCTATCAGTGGCAAGGGAGTCTGATGAAACCCGCGAGGCCACGACTCAACTGTCTGTTGCCAGTAAACGCCAGGCTCAGGAAATTGCAGTAGCCAGCGAGGATTTACAGCAGATGACCCGTAGCATGGAAGAGATGTCTCTGGAGGCGAAACAGTCTGCGGTGGTTGCCCATGGTTCAGTGGATGTGGCCAAGCGTGGCGCCGATGCGGTGCGCAACACTATCGCCCGGTTGGATGAAATGCGCGGACAGATTCAGGAGACCTCTAAACGTATTAAGCGGCTGGGCGAGAGTTCGCAACAAATTGGTGAAATCGTCGGGCTCATTGATGACATTGCCGAGCAAACAAACATCTTGTCATTGAACGCGGCGATCCAGGCGGCCATGGCCGGTGAGGCAGGTCGTGGTTTTGCAGTGGTGGCCGACGAAGTGCAACGCTTGGCGGAGCGTTCTGCCGAGGCAACCAAACAGATTACCGATCTGGTTAAGACCATTCAGGCCGACACCAATGAGGTGGTGGCGTCAATGGAAGAGGCTACCCTGGGTGTGGTCGAAGGGGTAAAAGTCGCGGACGATGCAGGCCAGTCGCTCAGCGAAATCGAGTCTGTATCATCACAGCTGTCTGAGCTTATTGAGTCTATGGCCGAGACCGCCCATGACCAATCCAAGAAGGCGTCGGCGGTTACTTCAGCGATGAATTTAATTAGGGAGACCACCGACAACACTTCCGCAGGTACTCAGGATGCTGCAGATTCCCTGGGGCAACTGTCTGATTTGGTGCGGGAGCTACAAGCCTCTGTGGCCGGTTTCAAATTACCAGCCTAATGGGGAGAGTAGTGATCGATCATCAAGCAGATTAAATTACTCAGCAGCCAGTCCCAGGCCAAAGTTGTCACCCCCATGACCATGTCGAGCAGAGTAGATCCAAGCACCCTTGGCTGGGTAAAGGCCGAAATTGAAAATACGCTCAAGCAGGCACGCTTAGCGTTAGAGTCTTATGCCGAGAATATTTCCGACACTACCCGGCTACGATTTTTCATCACCCACATCCATCAGGTTACCGGAACCCTGCAGATGGTGGAGCTTGATGGCGCCGCCTTACTTTCGCAAGAAATTGAATCCCTCGCCGATGCTATATTAAACGAAAAGATCTCTATCAAGGACGCACTCTTCGAAGACATTACCCGCGCCATCCTGTCCTTATCTGAATATTTAGATCACCTGTTGGCCGGCAATCCCGATGTACCTTTGCGACTTATCGGTGTCCTGAACCTGCTGCGTAGTGCACAGGATGCAGAGGAGATCTCCCCGATCACCTTGTTTAACCCAGATCTTTCTGTTTACCCTACACAGGGGAAGGAGTCTGTCGGGTCCGATTCAGAGGGTGGAAGCCTTGAGGCAATAAAACTACGCAATCAATTTCAGGTGGGCCTGTTGGGTTGGCTGAAAGACAGCACCAATATGTCTGCGCTGGATGCCATAGCCGAAGACCTGAGCCTATGGCGAAAGAGTGCGCGTTTTGGCTCAGTCGCTCAGTTGTGGTGGGTGGCTCAGGGTTTGGTTGAGGCCTTACGTGACGGTGGATTGGAGGCTGTCAATCAGATCAAAAAGCAATTAGGGCGACTGGACCAACAAATGCGCAGACTGGTCACTGATGGCGAGGCGGTATTGGTCCGTGATCCTCCAGATGCCCTGGTTAAGGAATTATTGTTTCATGTCGGCGGGGCAAACTCTAATGGGGCTTGCGTGAGTGAATTGCGCGCTGCATTTGATTTGAACGGCATTATACCGGGTCAGACCGATGACGCTGAAAAATTAGATCCACCGGCCCTGGATGCCTTACGCTCGGCGAGTGACGCCTTGGTCCAGGAGGTGGAAAAGGCTCAGGATTTGTTATCTGCCTTCTTCGATCCAGATAGCGCTTCAGACGGTGATCTTAGCGACCTGTTAAATCATCTTAAGATGATGTCCAGTACTTTAGATGCCTTGGGGGCTAGGTTTATCAAAGTGCTATTGGATGAACTCTCTGAAGCGACCCGCGCTATTATGGATGGACGTATTACTAATATGGAAATGGCATCCCTGCCTATGGCAGGTGCGCTGTTGCTGGTGGAAAATAGTGTCCGCGATCTTGAGCGATCGCCAGAGATTTGGCAAAAGCAGATTCAAGGCAGCCTGCAGACCCTGCGTGATCTTATCGCAGGCAGACCGGTGCTTGATGATGGATTGGGCAGGGTAGAAGGTATTGAAATATCTGAAGCAGAATTGACGGGCTCGGAGTTTAACCAACTGTTGAAAGTGGTCGCCAGTGAAGTGAGCGTCAACTTGCTAAAGGTTGAAGAGGCCCTTGAGATCCTGGCGGCCGACCATACCATGTTGGAAAGCCTTGACGACGTGCCTCGCCAGCTCAACCAGATTCAAGGTGCAATGCAAATGTTGGGACAGGATCGCGCTGCAGAGCTTATTAATCTCACGCGTCGCTATATCGAAGAAGCCCGCGTCGGCGCATTACCAGTCGATGATGCTATGTTGGATGCGCTCGCGGTGTCGGTGGGTTCTGTCGATGCCTACATGGCAGGCCTGGAGAAAGGCCGGCACAATCTTGGCAAACTGATCGATAAGGCGATGGAGGACATGGACGCCGCAATGGCCGCCAAGCGAGCGATTATGGTGAATCCCACTGCCATCAGCGAAGGGATCCTGGAAGATTTTAATGCCTGGTTGGATGATACCGCTGATCGAACTGTGCTGCGCAATCTAAAACAGGGATTGCGGGATTTATGCTCTATAGCTAAACAGAAAGATGAGCCGCGAATCGAAAAAATAAGCACTGAAATTGTGGGTCTGCTCGATGTGGTTGTTGACGATCTTTCAAATTTGGCCACCGATATTGGCCCAACATTGAGGCGATCCATAGATACCTTGGTTGATATCAGTCTAAAACAGCTGCAGGCGGATGAATTTAATACCCCTGCCGGATCAGATTCAGCATGGGTGTCGGCGAGGGGTTACAGGAATGGGGGGCAAGCCGCTGATTTCACAGACGACGATGTGGGACTTGAAATTACCATACTGGAAATTTTTATTGAGGAGGCACAAGAGGTCCAGGTACTATTCAGTGAAAATTTGGTTCTGTGGCGTGACGCGCTGGACGACGACAACATACTTAAGGAGTTGCGCAGGGCATTCCATACCCTAAAGGGGAGTGGCCGTTTGGCCGGGGCAGTGGACATAGGCGATCTATCCTGGATCGTAGAGGATATTCTGAACAAGGTGTTAAAGGGGACGGTACAACGTACCGCTGGTCTGTTTGAATTTGTCGAGCAAGCTCACAAGACCATTAAACGCTTGGTGGAAGGGTATTATTCCGGTCACCGGGAATTTCTGGATATCACTCCTTGGAAGCAGCAAGTTGATACGCTGTTAAAGAATTCAGTAATCACTGCAATGCTAACGGTTGGTAGCCCGGATTCATCCGGCGACGGCCCGTTCGAGGGTGGTGGGGAATCGAACCTTGTTGATGCCACAGGGGTTCAAGTGGGGGCCGTGACCATGGGGATCTTCGTAAATGAAGCCCAGGGCCATATTGATGTCATTCGACGAGAATTGACCGCCTATGATGCCCCTGGCGCGAGTCATCACGTTTCTTCCGAGTTGCTGCGCGCCACCCATACCTTGGCTGGCAGTTCCCGTTCGGTAGGACTGGTACCCGTCGCCAACCTGTGTGAGACCATGGAGTCCATGCTTGCCATGTACCTGCACTATATGCGGCCGTTTGAAGAAACAGGGCGCCAATTGTTAAAGCAAGCAGTCGAGTCTATTTCCAACCTAGTCCATGATTTCGAGTTGGGGGAGCCGGTGTCTGAGGGCGTGGCTGCAGACGTGAGTGATTTAGTCCGGTCTCTCAACACCTACATCGAATCTGAACCTGACCATGAGCCTTGGTACGTAGGCAGCCCAGCCAATATTGAGTCGGCGGCAGCTGATAATAAAACCGTGACTGTGGGAAGCGAACTTAATGTGGACGTGGATCTGCATAATATTTTTCTGGAGGAGGCCATTGACCTGCTGGCGCAACTTGATGAGGCTCTGGGACGTTGGCGTAAAGAGCCCGATAATATGGACGCCGTCAGCGCACTAAAACGGACCCTGCATACATTGAAGGGTAGTGCCCGCACTCTGGGTATAAACCTCGTGGGCGACCTGAGTCACCACACCGAGAGTCTGCTGGAGATGGTGGAAAACGGGCTACGCGTACCCGAGCCGCCACTGATTGATCTGTTGGTTGAAGTCCATGATTCTTTGGTGCGCGTCCTTGATCAGATGCAAGCGCACCAGCCTTTGTTTATTGATGGTGATCTGGATACTAGGGTGCTGGCTGCGATGTCTCAGGGTTTTGATAGTGCCGTGGAAACGGATGATACGGACAGCAGTGAGTTGCTAACAAGGAGTGATGAATCGTTCTCAGTTGCCCCACTTCAGAAGCCAGGCCTGGACCAGGTGGATATTTCCCTGGAGCCGGTGGAAGAATTGAGTCCGGTGGGAGGGCAAGATTCACAGCAAGAACCAGAGCCACAAAATCGTATAGATGTATCGGGGCAACCGGCTGCGCTGGATGCGAGTCAACCTGCAGAGGAGCTCGGCGAACGCGTCATGGGGACCTCTCAAACCGGCGTGGTGCGCGTCAATCAAAACTTGCTCGCCAATCTTTCTAACTATGCCGGTGAGGTGAGTATTGCCCGTTCCCGTATACAGCTTCAGGTGGGTGGTTTTAAGGAGAATCTTAAAGAGTTACGTGGTTCGGTTTCGCGGTTTAGAGAACAAATTCGAGAGCTCGAAATTCAAGCAGAGTCGCAGATTATGGCGCGAGTCGAAGACACCGAATCTGAGATGGAGCATGGTTTCGATCCATTGGAGTTTGATCGCTATACCAAAATGCAATACTTGTCCCGAAGCTTAGCCGAAAGTCTAAATGATCTTTCGACCATTCAGACCGGTCTGGATGGTGATGCTGGTGCAGTAGAGTTGGCGCTGCAACAACAAGCTCGCCTCAACACCGAGTTGCAAGAAGGCTTGATGAAAACCCGGTTGGTGAATTTTTCCAGCCAAGTGCCTCGTCTTCGGCATATGGCAAGGCAATTGGCGCGAGAGTTAAACAAGAATATTGATATGGTATTTTCTGGCACTGAAGTGGAAGTCGATCGTAATGTACTCGATCGCATGCTGGGTCCATTAGAGCACATCATTCGTAACGCCATAGACCATGGTATTGAGACCGAAGTGGAACGTATGACCGTTGATAAGCCTGCCCAAGGACGCGTTCACATGGCGTGTAAAAGCGAAGGTAACGATATTGTTTTTCGCATCAGCGATGATGGCCGGGGCCTGGACACAGAACTGATACGCAAACAGGCCCTGGAGCGCGGCTTGATCGATGAATCCTCCACCCTATCGGATAGCGATTTGGGGCAGTTTATTATGATGCCCGGTTTTACCACTCGCAGTGAGGTTACCCAGGTATCCGGTCGTGGTGTGGGTATGGATGTTGTGCATAATGAAGTGCGTCAGTTGGGTGGACACGTGAGTGTGGATAGCCGTGCAGGCGAAGGTACGAGCGTAGTCATTTACCTGCCGCTAAGTCTGTCCGTTATGCAGGCTCTGATCGTGCAAGCCAGCGACCAGCCATTCGCTATTCCGGTTTCATCGGTTATCAATATCATTAAGGTCAAGTCTTCGGCATTGCAGGCTACAAATCAAGATGGAGAGCCGAGCCTTGAGTATTTTGGCACCCGTTATCCCTTGATGAACTTGCGAACCAGTCTTGGTTTTTCCAGGCTCGCCAAAGTCAACGGTAAGGTGCCAGTCTTGTTGGTTAGGACAGGTGATCACCAGGTTGCCATGGAAGTGGATAATCTGGTGGGGACACAGGAAATTGTGGTCAAGCCCTTGGGACCACAGATTTCCGATGTGCAGGGCATTGAAGGCGCAACCGTATTGGGAGATGGCAGTGTGGTCTTGATCCTGGATCTTAGCGCCTTGTGGGTCAGTAAGGATGTGGTGTGGTCCATTAGCGCAGAGGCCTCGCCCGCCAAGGAACGACGATATTTGGTGATGGTGGTGGACGATTCACTTACGGTACGTACCGTGACTGATCGGCATTTACGTAAACATGGTATGGATGTCGTATTGGCAAAGGATGGTGTAGACGCGGTCGAAAAGTTGCGAGACACCTTGCCGGATGTGATGTTGGTGGATATAGAAATGCCCCGCATGGACGGTTATGAATTAACCTCACGGATCCGATCTGATCCAGACCCGGTGGCATCGCAGGTCCCCATTATTATTATTACCTCTCGGGCCGGTGCGAAGCATAAACAAAAGGCCATGGACCTGGGCGCGAATGTTTATCTCACCAAACCTTACCAGGAAGAAACGCTTGTGGCCGAGATCGAGCAGGTATTGGGCGCCCGGACTGTGCACTAGCCTATGAAGCAGGCGCAAACCCAGACAGTACAAAGCCTTTTGTTGCCAACGGGTGCGGTGAACCTGCTCCTGCCCGGCGCTGCCGTGGCCGAAGTGATCGGGATACAGCACCTGAGCACCACCCGTTCCCGCGGTGTGTTGGTGGGGACTGCCGCATGGCGTGGCCTGACTGTTCCAGTGTTGTCGTTTGAGGCTTTGTCGGGGCAGGTTGCACCCGCGCCAAAGGCGCGTACCAAGATTGTGGTTTTATATCCAGTCACCGGCAGGCCTAAGGTTGATTTTTATGGTGTCTTGGCAAGCGCTGATCCACGTTCGTTGTCAGTCAGCGGCGACAAATTACGGTCAAACGGCGTGCAGGCAAATAGCCCGTACATTCTTCAACTATGCAAGTTGGATGGCGATGCCGTCGCCATACCCAACCTACCCGCTATTCGAAAAGCGCTAGATGACGTCTAACCTTTTGGAATATTGCCATCTGAACAGTAAGGCCACCATTTGATAACGCCTGCCTTGGGCAGACAGCCTACCGTTTTTACCAATAGTGACAATCAATCCATTTTATGGCCTAATGGGGGGCTTTCTGATCGTGACGCACGGGAAGCTTTGCGGACATCCCCCCTCGCCGCAAGTAACTTAATACGCTTACAGAGGCTGCATTTTTCGGGTCACGCAGTTAAAGGCGTTTTCACGCGTTATCGGACAAGTGCTGGCATTGTTGCCCCGTCAGACTCGATGGTTAATTTGCAATAGGTTTGCTCGCTTGCCGGATCGGCCATCCAGGATACAAAGCCACCCTAGCCGACCCATTTGAAGTGCCGCGCATTCTGCAAAGCGACACGCTGGTTAGACTGAGAACAGCAATAGTCAACGTTCAGTTCAAGGTCGTGGCCTATAAGGCTAACATATATTCTGGTTGATTTTGTGTCAGCGGGTTTGTCGCCCGCGATCAAATGCCATGGTTTGCGATCCTTTGGCACCGTTACAATTTGTGATCATGACCGAAAATGAAAGGAGATGCGAAAACTATGAGTAAGACAAAAATTGTTATTGGCCGCCCCCGCGTACCGGACCATCATGGACGATGCGCAAGAGCGAGCACAACAAATGTAACGACAGCACTCTTGCTAGCCGCAGGAGCGGGGACCCGTCTGCAGCCGTTGACCCTGGATGCCCCCAAGTGTCTCACGGAGATTGGAGGTGTTCCTATCCTCGAACGGCTGGTCAACAATTTGCGGGTGCGGGGGTTTAAAAGACTGATCGTGGTGATCGGGCATCTGGGTGATCGTATTCAGGAATTTCTGCAACAGCACGCGGGTGATATGCGGGTTGATTACGTCATCAACCCAGATTACCGGACAACCAATAACATCTACTCGCTCTGGCTGGCCCGGGAGCAGATCCGGGAGCCGTTTTTGCTGGTGGAGAGCGACTTGGTTTTTGATTCCTGGATGCTGGACGACATACTCCAACCTGGCAAGATGGCGATTTCCAACATTCGCCCCTGGATGAACGGCACTACAGTGAGACTCGAGGCGGCGCCTGGATTGGAACGGCGGGTGGCGGCTTTTAGTATGGGTGGTGATATTTGCAGTGATGCACGTCAGTACAAAACCGTCAATCTCTACAGCTTGTCATTTAATTCATGGAGCAAGATCGAGGAAAGGTTAAGCCGCTATGTCTCGGAAGGCAGGCTCGGTGAGTATTACGAGTTTGTGTTTGCCGAGATGGTCGCTGACGGTACACTCTCTTTCGATGCGGTTTTCTTCGATGCAGACCGATGGTATGAGATTGATACCAGGGCGGATTTGCGTGAGGCGGAGAATCTATTTTCCCGGCCCCGCTCCGTCGCCAGCCGTTCTCCCAGCCTTTCTTTAGACATCACCGAACCTGTGGCCACCGTTGCCTGAGATTGATCACGCATCCGTCAGCCGGTATTGGGAGCAGGTTAAGTCCTCGATTCTCGGGCCGTACATGATGGAGAGTTTCGGCTTTCCAGTGAGTGCGGGCGATTTTCGTTTCCGCGCGGAGGCCCGGATCGTCCGGCGCTTGTTAGGTCGTGTGGAGCACAATGGTCCGGTTCTGGATCTTGGCAGTGGTGTCGGCTATTGGGCCGAGGAGTTCGCTCACAGCTTCTCGTGGGTAGTCGCGGTCGAAGGCAGTAATGCACTCTACCCGGCGCTGGAGGAGCGATGCACCCCGTATTCCAATATCCGCGTAATACACGGTAATGTCCTGTCGTTCGAGCCCGATGGCCACTATAACCTGATTTTCCTCGGTGGCTTGCTTATGTACCTTGACGAAAATGACGTGATCGCTCTGTTGCAAAGATTGATCCCGTGTCTCGGATCGGATGGGGTTATTCTGTGCCGTGAGTCCACAGTTCGGAGTGAGACTGTGACGCGCACTGGCGGCTATCCCGTTGTTTATCGCTCTGTGCCGGATTACAAGCGCATCTTCAAACATTGTGGATTGACACTTAGGCACGTTGAAAGAAACGAGCCTTATGTTCTGATGCAGATGGGGTGTGAGTTGATCAAGAGATGGAAGAGGGTCGTTCCAGAACCATTTCAGGCGCTGCGAGTTATGGGCCGCTTGACCTACTGGGGCATGCGTTTGGGGAGGCCCTGGATCAGTCGTCTTCCCAAGGTCCTCGGGATTCCGTTTCCAAGCCTGGAGAATCACTTTTTTGTTCTCGGAAGCGGCGATTATTTATGAGCTATCTGTTCAGATAGCCTTATGGGAAACCTTCAAGGAAACTTGACCTATCGGCGCTTTATCTATCCTAATTGGGCTAACGCGGTATCGATTCTTGGCGTGCTGCCCCTGGCGCTGCTCTTCATAGGGGACGGTTATCGCTATTTAATCCCGCTAATCATTTTCAATAATGTTATGGACGATCTTGACGGCATTCTGGCTGCCAAGTTGGATATCCGTAGCCAGTTTGGAGCCGATCTTGACAATGTCTGTGATGCAGTGGCCCATGTGGTTCTGGTCTTGGCGCTGAGCGCACATTTCGGTGGACTGATTTTGATGATGGGTATGATCGCTGCGGTTTCGATCATACTTCGCGTCACTTCCAGGCTTAATTCAAATGCGGCGTCCGGTTGCGGTTCGCCGACCAACGAGCTCATGCGTCACATGCTGTTCGTTCTCCTGTTGACGAAAATATTTAAGGTTGACCCTGGATTTTACCTGGCCTTAATATTTGTGTTGCACTCGTTAACGATGATCGTGCCATTTAAATTAACTGTCCTTGTTCGAGGGCTAGCAAAGACCGCTGTCGCGGTTGCTTTTGTGAATGTGGCGCTAGTGGCGGCATGGCTCATGCCAACTGTTACATTACCCATCGCAGTGGCTTTCTTCGCCACTTACTTGTATTCATTTGTCGTTGGAGGGGGGCAATGGCTAAGGGATCGGGGAACCAAATCTCTGAGACAGTAACAAGGCGGAAAAAGTAAGATAAGATGTGCACTCCTTCAGAGATTTTATAATATGCCAAAGTTGCCACCCTTCTTCGGCCGTCTGCTGTGTTGGTTAGGATTTCATGACTTTCGCGTCATCGAGAAGAATTTCGAGTTTGGTGCCGGAGGCGGCATCGAAAAGGTTGAGTGTCGGCGATGTGGCAAAAAGTGGGTTAGAAGTTTATAGCCTAAGCCTGTATACATCTACGCAGTTCAGAGACTAACTCATCCGCTTTCTGGTATCGTTTTTCCAGTGGCTTTTCAAGGCATCGGTCTATGATTCGGCCAATGCACGCTGGAAGCTCGGGTCGAAGGCCAGAAATGGGGGGTGGCGGCTCGTTGGCAATCTTGTAGGTCAGGGTGGCCAGGGAATCACCGCTAAAGGGCAGTTTGCCACACAGCATCTGGTAAAACATCACGCCCAGGGAAAATAGATCGGAGCGGCCATCGACCTTCTTACCCATCAGCTGTTCGGGTGACATATAGGACGGAGTGCCTAGAATAACACCGGTCTTGGTTCGACTGGCGTCGGTTATTCGGGCAATGCCGAAATCAGTCACCTTAATGGCATTGTTTTTGGGTTCATACATGATGTTGGCGGGTTTGATGTCACGGTGGACGATCTGGTGGCTATGGGCATAGGCCAGGGCCTCGGCAATATGCAACGTGATGTCCATGACCTTGGCGATGGGCAATAGATTACCGGGCTTGGTGAAGGGCGCAAGGTCCTGGCCGTGCAAGAGCTCCATGGCGATATAGGCGAGATCGTGTTCTTCACCGGCGTCATAAATAGTCACGATATTGGGGTGGCTAAGGCGACCTGCGGTCTCGGCCTCTCTGAAAAAACGTGCCTTGACCTCTTCCAACTCGCTAGCCTCGAACTCTTCGGACAGGGCCAGGGTCTTGATCGCCACCACCCGATTGATCTTGGGGTCTTTGCCTTGATAGACCACGCCCATAGCGCCCTTGCCCAATTCCTTTTCGACCTGGTATCGCCCCAGCATGGGCTTTTGGACATCGCCTTTGTCCAGTAACAGGGTCGATTGCGCGCCGCCACTTCTGCCGCCGCCGAGTATGACGGTCTCACTGAGATTACGATTGCGTTTGATTCGTTCCGGTGTGTCGCGGAATCGGGCGTCATGTTTGGATAAATACTCAAAGGTCCCCGCAGCCTTGGCAAATTGACGTTTTCTCTCGAAATCCAGCCCCAGGTTATAGAGCACCTCCATCATCGAGTCATCCAGTGGCACCTTGCGGAATTTTTCGTAGGCCGCATCAAGTTGTCCCTGGTTCTGGAAGGTAAGCCCCAGCATGCGGTTGCTCTCGGCGGAGCTGGCATCGGCTGCAATCTTGCCCTTTTCGGTGAGCAAGAATCGTTTGGTGGTGAGGAGTAAGTGACCGCTCAGTAATAATGCCAGGGGAACCATCAGCTGTACCCAGATAGCGTACTGAGTAATGGCGTAGAAGTGGGTGCCGACCAAAAGCAACGCCAGTATCGCTGTCAGGGTGCCGGCGTGGGACGCGCTTATTCTGGGCAACAGGAAAATAAGGTACAACGCAATCATAGCGAATGCCAACCATTGCGCCATATTCACCCATGATGGTGTGGCGATAAAGTCCTGGTTCAGGATGCTGGAAACAATATGGGCCAGGGTTACCACAGGCGCCATGGATGCTGAAACCGGCGTAACCTGATTGGTGCCGACGCCGGTGGCGGTGGCGCCTACCAGCACAATTTTGCCGCGGTATTTTTGCGGGGAAATTTTTCCACTCAATACATCGAAAAAAGAATCTATAGCAAAAGTCGGTTTACCCTGACTGCCGGTATAAAAAAAAGGCCGCATGCGTAGTATTGGATCAGTAGGCACCGAGAGCCCGCCTATTTGCACGCCGTTTCCAAGTTGCAGTTCGATGTCGGCGGGCGCCAGGTTCAGGCTCTTGGCTGCCAGCACCAGGGCCAGAGAGGGAAGGAAGTGGTCGTAGTACCGAATCACCAGGGGCAGGGTGCGGGTGCCCCCATCTACATCTTGTAGCAGGTTGAGGTGACCGATCCCGGATGCCACCGATGCCAGATCTCCAATGGGAGTTAATAACGCTGTAGAGGGGATGGGTAGGGCGCCAGCATTGAACTGCCCCTCACCCCCCACCTTGGTGATGCTGTTGGCCACGATGGATGCGGGCAGCGCACCGTCGGGTCGGCCTTGGGGCTCACCCAAGGCCGCAGACATGGCCAATACAACATTGGCGCTCTTTTCTATGCTTTGACGCAGCAAGGTGTCGGTATCCAGTTGGGACTGAGCCGTGATCAAAAGATTACCCAGGGTAGCGGCATCCTCAATTAAACGTGTCGTCAGGGCGGATGCTGTAGAGGGTTTGGGTTGACCCGTCATCAACTTATCCCCGGTTTTATTTTTCTGGTCCTGGTTCAGACTAGAGTCCGCGTAAAAACTCAGCAGCCGATTAATATGATCGAGCCCTGGGTCAAGCTGAGGCTCCACGAAAAAGACGGTATAGCCTACGGTCTTGGCCTGACCCAGAAGGTCAATCATCCTGGCATGGATATTTCGTGGCCAGGGCCAGCGACCGATATTGGCGATGCTCTGATCGTCGATGGCGACGATAGCGATGTTGTCATCAGGTGTGCGGGTTGAGAACCGCACACCGACATCGTAGGCCTTGCGTTCCAGGCTTTGCAACAGGTCGCTGCCTGAGACGACCACAAAGGCCAGGCTGACAATGAGCCCAAAAAATCCGTCGCGCTTCCAAAATGCCATTTTTTATTGTAGCCAACCTTCCGTCAGGTATTTTGAGTATCCATCATAGGCCTTTTTAGTGGTCTTTTCGAAACCCGAAAACCCAATATTTTGCAGCATGATTTGGCCCGACGGGGTATCCGCCGCAGTAAGCAGCGCTTGGCGTATAAGTTTTTGAGTGGGAGCATCAATTGAAGGTCCCGCCGACAGGGTGATGTGAGGGGTCTGCTCGCTGGTTTTTAAGATACTCAGGTCATTTCCTGCGTTCATCTCCCGGGCCGCCACCGGAGTGGGGACCATCGCGGCGCGAACCTTGCCTGAACGCAATAACTTCAAGGCCTCGTTGGAGTCTTTTACCGGGATAATCATCGGCTGGCGGGCGGTGTTGGGAAACATTCTGCTTATGACCAGGCCCCCTGGGCTGGGAGGGATCAAGGAGGCTATCTTTCGGCCTACCAGTTCCTCGGCGTCGAAGTAGCCAAGGTCGGGTAGGCTGACCAAAGAATAACTCACCAGGCCGGGCACCTTCACCAGTGGGGTGTAACCCATCTTCTTGATACGGTAGTCGGTGTAAAAGGCCGAGTCGAGGATCAGGGAATAGGTCTTGCCTTGCTTCATGGTGAGCCAGTAATCGGCAAAATCGTAGGCGGTGACCAAGGTGATCTTCTTGCCTGTGGCCTTACTAAGATAATTGGCCAGAGGTTGGTAGGCCTTTATCGTAGCATCGCGGTTGATGATGGGCTGAACGACAAAGTTGATATCCGCAGCCTGTGACGGATTTGCCCACAAATAGCATATAAGGATAGAGAGCAGGCCAAGGCGGGCCAGCCTGATAGCCTTCGGGTACATTGATCTGCCTGGCTGTAATCTCATAGTCTCAACCTCAACCTATCTCATTATTATGTTGAGGGTATTATAGTAGGGTTGGCGTTGCTTCGGGTATCCCGCAGCTTAGGTGGAATACCCCGGCTGTGTCAGCAGATAAGGGTGACCCTTGAATTTCGCTAAAAGCCAGGGGTTTTTGCTGTTTTTATTATTCTAAAACAGGGGATTGAGATGTTACCGGATATCGAGATTTTAGAGGGAATCTTGCGCCAGATCGCCAGTGATGAGGCCCTGGGTGGTTTTACCCAGGTCGAACGGGAAGTGAAGTGGGACGGTAGCGTGGTCACCGAGACCGATCGGCGCATACAACAGCGCATAGAATCCGTGTTAAAGGACCATTGGCCTGACATTCCGTTGTTGGGTGAGGAAATGAATCCGGCCCAGCAAGAACAGCTATTGGTTGCCCCTAAAGGGGGGCTATGGGTATTGGATCCCCTGGATGGGACCACCAATTTTGCTTCGGGGCTACCATTTTTTTGCGTGTCCCTGGCGCTGATCCAGCAGCAGGAAGCCGTATTAGGGGTTATCTACGACCCTTTGCGCGATGAGTGTTTTATGGCTGAAAAGGGGGCCGGGGCGCGCCTCAATGGGGCAATCTTGGGTCCTGCGCCGCAGTTGGAACTATCCCGAACCATCGCCGGGGTCGATTTTAAGCGCTTGCCAGGTCCCCTGGCGGATCAATTGGCCCATGCTTTTCCCTATATGTCCCAGCGCAGCATGGGGTCCAGTTGCCTGGATTGGTGCTGGTTGGCCGCAGGCCGGTTTCAGGTCTACATCCATGGTGGCCAGAAATTATGGGACTATTCGGCAGGCGATCTAATCTTGAGGGAGGCGGGGGGGTATGCCACGACCCTGAACGGCGAACCGGTGTTTGCTGGTCAACTCGCCCCACGGTCTGTGGTGGCGGCGGTGAACGGGGAGCTGTTTGCTGAGTGGAAGGCCTGGATAGAGCGCAATAAGGACACTCCGGAATAGATATAAACACTCTATATGCCCCCATTTAGACACTAACGTCGCCTAAATGGGGGGTATTGTGTTCAAATTCGTTCAGACCCAACCGGGGGTAATCATAAGTGCGACCTGAGGGTCTCGTACTATTGGCAAATGGTCCTCAGTGAGGGAGAATACGCGCCCTTCCGTCGGGCTGTCTGGGACCGGTGACGTTGACCCGGACCCGGTTTTTTTTGAGAACACTTAGACGTGAAAGCACATTACTCCGCCTGGTTGCTGTAACCAGCGGGAGGGGCGCAGGACGGACACCAGACTCTCTCCTAAATGATGCCGGCAACAGGGTATTTAGCTTAAGGCTGGGGCCGTCGGCAACGGTTTAATTGGTTTATATATACTATAGAGGATAGGTTTATGTCAGCGAAACCCGAAGACGCAATACCGAGTCGTCGAGATTTGGCCAACGCCATTCGTGCGCTTAGCATGGACGCGATACAAAAGGCCAACTCCGGCCATCCCGGCGCCCCCATGGGTATGGCGGATATCGCCGAGGTGTTGTGGAACGATTTTTTAAATCATAACCCAGACAACCCTCACTGGGCCGACCGTGATCGCTTTGTGTTGTCGAATGGGCATGGATCCATGCTGATCTATTCTCTGTTGCACCTCAGTGGCTATGATCTTCCCATGGGAGAGTTAAAGAACTTTCGTAAGCTGCATTCAAAAACACCAGGGCACCCCGAATATGGTTATGCGCCCGGGATAGAGACCACTACCGGTCCCTTGGGTCAAGGTATTTCTAATGGAGTGGGTATGGCCCTGGCAGAAAAGGTCATGGCAGCGCAATTCAACAAAGAAGGTCATGACGTCGTTGACCATAGAACTTATGTCTTTTTGGGGGATGGATGCCTCATGGAAGGCATCTCTCATGAGGCCTGTTCTCTGGCCGGCACCCTGGGGTTGGGTAAGTTGATCTGCTTCTATGATGACAATGGTATCTCCATTGATGGTGATGTGGTTGGCTGGTTTGCGGACGATACTCCAAAGCGTTTTGAGGCCTACGGCTGGCATGTTGTTGCCGATGTTGATGGCCATGACCCGGAGGCGATCAGGGCAGCGACCGAAATGGCGATTGTTCAAACCGGCAAACCGTCCTTGATCTGCTGCAAAACCGTTATCGGTAAGGGTGCGCCAAATAAAGAAGGTGGCCACCATGTGCATGGTGAGGCCCTGGGCGATGATGAAGTCGCTGCGACCCGTAAGAATATAGGCTGGGCCTATGCGCCGTTTGAGATCCCTGCTGAAATTTATGCCGGTTGGGATGCCCGGTCCAAAGGTAAGATGGTTGAGAAGTCCTGGAACGACAAGTTTGATGAATATAAAAAAGCCTACCCTGATCTGGCTGCCGAGTTTGAGCGCCGCATGGCGGGGGACTTGCCTGCCAACTGGCAACAAGAGGCCGGGAAATTTATCAGCAGCGTCAATGAGAAAGCGGAATCACCTGCAACACGAGTCGCATCCAAAGGTGCTCTAAATGGTTATGCACCCTTGCTACCTGAATTTTTGGGTGGTTCCGCTGATTTAACGCCGTCGAATAACACCTTTCATGACAAGAGTGTTTATATCAATTCGAATACCGGCCCCGAAAAGGATTTTTCCGGCAATTATCTGTCCTATGGGGTGCGTGAGTTTGGCATGAGCGCCATTATGAACGGTATTGCCTTGCACGGTGGTTTCATTCCATACGGCGCCACCTTCCTCATGTTCTCAGAGTATGCCCGCAATGCTCTGCGCATGGCGGCGTTGATGAAGATTCGGAGCATCTTTGTTTATACCCATGACTCCATCGGGCTGGGTGAAGACGGCCCTACCCATCAGGCCGTAGAACAGATTCCCACCTTGCGTATGATTCCCAATATGTCCGTCTGGCGTCCGTGCGACACGGTGGAAACGGCTGTGGCATGGAAGTGCGCCATCGAGAAGAAAGAGGGCCCAAGTTGTTTGATTTTTTCGCGACAAGGGCTTGCATTTCAACAGCGTGATGATGCCACCATTGCCAATATTGCCAAAGGCGGTTATGTCATAAAAGATACCGGCGGCGTCCCTGACGTTATTGTCATGGCCACGGGTTCTGAAATGGCCTTGGTGATGGAGGCTGCTGAGGCATCCGGCAAGAAGGTACGCGTGGTATCCATGCCATGCGTGGAACTATTCGAGGCCCAGGATGCCGCCTACAAGGAATCAGTGCTTCCTGCGGCAGTGACCGCACGCGTAGCCGTGGAAGCCGCCATTATGGATGGCTGGTGGAAGTATGTTGGCATGAAGGGCACAGTTGTGGGCATGACTGCATTTGGTGAGTCGGCGCCCGCACCCCAGTTGTTCGAACATTTCGGCTTTACCACTGATAATGTGATGAAGGCGATTAACAGCGTTGCTTAATGTCTTTGATCCCATCCCTGATTCTGGGATGGGGGTTTGCCTGTTTTTACTAAAAATTTCCAGGAGATAAATATGACTATCAAAGTCGGTATTAATGGCTTTGGCCGTATTGGCCGCATGGCATTTCGTGCCATTGCAAAGGATTTCTCGGATATCGAGGTTGTTGGTATCAATGATTTATTGGACGCTGAATATCTGGCCTACATGCTGCAGTATGATTCGGTTCACGGTAACTTCGATGGCGATATTTCCGTAGAAGGCAATAATCTTATCGTCAACGGCAAGACCATTCGCCTCACTGCAGAGCGCGATCCTGCCGATTTGAAATGGAACGAAATCGGTGCCGATCTTATCATTGAATGTACGGGATTTTTCCTGACCGAAGAAACTTGCCAAAAGCATATCGACGCAGGCGCCAAGAAGGTTGTTCAGAGCGCACCGTCCAAAGATGGCACGCCCATGTTCGTCTACGGTGTAAACCATGGTACTTACACGGGCCAGGCGATTGTCTCCGCCGCTTCTTGCACCACCAATTGCCTGGCGCCGGTTGCCAAGGTGTTGAATGACAAGTGGGGCATCAGGCGCGGTCTTATGACGACGGTGCATGCGGCGACGGCGACTCAAAAGACTGTGGATGGTCCTTCACAGAAAGATTGGCGCGGTGGCCGCGGTATTTTGGAAAACATCATTCCTTCATCTACGGGAGCTGCCAAGGCAGTGGGTGTGGTGCTGCCTGAATTGAACGGCAAACTGACCGGCATGGCCTTCCGCATACCGACTTCCGACGTTTCGGTTGTTGATCTCACCGTTGAGCTCAATAATGAGGCCAGCTATGCCGACATCTGCGCCGCTATGAAATCCGCTTCACAGTCAGGCGATATGGCGGGCGTTTTGGGCTACACCGAAGACAAGGTGGTGTCCACCGACTTCCGTGGCAGGACCACACCCTCTATCTTTGACGCGGGTGCGGGCATTGCCCTGGATAGCACCTTTATCAAGGTGGTGTCCTGGTATGACAACGAGTATGGCTATACCTGCAATATGCTGCGTATGGTCCAGCACGTTTCTAAATAGAGCCATCTATTGGTGACAGTGGTGTCACCCATTGCAGCTGGACGAGAGCCAGCCCGGAATGCCCGGGCTGGCGCCTTTTGATATACCTTAATGAGAGTGTCGTTTGTCAAGCCGGTGGTTGGGTTTAACAAACCACATTAAAAATTTTTCAGGAGCGCTCTAAATGTCTGTCATCAAAATGACTGATCTTGACCTTAGCGGCAAGCGTGTGCTTATTCGGCAGGACCTCAATGTGCCGATTAAAGATGACAAGATCAGTAGCGACAAACGTATACGCGCCAGTCTTCCCACGATCGAGCTGGCGCTAAAAGCCGGTGCCAAGGTGTTGGTGATGTCCCACCTGGGACGACCCACCGAAGGCAACTTTGACGAGCAATATTCTCTTTGGCCAGTGGCCGAACATCTGTCTACTTTATTGGGGAAGAAGGTTACCCTGATTAGAGATTGGTTGGATGGCGTGGGCGATATGAAGGACGGCGACGTGGTGTTGTGTGAAAACGTTCGCTTTAATTTTGGCGAAAAGAAAAATGATGATGCCCTGGCGAAAAAGATGGCGGCCCTGTGCGATATTTATGTGATGGATGCCTTTGGTACTGCCCATCGGGCTCAGGCTTCAACCCACGGCGTTGCGAAATATGCCGCCACTGCCTGCGCTGGGCCGTTGCTGGCGGGCGAGTTGGACGCGCTGGGCAAGGCCCTGGACAATCCCGCCCGACCCATGGTGGCCATCGTCGGGGGATCAAAGGTATCCACCAAGTTGACGGTGCTGGAATCCTTATCCAAGGTGGTCGATCAGCTTATTGTAGGTGGCGGTATCGCCAACACCTTTATCGCTGCTGACGGTCATAACGTGGGCAAGTCCCTATATGAAAAAGACCTCGTCGAAACCGCGAAGCAGCTTGGTGCACAGGCCCAGGCCCGCGGCGGCAGTATCCCGGTGCCGGTGGATGTGGTGTGCGGCAAAGAATTCTCCGAGACCGCCGAGGCGACATTGAAGCCGGTTACAGAGGTTGCTGATGATGATATGGTCTTCGATATAGGTCCTGAAACGGCCAAGCAACTTGCCGAGATCCTGCACGAGGCCGGCACCATCGTTTGGAATGGTCCAGTAGGCGTGTTTGAGTTCGATCAGTTTGGCGAAGGCACCAAGACCTTGGCCCTGGCCATCGCTGAAAGCCCGGCTTTTTCTATTGCCGGTGGCGGTGATACCTTGGCGGCCGTTGATAAATATGGCATTGCCGACGAGTTGTCCTATATATCAACCGGTGGTGGCGCCTTTCTGGAATTTTTGGAAGGAAAAAAATTGCCCGCAGTGGCTATACTTGAGGAGCGGGCGAATTAGCCTGATTGCCGTGGTCTATGCTTAGACGCACCAAAATAGTCGCGACCCTGGGTCCTGCCTCTGATACCGAGGAGGACTTCAATCGTCTTATTGAGGCCGGGGTCGATGTGGTTCGCATGAACTTTTCCCATGGTGATGCCAATGACCATCGCCGCCGCGCCAAGGGTATTCGGACATGCGCGAGTGCCCACAATCGTCATATCGGCGTGTTGGGGGACTTGCAGGGGCCCAAGATTCGAATCGAGCGATTCGAGCAAGGCAGTATCGTGCTCAATGAGGGTGATGACTTTAGCTTTGATGTGGATTGTGATTCGGAAGGTGGAGACCAGAACCGGGTGGGCGTGGCCTATAAAGGACTACCCGGTGACGTGCGCAACGGAGACACGTTGTTACTTGATGATGGGCGCCTTGTCTTCCGCGTTACCCGGATCAAAGGTTCCGAAATAAAGTGCCAGGTATTGGTGGGTGGCGAGCTCTTCGACAACAAGGGAATTAATCGAAAAGGTGGTGGTTTGTCGGCCAGTGCCTTGACCGGCAAAGATCGTCAGGACATTAAATTGGCCGCAGAAATAGGTGTCGATTATTTAGCCGTTTCTTTTCCTAGAAATGCCGCCGACATAGATGAGGCTCGGAGTTTATTGCGCCAGGCTGGCGGTCATGGTGGTATTGTGGCCAAGATTGAGCGCACCGAGGCGGTGGATGCGATAGACGAGATTATTGATGTCTCGGATGCAGTGATGATTGCCCGCGGTGATTTAGGTGTTGAGATTGGGGATGCACAGCTACCAGGTGTGCAAAAGCGGGTGATTCGCGCCGCACGCACCCATGATCGTGTCGTCATCACCGCAACCCAAATGATGGAATCTATGGTTGAAAATCAGATTCCAACCCGAGCGGAAGTCTTTGATGTGGCCAACGCGGTTTTAGACGGCACCGATGCGGTGATGTTGTCTGCTGAGACCGCCACCGGAAAGTATCCCGCTAAAGCGGTAGAGGCCATGGACCGGATCTGCCGTGGCGCAGAGAAACACCGTCTTGCCACAACCTCCAATTATCGTATTGATTCTACGTTTAAGCGTGCCGATGAGGCCATTGCCATGGCCGCGATGTACACGGCCAATCACCTAGGAGTACGGGCCATCGCCGCGCTCACCGAGTCTGGATCGACCCCGTTGTGGATGTCCCGGATCAGTTCCGGCATACCCATTTTCGCCTTGACGCCCCATGTGGAGACGCGTAGAAAGGTAACCCTTTATCGGGGCGTCTACCCCATTGAATTTCAGATTCCCTCAGCGGACCACGCCCAGGTCAATAAGGAGGCGGTCGATCTGCTGACAAAAATAGGCGCAGTAGAAAAGGGGGATTTACTTATTCTGACTAAAGGTGACCTCATGGGCAAACATGGCGGCACCAATGCCATGAAGATCGTGCATGTGGGTGGCCTCATTGACGCGACCGACGCCTAGGTGGACTCAAAAGTTAGGGAACTTCTGATTAATTCCAGCCCGGTCATTCCCGCGAAAGCGGGAATCCAGCAATATATTGATTTTACTACTCTGGATTCCGGTTCTTCACTTCGCTACGGCCGGAATGACGAATTAATCAGAGATTCCTTGGTTATTGAATTATTTTAGTGTTGTGTTTTCAGTAAATGGTATTGAGGATTTTAGCAACGCTCAGTTTATTGTTGAATGATTATAGGGCACTTCTGTTAATTGATAATTCCTTCTCCCCCCGGGAGAAGGTTAGGATGAGGGGATGATAAAATCAGTGTCTTAGCTTTGTTTGCACCCTTCACCCTATCCCTCTCCTGGAGGGAGAGGGAGTTAATAGAAGTGCCTTATAGAAGATTTACTTTAATATATCGTTAGGAGACTGTTATGGCTCTTGTTTCATTACGCCAATTATTAGATCACGCCGCTGAACACGGTTACGGTGTTCCGGCCTTTAATGTGAATAACATGGAGCAGGTGCACGCCATCATGCAGGCGGCCGATGCCACTGACAGCCCGGTAATCATGCAGGGTTCCGCCGGCGCCCGGGCCTATGCCGGCGAACCTTTTCTGCGCCATCTGATCCTGGCTGCGCTGGAAGCGTATCCGCATATTCCGGTAGTCATGCACCAGGACCACGGTGCTTCACCGGCGGTTTGCATGCGTTCGATTCAGAGTGGTTTCAGTTCTGTCATGATGGACGGTTCACTGGAAGAAGACGCCAAGACGCCATCCAGTTATGAATACAACGCCGAGGTCACCCAGCGTGTTGTGCAGATGGCCCACTTCGGTGGCGTCTCTGTTGAAGGTGAGTTGGGTTGCCTGGGTTCCCTGGAAACGGGCATGGCTGGTGAAGAAGACGGTTCCGGCGCCGAAGGCAAGCTGGGCATGGACCAGTTGTTGACCGACCCTGAGCAGGCCGCCGATTTTGTGAAGCAGACCAAGGTCGACGCCCTGGCCATTGCGATTGGCACCAGCCACGGCGCTTACAAGTTTACCAAGCAACCCACGGGTGAGGTGCTGCGTATTGACCGCATCAAGGAGATCAACGCCCGTATCCCGGACACCCATTTGGTGATGCATGGTTCCAGTTCCGTGCCCCAGGAGTGGCTCAAGATTATCAATGACTACGGGGGTGACATGGGCCAGACCTATGGTGTGCCGGTGGAGGAGATCGCCGAGGGCATTAAGAATGGCGTACGCAAGGTCAATATCGATACCGACCTGCGCATGGCGTCTACCGGTTCTATTCGTTGTCACTTGCACGATAATGCCTCCAATTTCGATCCGCGCAAGTTTCTAAAAGAGGCCACCAAGGGCATGATGGAAATCTGCAAGGCCCGTTACGAGGTATTTGGTACGGCGGGCAATGCGTCCAAGATCAAGCCAATCTCCCTGGAGGCCATGATCGGCCGTTATGCAAATGGTGAGCTGGATCCACGCGTCAAATAACGGGTTGCTGCCAGCCGGACCAGAAAGGGTGACTTCGGTCGCCCTTTCTTCTTTCCGGTTGCAGCTTTGTGGTGTTAGGTTTGTGACAGTTACAATCAGTCAGTTGATGCCTTCTGAAGAGATACTTGTCTGATGGGCGAATCAGTCCGATCCCATAACCCTGGTGCAACCCGGTTGTATATCAAGACATTCGGTTGCCAGATGAATGAGTACGATTCGGCGCGCTTGGCGGACGTGTTGGCCGCTTCCCATGGTTTGACCTTGACCGAAGATCCCGCCCATGCCGATGTTCTTTTACTCAATACCTGCTCGGTTCGGGAGAAGGCTCAGGAGAAGGTGTTCTCCGAACTGGGTCGTTGGCGGCCACTAAAGGAACGCCGACCCCATGTGGTGATCGGTGTGGGTGGATGCGTGGCCAGCCAGGAGGGTGAGGCCATACGTGGACGCGCCCCCTTTGTGGACATCGTCTTTGGCCCCCAGACTTTGCAGCGTCTGCCTGCCATGCTTGACCAGGTGCGGTCGAGCCGAAAGCCTGCGGTCGATGTCAGTTTTCCAGAAATTGAAAAATTTGACCAATTGCCCCAACCCAAAATAAACGAGGCACGGGCTTATGTGTCGGTAATGGAGGGTTGCAGCAAGTATTGCAGTTTTTGCGTGGTGCCCTATACCCGCGGTGAGGAATTTAGCCGCCCACTCGACGATGTGGTGGATGAGGCCCGTTGTCTGGCCCAACAAGGCGTAAAGGAACTCACCCTGCTGGGCCAGAATGTGAATGGCTACCGGGGTCTGATGGATGATGGTGATGAGGCCGATCTGGCGCTTTTGCTGGAATATGTGGCGCAAATTGAGGGCATTGAGCGTCTGCGTTTTACCACCTCACATCCACTGGCGTTTTCTGCCAGCCTGATTCAGGCTTATGCTCAAATTCCGCAACTGGTGGATCATCTCCACTTGCCAGTGCAAAGCGGGTCCAACAGAATATTGATGTTGATGAAGCGTGGCTACAGCGTGGAAGAATTTATTGAAAAGATAGAACGTCTGCGTGCGGTGCGGCCCAATATTAGTTTATCATCCGATTTTATCGTCGGTTTTCCAGGCGAAACCGATGCCGATTTTGAGCAGACCCTGGATCTGATTGAGCGTATAGGATTCGATCACTCTTACAGTTTTGTCTTTAGCTCCAGACCCGGTACACCGGCGGCAAGCTTGTCAGATGATGTGACGAATGCGGTCAAGCAAGAACGTCTGCAACGCCTGCAACATCAGATCAATGTACACGCTGACAGAATTAGCCGTCGTATGGTGGGTACGGTGCAGCGAATTCTGGTGCACGGGCCTGCGCGCAAGCACCCAGGTCAACTAACCGGGCGCAGTGAAAATAATCGATCGGTGAATTTTTATGGTGACGAGACCTTGATAGGGCAATTTACCGAGCTCAGGATCACCGAGGCCCTGCCCAATTCCTTGCGAGGCGAGGTCATCGATACCAAAATCATGCCAAAATTGGTCGCTGAAGACGGTTGTCCTGGGCGCTAGTGCGGGTATACTGAAGTAAGGCCATGGTGATTCTGCCCACAACTTGAAGACGCAACCCAATGCATTGGCGTTTAGCTTGGCCCCCGTTGATAATCAACGCTTGGTGGCCCTGTGTGGCCAATTTAACGCCCATATCAAACAAATAGAGGACCGTCTCGGGGTGCAAATCGCCAGCCGTGGGGGGCACTTTAGCATCAGTGGCCACCCCACCCAGGCGAGCCGGGCCGAAGAGGTCCTGCGGACGCTTTATGCTGCCACTGCCGACGCGCCTGACGTTTCCTCATCCGACGTGCACTTGGCCCTGCAACATGTTCCGCCGCGAAAGGAAAAAACCGGTAGCGACATCATCATCCGCACCCGCAAGGCCTCAGTTCAGGGCCGCAACCCACATCAGCGCGCCTATCTCAGAAATATCCTGTCTCACGATATTAATTTTGGCATCGGCCCGGCGGGAACCGGAAAGACCTACCTGGCAGTGGCCTGCGCCACCCATGCCCTGGAAAAGGGCGATGTCAATCGCATCGTGTTGGTGCGGCCAGCGGTAGAGGCGGGTGAACGGCTCGGTTTTCTACCCGGTGACCTGGGGCAGAAGGTCGATCCCTATCTTCGGCCTCTATATGACGCCCTGTATGAAATGCTCGGTTTCGAAGAGGTGGGTAGACTGCTGGATCGGGACATCATCGAACTGGCGCCCTTGGCCTATATGCGCGGGCGGACTTTGAATGAGGCCTTTGTCATCCTGGATGAGGCTCAGAACACCACTACCGAACAAATGAAAATGTTCCTCACCCGCATTGGGTTTGGCGCCACCGCAGTGATTACCGGTGATATCACGCAGACCGATCTGCCCCGTGGGCGTCAGTCCGGGTTGCAGCATGCGATGGAGATTATAGAGAATATCGAAGGCATCAGTTTTACCTACTTCAAGCCCGAAGACGTGGTACGACATCCCTTGGTGCAAAAGATTGTCGAGGCCTATGCCAAGTCTGACGAAAGTGAAGACCACAAGTGACAAGATGCCAAGTGATCGTTTCCTTTGTCAGGCCATAAGATGAATATTCAAATTGCTTGCGATGATGCAAGGCTACCCGGCCAGCAACAGATGGCCGCATGGGCCAGTATCGCTATGGATGCTGTGGGTGAAACGGGCCATAACGAGATCACCCTGCGTGTTGTAGACGAGGCCGAATCGGCCAGGCTCAATCAGCGTTATCGCAATAAATCCGAGGCCACCAATGTGTTGTCTTTTCCATTCGATGATCCCCCGGGAGTGGCAACACAGATTTTAGGCGACCTGGTGATTTGTGCGCCAGTAGTAGAACAACAGGCCACCGAACAGGGCAAGGCACTGAATGACCACTGGGCGCATATGATCGTCCATGGTGTATTGCACTTGCGTGGCTACGACCATAAACAAGATACTGAAGCAACTAAAATGGAACAACTGGAAAAGGAAATTCTTGATAAGATCGGTATTCCAGATCCCTACTAACTCACTACACCTTAGCAACTATGTCACAAGAAAACGGAAAAGATCGACCTAGCCGTGCCTGGTCTCCACTCAAAAGTTTGGGCCGGGCGCTTAAGTGCATCCCGATTGATCGCAGGGACTTAATAGATATTTTACGCCGCAGCCATGAGCACAATCTTTTGGATCGTGATGCTTTGGACATGATGGAAGGCGTGATGCAAGTTTCGGAGATGCAAGTCCGGGACATCATGGTGCCACGCTCGCAGATGGAAGTGGTGAATCGTAGCCTCCCTATAGATGGGTTTTTGCCCATGGTTATTGAGACCGCCCACTCCCGGTTTCCGGTTGTGGACGGCGACAAGAACAAGGTCGTGGGTATCCTGCTCGCCAAAGATCTACTGCAATATTTTGCCCCGAACCACAAGGAAAGCTTTAATCTGAGAGATCTGTTGCGTCCGGCTATTTTTATCCCAGAAAGCAAGCGTCTCAATGTGTTGTTGCGGGAGTTCCGTAGTAGCCGTAATCATATGGCCATTGTGGTAGACGAATACGGCCAGGCCGCCGGCCTGGTGACTATCGAAGATGTGCTCGAACAGATTGTCGGCGAGATTGAGGACGAGCATGATATTGATGATCTGGATACCTTGATCATGCCGCGTAGCGATGATGAATACGTTATTAAGGGTATCTTGTCGATTGAAGAATTTAACGACTATTTTGGGGTGAGCTATGACAAGGGTGATGTGGACACGGTTGCCGGGATGGTGATTTCATCCCTGGGCCACCTGCCTCGGCGTGGTGAGGCTGTCACCATGGAGGGGTTCCGATTCGAGGTGCTGCATGCCGACAGTCGGCGTGTTCATCTGCTGAGGGCAACACGTCTTGCCAATAATCAAGATACCGCTAGCGAATAAAAACCTTAGCGATATTCTTGTCGCCCTGGGTGCCGGAGCTGCCTTGCCTCTGGCATTTGCACCCTTTAATTTTGCCGTACTCGCGATCCTGTCACCGTCGTTATTATTTTTACTGTGGCAGCGCGGCTCGCCGTGGCGTTGCTTTGGTGTTGGACTGGCCTTTGGTTTGGGTTCATTCGGGGTGGGTGTGTCCTGGGTCTATCGCAGCATGCATGATTACGGTGGCATGTCGGTACCGTTGGCGGCGCTCGCCGTTGCCTTGTTTGTGCTGCTGCTTTCCCTGTTCCCGGCCCTGGTTGGTGGGTTACAAGCCCGGTTCGGGGACCGAAAGCGGGTGATTCATTTAATAGTGGTTTTACCCGCTCTGTGGGTGCTGCTTGAATGGTGCCGCAGTTGGGTGTTGACCGGGTTTCCCTGGTTGAGCCTGGGTTACAGCCAGATCGACACACCCCTGTCGGGGGTGGCAAGTGGGTTTGGCATCTACGCCGTGAGTCTGAGTGTGGCCCTGGTTGCAGGCCTGCTGGCGCTGATTATTGATAAGCCACGACGTCCCTGGCCTGCACTTGTCCTGGTGGGAGTCTTTGGGCTTGGCTTTCTCCTGGGTCGTATTGAGTGGGTCGAGCCAAAAGGACCTATGATCAAGGTGGCCCTGGTGCAGGGCAACGTACCCTTGGACATGAAATGGTTACCCCGTTACCGGATGACGGTGGCCGAGCGCTACCTGCATCTTAGCCAGGAGTATCGTGACCAGGCCCTGATAGTGTGGCCGGAGGTCGCCATACCGGCATTCAAAGACCAGATTCCACCCTCATTCTGGCGTGAGCTAAAAAATGAATCGACCCAATACCAAACCGATTTCTTATATGGAACCCTGGAACGGAGGCAAGGGGCCGATGGGGCATTAGACTACTACAACGTCGTTCGTAGCATTGCCTCGCAACCCCAGACCTACCACAAGCACCACCTGGTGCCTTTCGGGGAATATTTGCCTTTCCCGGTGTTGACCCGGTGGCTCATGGGGGCGCTCGATATTCCCATGTCAGACTTTAGTCCGTGGCCAGACGCCGACGGTGTGATGCACGTGGCCGGGCAAGCCGTTGCAGTGAGCATCTGCTATGAAGATGCCTTTCCCGAAGAATTCATTCGCCTGCTTCCCGAGGCCACACTGTTGGTCAACGTAAGTGAAGACGCCTGGTTTGGTGACTCCCTGGGTCCCTTGCAACGCCTGCAGATGGCCCGTATGCGCGCCCTGGAAACCGGGCGTACTCTTTTGCGTGTGGCTAATACCGGCGTGACCGCAATCATCAACCATCGCGGCAAGATCATCGCCCGCACCAAACAATTCAAGACTGTGGTGCTTAGCGGCGAGGTGCAACCCATGCAGGGTGCCACGCCCTACGTGCGTTGGGGCAATAGGGCGGTGCTGGTGTTAATAGGGGTGATGCTGGTGTTGGGGTGGTTGGTTGGGCGAAAGGCCTGATATTAATTTTTCGACGCAAAGACGCAAAGGATTCGCAAAGGAAGACAAGGGACAAAGATGGAATGCACTTACCTGAAGGGTGTCTCTATCTGATTATGAAGTTGTCGAACCACTTTAATCTGCTTGCGCAGACCCTCTGCGAGTGAGTCGGGAAGCGGTACATACCTATCTTTTTTCCTTTTGCCTGATGCACGTGAATGCGGTGGTAGGCGAAATCGACATCTTGGATCCGTAGGCGTAGTCCCTCCAGTAGACGCATGCCCGTACCATATAACAGCGACGCGAGCATTTTGTGTATACCCTTCAGACTTTCTAGCAAGGTCATCACCTCGTTGCGGCTCAACACCACGGGAAGATTGCGTGGCCGCTTAGCCCTAACGAAGGATTCCAGCTCTCCAAGCTTGCGCTCAAGTACTCTATTATAGAGAAATACCAGCGCATTTAATGCTTGGTTCTGTGTGCTGGCACTGACATGCCGTTTGATGACCAGATATTCAAGAAATAACTTTACGTCACTGGCACCGGTTTGCTCAGGGGGTAGACCCTTGCAGAAGAGGATATACCGGGAAATCCACTGTTCATAACTCTGTTCAGTACGATAGGCATACCCTCTGCGGCGAATTTCGCGTGCAAAGCGAACCAGGAGGTCATGATGGGCGGCTCGCACTTCCTTGAGTGGCCCTTCCCCCTTGCGCTCCTTGAGATAACTTAGCTCATCTGGTGTGAGTTGCCGCGCAGTGGTCGGATGGTCAACGTCGAGTTGCTTTGCGGAGTCATGCCAATAATCCCAGTCGAGCCGCTGACAAACCGGAGTTACCAGCAGTTTGCAATACAGAATCTGGATAGCATCAATGGCCTGAGCGAATTGCCAGCCTGTAAGTCGATTACGGCGGCCCAG
>DRJZ01000130.1 GCA_011052015.1 Acidiferrobacteraceae bacterium | reverse complement strand
GCTGATCTTTCATAACGCCAGCGTACCATAGGTGTGTAGCAGCTAAAGCCTTGCACTAAAGTGCATAGTTTTGACTAGCGTACTGAGACAATAAAGTCGTCGTTTCATATCGATCTTGGGATCAGCAAGTGCCTTGGTCAAATCCGGCCAGCGGGCAGGTGGCTTCTTTGGCAACCGAGGACGGCTGCCGATTTCACGATTCCAGGTACGTGCGTGATGGGCGCAGACGTTTCGGAGATCAGACAGCGCACGGAACCATGATTTTAGAACAGTATCAGGCATGCCCCAATATTGAGCGATTGCCTGTTTGTCTTCTTTCAATCTCAGGTTAGTAAAGAGTACCGATACCTCCCTGAAGGTAAGGATCTCCATCACCATCCAGATCGGCGGTAATTTGGGGTTCTTATATTTATTGCGATAGTGGGCGATAAAGACCTCTGAATTCTGTTCCGCACACTTTTGCTTAAGCTGATTGATTAGCCAATTGTGGTTATAGCGTGTATCGAAGATAGCTTTGTCGATATATGCATGCGTTCCATGATGCTGCGCCATTACGTTGGTCATACCGGCGCGGAACGCGACTTCAATTCTCTCTATAGCGTCCAGGATAAGCAGTCGCAGTTCCCGATCGAATACGTAGAGATCAAGAATATCGTCGAAACAAGCACCCTGATTAAACTGATGATCAGGATTGCCTTTTTGGAAGGGGAACGTGTAGGCGCTAAGCCGGTAGTAGCTGACAACGTTGAGGTAGTGTTCTGCTCTGGCCATATCAGGTACAGCCAAGCCCCGCTTTTTCCACTGTGCAATATGCTGAGCGGTGGTTAAAACGGGTTTATTGTAGGTTGTCACGCCCGTTTTCTCCGGGCATAAAAAAACCCACCAAAGTGTGCTTCTACGAGAGGCATGGTGGGTGTGTTATGTATAAGTATCGGCCTATACTGCAGAAAATGCAATATTTTTTGCCCATTAATCCGTAGTCGAGAACTGCTCCTGGAAGGGTAAACCTCTACAAGCAGCTGTTTTTTCATTATTTTCATTACTCTACAGCCCCCGGCAGTTCCGTACCTTCCGACAAGATATCGATATACGCTTGATAGGCATATTTCCGGTTCCGCCTGCCTTTGCTGATCTGTTTCAGCATACCGAGGCGCTCGGCGATGGCAACGATGTTGTTGGCCTTGGTGTAACTTACGCCCACAGATTTTTCCACATCTTTCACCCGCAATACAGGCTGCTTCAAAAGCAGGCGCATAAGCAATAAACCGGAGTGGCCGACACCGGCTTTCAGCAGCCGTTCCGTATCAGTGCTCTCCAGCGACTGAATACGCCGGGTGGTTTGCACTACCAGACCAGATACAGTGATGATCCCCTCCAGAAAGAAACGCGTCCAGGCCTCATAGTTGCCGCTGTTACGGACCTGCATGAGGCGGTCGTAGTATTCCTGCTGGTGGGCCTTGAGGTAGGCGCTCAGATACAGCATGGGTTGTTCCAGAATCTTCTTCCAGACCAGATAGAAGGTAATCAACAGGCGGCCCACACGCCCATTGCCGTCATTAAAAGGATGGATGGTCTCGAACTGATAATGGATCAACGCGCAGCGCACTAACGGTGGCAGGTCATCTTTGACATGCAGATATTTCTCGAACTCATGCAGGGCCTCTTGCATGACGTCGGACGGCGGCGGGATAAAGCGGGCGGTCTGGAGATTGCTGCCGCCGATCCAGTTTTGACCGGTGCGAAAGTCGCCCGGCGTGAGCGCGGGCTTGCCGCCACGGACCTGTTTCATCAGTACGGCATGGATCTCGCGCAGCAGGCGTAGCGACATAGGGAAGTCATCCTTCTGTATACGGTCCAGCCCATAACGCATGGCCTTGACGTAGTTGACCACTTCGCCCACATCCACTGTCGGCTCGGTCTCTTCATCGATGCCGAGGACATCGACCAGGGAAGACTGAGTGCCTTCGATCTGGGAACTGAGCAGGGCCTCCTTCTGGATGAACATGCCCACGAACAGATCCGGGTTGGGAAGTATGCTGGTAATCGTGTTGACCGCGCCCAGCGCGCGATCGGCCTCGGAAAGCAGGAGTTGCAGGCCGCCGCCACTGAGATCAACCGGCGGCTGCGGTGGCAGGGTCCTGGGGAAGAAGGCGGTATAACCCGTCGGTGTCTTGCGATAGACACCGCTGCGGTGAGACTGGACTGCCATGTCTTCTACTTTATGTGTGGGCATCATCCTGGTGCGCTATATTATTAAATCGTATCACATGGGCCGTTACTATAGTCACATATCTCGTATATTACAATTATACTGGTGGTATTGTGGGGCTTACTAACGCTGGCAGCAGTACTGGCCAATATGGGCGGTTAAAGGCCCTATAAAATCCAGGAAAATCAGACTACGCGCCAGCGAATGGCGAACAGTGGGCGGGCCGTGACCGACTGTTTCAGGCGGGCCTCTATCTGGCTGATCAGTCCGTCCTTGCGCTCGTCAATCTCGTCCTGGGCATCGAATAGCTTGCGGCGCTTGTCGTTGCGCTTGCGCTCCAGTTCCTTGGTCTTTTTGTGCAGAGCGACCTTGGCCTCCAGGTCCGCGACCTGACGGGCCTCTTTTTTTACCGCCTTGATCTCGCGGTCCAGTTCCTTCAGCTCCCGCTCCAGGCCGTGCTTGAGGTCGTCGGCCCAGATTTCCAGCTTGTCCATCTCGATCTCAAAATATTGGTGATTGCGGGTAGTCACATCATGGATAATCTGGTCTGTTGAGGTGGCGATACCCTTTTTTAGGCTTGCAGCGATGTCTTCTGGCATAACTGTCTCTAAACCCAACTCGGCGGCCACACCAAACAGCTTGGCGCAAGTGTCGCTATCCATGATGTCGCCCTCATCGGTCACCCCACTGAAAACCAAGTGCTCTTCCTTCTCAAGGGCCTTGATGGTCAACAGGTCGAGGTGCAACCAACCGCTGCGGCCCTGCAGTTGCTCCACCAAACTGACCTTGCCGCCGTGCTGGTCATAACGAAAGTGGATTTCCCGTACGGGGAGTTCACGGCTCTTGGCTGCTGTCAGGAGTCGCTCGGCCAATGGGTGGCCCAGCCGGAAATGATGCTGGGTTTCGCCATTATGATGAGTGACGAGACGGTATTGACCCAGGGGGATATCCACGGGGTCTATTGTTTGTGGGTGACGGTGGAGTATGAATGTGTATGGCGTCGGGCCAAACTCGGCACAGTCGGCCAGCTCATATTCCGTGAAGCGCCATAGCCATTCCTCGAATTGGTTGACCTGGAGTAGCGTTTCATCGTGGTTCATGCGCAGACGTGTGTGCACCTCTTCATCAAAGTTTTCCAGTAGTTTGGCGCGGGTATCTTCCATTTGCGCGCGAATCTGCACGTCCAGTTCTTGTTGCAACTCATCGAACGCTGCGTCGATATCATCCGGTGATCGGCAGGATTGATAGATCTCGTTGATACGTTTTTCGAAATCGACACCGGACTCCAGCGCCCCGAGCACTTCATCCGATGCACCGAAGACGCCATTGAACAGGTGAAATTTTTCCGACAGCAATTCGAATACGCGTCGGTCGGCGGCATTTTTGCGATTGAGAAAATTGATCACCACCACGTCATACTTCTGGCCATAACGGTGGCAACGGCCTATACGCTGTTCGATGCGTTGCGGATTCCAGGGTAGATCATAGTTAACTAATAGACTGCAGAATTGAAGGTTAATACCCTCCGCCCCGGACTCGGTAGAGATCATGATTGCGACGTGGTCCCGAAACTCCTCGACGATGGCAGTACGTATATCCACGCTGCGAGAACCGGTAATGACGTCCTCGCCCTGGTGTCTTTTGGTCCAGTTTCGATAGAGAGACACTGTATCCGGGTCAGTATTCGTCCCGCTCAGAGTCACTACCTGGCCCTGATAACCGTTCGCTTCCAGTAGTTCCTTGAGGTACTGCTGGGTGCGGCGTGATTCGGTGAAAATGAGTGCTTTGCGTACTGCGCCCAACTCATCGAGTTTTTCAAATCCGGAACTGAGGGCAACCAACAATGCTTCACCCTTGGCATTGTGCGTGATCGACTTTGCCAGCTCCCTATAGTTCGTAAGTTCTGCGGTTTCCTCCTGAATTTCTCTGCGAAACCTGGCTTGTGCTTTTGCATCCTTCGCATCGACTGCTGCAGGTTCTGCTGTTTTTCTGTCACCATTATCTGTGTTCCATTCATCGCGAGTTTCGTTCAGCACGTCATAGTCATCCGCGATGTCGGTTTGCTGTTCCGCCTCCTGTTCCGCTTGTGCAAGCTGGTGTTCCAGCCTTTTTGCCAACCGATCAAGCGTATTGGCAATCGCAAAAGAAGACGACGCTAATATTTTTCGCAAAACAAGTGTCATCAAAGTACGCTGCCCGGATGGTAGGGCGTGAGAATCACGCCGTTGCAGGTAGGCGGATACCGCATCATATAAACGCAGCTCATCATCACTGGGCGTAAAGTCCTGGGTGATGGAGATGCGGTTGGTGTAACGGACGTATTCCAGCACCTGACGACGCAATGTACGCTGACATATTGGCTGGATTCGCTCCCGTAGTCGCATAAACTCAGCCGCACCGACATCACCAGCACGGCGGGAGAATTCTGTACGGAAATAGGCCTCACTGCCGAACACATGAGGGTCGATAAAACTAACCAGGCCGAAGAGCTCCAATAGTGAATTTTGTAGTGGTGTCGCCGTCAGCAGAATCTTTGGTAGACCCTCAACTGCATCACGAATAACACGGGCTATCTTGTTGCCTTTTTTGTAGACATTGCGAAGCCGGTGGGCTTCATCGAACACCACCAAGTCCCAGGGGACACGCTGTATCTCATTACTCTTACTCTTCGCGAAATGGTAGGAACACAGAATGATTCTGTCCGATTGCTCGAAGGGATTGGCGGCACCATCATTGGCGAGTTGATTGAAATTCTTCGATTCCAGAATGACGGAATTAATAAAAAACTTCTCCGCCAATTCTGTCTTCCATTGTTCCCGTAAGGCGGCGGGCAAAATAATGAGTATACGACGCTTTCGCTCGGCCCATAGCTGACTGAGAACAAGACCTGCTTCAATAGTCTTGCCTAGACCGACCTCATCCGCAAGAATGGCGCCCCGTGACAATGGCGAACGAAAGGCAAACAGCGCCGCCTCAATCTGATGTGGGTTCAGGTCAACCGTGGCATTGAATAGAGATTGTGACAGTTTTCCCAACTTTTCTGACGAACAACGTTTGGTCAGTTCGTGGGCAAGATATTTGGCGTGATATGGAGTACTCATCAAGAAAGTTACCAGCCGGCATCATTAAGCTGCGCGTCAATCACGACGCGGGAGAAGGCCTCTTTTTTTGTGTTATGCGCACTCATACCTCATTGCGAAACGTAACCTGCACGCCGTCTCTGATCAGTGCATATTTTTCCCGGTTCGTGGCCTTTTCCAGGTGCTCGGCCGTGGTTTGTTGAACCAGGGTGTCTTCGGTGCAGGCAGGAGGAGTCATTGACTGGCCGGTACCGTCGCAACCCCGTATTGTGGAATGGTCGTGTCTTTGGTCACGATAGTGAGTCCTTCCGCCATCGCTTGGGGGATCAGCATCCGGTCAAATGGGTCGCGGTGATGGGCAGGCAGACGCCCGGCCTGCCCCCCCGTGGTGGAAAGTAATAGGCAGATGAAGAAAACCGACCTCACTCATGATGGCGTCCAGGTGGCGGCGCACTGAGTTTCCCGGTCTCGCGTTTGATGGCGATCTCCCAACCGCTCGCGGCGCTGACATAAACCTCGTTGCGGTCATCCGCTATCGCCTTGCGTGCCTGTTCGCCCAGTTTGGAAAGCTGGGATTTGGCTTCATGCATATTGACCTTCATTTCAGCAATCTCCAGAGTTTAGTTTAGCTAGACTTAGTTAATATAGCTGGCGGCAAAACCCTGTCACCCGTCCAATACCTGCTTTGGTATTCCGGCCACCTTCACCAGCCTCAATTTAGTCGTCCAAATAAAGGCTTCGGGTTCGGCTGTTTGAAAGCAGTCAGATCACACAGTAATTTTGGATTACTTCTCTGCAATCTTGAAAGATTATTATAATGGCTTGATTTCAAAGATTCCGGCTTCATCATGCCAATAGCCATTACAATATGCATCACTAGATAATGCCGCAATGTGCCGTCCCTCAATGGCATCTCTGAAGTGATGAATGACATCCCTCATGCCTTCACGTTGCGGGCTCAGCCGAAGAATGTCGACAGACAGCTTCTTCATATCCGCCACTTCGGGCAAGAGGTTATAGACATCACCCGACTGTGTTTGGATGCCATTGATGGTAAATACCGTCTGTTCCTCCTGGCTGTCCAGTTGCAGGCCTTGCGGATAATCGCCACAGACAAATTCGCAATTATCTTTCGAGAGCTTGTGCGCCCTGGCGGTAAAACAGCGCGCCGAGAAGGCCAGGGGCAGGCGGCCATAACTGAAAATCTCGGTCTCCAATGATTGCTCCAGGGTCTTGGCCTCCGGTGCATCAAAGATACCCTTGAGTGACGCCCTGGAGAGTTCCACCGGCATTACCCAGCGCCGCAACCCCAGGCGGCTGAGGAATGCCAGGCTGCGGGCATTGTAAATATTAATGAAAGGACCGGCCACGAACGGGACGCCCCGCTCGGACAACAACTGCACTGCGGCCATATCATTGGCCTCGACAAGAAAATCATCCTGGCTGCAAAGACGCCGCATGGTCTTGAGTTCGGACTCGGCCTCGATCAGAGTCAGCGTGGAGAGAACCACTTGTTTACCCTGCTCCGTCAAATGACGTGCCAAGTCCAGCCAGTCGCCGGTTTTTAGGTTGCGGCGTTTGGAGCACACCGTCTCACCAAGATAGATGATGTCGACGGGCAATGATGTCATTAAATCATAGAAATCAAAGGTATCTTGCCGTGACCAAAGATATTGCAGAGGCCCAAGTGATAGCTTCATTTTTCTTACTGCCATGGCCGTAAATAGGCCCCCAGTGTCGTCTGCGCACCTTCGGAGACCTTGGCCAATACATCTGTCCATTCCTTTTTGGCTGCAAACTTGTCTCCCGCCCGGGCGTAGTGATCCAACGCCTGCCGCCACACCTGTGTCACCTGTTGTACGTAGGCGGGGCTGCGCTGACGCCCTTCGATCTTCACCGCCTTGATGCCGATCTTTGACAATTCGGGAATGAGGCCGATGGTATTGAGACTGGTCGGCTCTTCCAGGGCATGAACAACCTCACCGTTCACCCGGAAGCGGCCCTTGCAAAGCGTGGGATAACTGGCATTTACATCTTTCTGGTAGCGGTCGATCAGGACCCCATTGAGACGCGACTCAAGAACATCGCCGCGCTGCTCCCAGTTAACGGCCTTGGCGGGTGAACAGACACCGCACATATTGGGTGACTCACCCGTGACATAAGAAGAAAGATGGCAGCGCCCTTCGGCCATAATGCACAGGCTACCAAAGGCAAATACCTCCAGATCCACCGGGCTATTCTTGGCCAGGGCCTGTACCTGTGCCAGCGACAGGACCCTGGGCAGCACAGCACGGCGTATATTGAATCGCTGTTGGTAAAAACGTAAGGCCTCATAGTTCGTCGCCGAACCCTGTACTGATAGGTGCAGGTTTAATTCCGGATAAGTTGAAACGGCATAATCGAGCACTGCAATATCGGCGGCAATAACGGCATCAACTTCTAACTGCGCCGCTCTGTCGATGGCCTGCTTCCAGCGCGGCCAACCCTGGGATTGCGAATAAGTATTGATGGCAATAAATATCTTGACGCCCTTTGACTTTGCATAATCTAAGGCCTGATCGATTTTTTTATCATTGAAATTCAGACCGGCAAAATGACGCGCATTGGTGTCGTCCTTAAATCCGATATAGACCGCATTCGCGCCTTGATTCACGGCTGCCTTGAGCGACGGATAATTACCCGCAGGACACACCAGATCCATCAACTCACCCTATCTTCAGTTTGTAGTCGAGGCTGCTACCTTGACTACGGGTTTGCAGTATCAGTTGGTCATGTATGGCGTTGAGCACCCGCCACTTATAGGCACACCATTGAGGGGCCAGTAACAAACGCGGCGCGGCAGTCGCCGTAAGGCGATGGAAAATCACGTCCGGTGGTGTTCGCGCCACCATCTCTGTCGCCAGATCAATATAGTCATTAAATGCCATGGCCTTGTATTCCCCCCTGCGCCATTGATTCGCCAACTGCGTGCCCTTGACCACATGCAATGGATGCAACTTAAGACCCTGTGTCCCCACTTGCAGGACCTGTTGAAGTGAAGACAGGTTGTGCCCGGCATCCTCACCAGGCAAGCCAACAATCAGATGTGTGCAAACCTGCACCTTGTATCGGTACGCACGTTTTATGGCCTGCACATACTCCGCAAAACCATGGCCACGATTCACTCGCGCCAGGGTCGAGTCAAACGCCGATTGCAGGCCCAGTTCGAGCCAGACCTCGTAACCTTGTTGTTGATACTCCGCCAACAACACCAACACCGGGTCGGGAACGCAATCCGGGCGTGTCCCTATGGATAGGCCCACCACATCATCATCTTCCAGGGCCTGATCATAAAGTTCCTTCAGTCGCGCAATATCCGCATAGGTGTTTGTATAGGCCTGAAAATAGGCGATATATTTTTTTGCCCCGGTCCTTTTGCGCACAACCTTTTTGCCCTGCTCGATCTGTTCCATGACACTGACCGGCTGCCGTGCATGAGGACTGAACGAAACATTATTACAAAAGGTGCAGCCACCTGTGCCCCTGCTGCCATCTCGATTTGGGCAAGTAAATGCTGCATTAATCGCCAGCTTGTGCACTTTTTCGCCATACTTGCGTTGCATGGCGCTGCCGAATGAGTGGATGACCCCGGGCAGATACATTAAATACGCTACACCTGTAGTTGACTTCTAGGCCTAAGTTGCCAGAATAGTGCTGGCGGACAGCCTAGCAAAGACAGATTTGACGCAACTTGATTTAGGTCAAGACACAGCTAGGCGGCCCATTTATACTCAGTTTACCACCAAGACAGGCATGATCACAGATGAACCTCGCCTCAATCCCCGTACCCCTTAAAACAGCATTAGGCGAAAAACTCCCCTTGCTGCTGGCCAGGAATATTGCGCGTGCGCCCTTTGCATTGCAGCGTGGCGTGCTGGAGAAGGTGCTGCACTATGTCCTTAAGGAAGCATTGCGTGACGGGGAGCTGGATTTTTTACAGGGACAATACATAAAAATCACCCTTGAGGATGCCCACCTATGCTGGTACTTCGGCATACAGGGACAGCGGATTGTTTTGAAACAACGAGCGCAGGAGTCCGCCTCAATTCGCGGCAATCTGCGTGAGTTTATGCAACTGGCCACCCGTTGTGAAGACCCGGATACACTCTTTTTCCAGCGCCGTCTGATGATTGAGGGTGATACTGAGATCGGCCTGCAAGTCAAAAACCTGCTCGACACCCTGGACCTCGACACCCTCCCTTTGCCCTTACGAAAAGGCCTTGAACTGGCCGCCCGCCTGGTCTGTCGGCCCAATTAATCTTTGCGCCATGTGATGATCTGATTGCATAAGAAGTGCTCACATGTTTTGCTTTTAAACGTTCTGCCTGGAACGAATCAATCTTCTCGTGCTGGATCGTTCAAGTTTCCTCTTGGTGCGCACAAACAAACAAGCACGCGATAAATACCCAACCGGGAAACTCCAGATATGCACCAGGCGAGTGAATGGAAACAATAGAAACACTGTCATGCCAAAAAACAAATGAATTTTGAATACGGTGCCCACATCCGCTAATAATCCGGGATCTGCCTGAAAGATTAGTGCACCGCGCACCCATTCCGATAATGCCAACATGATGCTAGCGTCACCATTCGTTGCATGGTGCCATGATGAAGGTAAGGTGCTTAGACCCAGCAACAGGGTCACCAACAACCATACCAGAATAAAAATATCCATTAATCGACTGTTAACGTAGATGCGTTTAATTAACAAGCGGCGTAACAACAACATGACCGCGCCAATCAGACACAAAGTTCCGAAAATCAGACCCAGGATAATGGCAACATATTGATGACCCACGTCAGAGATGCCGATGGCATGAAACAGGGCGGGCGGGGATAAGAGCCCAAACAGGTGGCCGAAGAAAATGGCGAGGATGCCGACATGAAACAAATTACTCGCACGTCGTAAGCACTTATTTGACAACAATTGACTGGAATCACTCTTCCATGTGTATTGCTCACGGTCAAACCGCACCCAACTGCCAAGCAAAAAGATGGTGAGCACGATATAAGGATAGGTACCAAAAATAAAAGATTCAATATTCATATTAGTCTCACTATTGTTTAACTGTTAGCTGCGGCATCCAAAATGCTGGCGCGATTTTCTAACAAACGCATAAGTTTTGCATAAGGACTGCCGGTTTTTTCCAGATTAGCGGCCAAAATGCTGATCGCACCGACCGCCTCGCGCAGAAACATGCGTGCGCCCATTTCATCCAAATTAGACGCATACTCCAATATCATTGGTAAATAATCAGGCAATTCGTTATCAACAGCTTGCCAGCCTGTGTTCTTATAGAACTCCTGTAAATCGACAAGCGCAGGACCCCTCTCACGATCATCACCTAACAAATGGTGAGTTAAATACAAAGCGTGTTCGGCAGCCATGTCAAACGTTTGTATGTATAGCCCCTGCAATTCCAGTGCTTGCTGGTTTTGCATCCATTCGATATGTTCGCGCAAAATCTTGCGTTCCTGATTATTCACACACTGGGGTTCATCAAGGGCGGATTTAACTTGTTCCAGATTTAGCAACAACTCATCGTTTGGATAATCAATCAATACAGAAAGAATTTTATATATTTTTAGCATAACTATTATCGTAAATAGATGGGCTAACTATCGACGGTTTCTTTCTCCTTTTTGAACTTTTCAGGCGGCGCCACATAAACCAGGGATTCCATGCTTCCCTGGCGGCGTGTTGGGAACAACGATATTTTACCTCCACTGTTGGGACTCGTGTTTCCGAAATCAATACCATTGGTGCCCTGAAACGCGTGAAAATCATCCTGTCGTAATTCTTCCTGACTGGTTGGAACAACAAACCGATCTTCATAGTTGGCGATGGCCATATACCGGTACATATCTTCAACCTGCTCAACGCTGAGACCCACCTTATCCAGAATGGCCTGGTTCGGCTGTTTATCTACATGTACTGTGCGTTGATAAGATCGCATGGCGATCAAGCGGTTAATACTTTTCAATATCGGCTTTTCATCACCGGCGGTAAATAAATTGGCCAAGTATTGAACAGGCATGCGTAATGCCTCGGCTTTTGGGATCATGCCATCTTCTTCAGTCGGCAGGTTGCCTTGATCAATTTGCGACTGTACCGGTGCCAACGGCGGCACATACCAAACCATGGGCAAGGTGCGAAATTCCGGATGCAACGGGAAAGCCACGCGCCATTCAACAGCCATTTTATAAATCGGTGATTTCTGCGCGGCCTCTATCCAGGAGCAAGACACGCCGTTTTCACGTGCATTTGCGATCACCTCTGGGTCATTGGGATCAACAAAAATATCAAGTTGTGCCTCATACAGACCTTGTTCATTTTCCGTTGATGCAGCCTCCTTTATTTTATCCGCGTCATAAAGCATTATTCCGTTGTAACGAATACGGCCAACGCATGATTCGGAACACACTGTGGGTAGCCCTGCCTCAACACGTGGATAACAGGCTATACATTTTTCCGCCTTGCCGGATTCCCAGTTATAAAATACCTTTTTGTATGGACAATTGCTGACGCACATACGCCAACCGCGGCATTTGTTCTGATCGACCAGCACAATGCCATCTTCTTCGCGCTTATACATTGATCCGGCCGGACAAGATGCGACGCACGATGGATTCAGACAGTGGTTACACATCCTTGGCAGATACATCTGAAATGTGTGTTCAAATTCAGAATATATTTGCTTTTCAATATTAGCGAAGTTTTTATCCTGACTGCGCTTCTTAAATTCGCCGGCAAGATCGTCTTCCCAATTCGGCCCCCAGGAGACCTTTTCCATTTGGCCGCCATCGAGTTGCGACATCGGCCGCGCTGTGGGCGCGGCTTCCGATAGCGGTGAGGTTTGCAAATGACCGTAATTGTAGGTGTAGGGTTCGTAGTAATCGTCGATTACCGGCAGATCTGGATTGGCGAAAATATTCATCAAGCGTTTGAGACGACTGCCTGATTTAAGCCGTAATTTATTATTAAACAATTCCCAACCACCGTGCCAAACATCCTGGTCTTCCCAGTTTTTCGGGTATCCAATGCCGGGTTTGCTCTCGACGTTGTTAAACCACGCATACTCTACACCTTTGCGATTGGTCCAGACATTTTTACACGTGACCGAACAAGTGTGACAGCCTATACATTTGTCCAGGTTAAATACCAGGGAAAACTGTGCGCGGATTTTCATTCAATACTCCACTTAAAAATTATTAACATAAGGGCACTTCTATTAATTGATAACTCCTTCTCCTTCCGGGAGAAGGTTGGGATGAGGGGATAATAAAATCAGTACCTTAGCTTTATTTGCCCCCTCACCCTAGCCCTCTCCCGAAGGGAGAGGGGATTAATAGAAGCGCCCATAACACTTTCGTTTTAAGGCTGACCTTTTTAAACCATACCCGGAGGATTTGGATTCGCTTCCCGCTCAGGGGTGAGCTCACGCTCCAGCCAATCAACGTCCTGATCTTCAATTTTATGCACGATGACAAATTCATCTCGCTGAGAACCCACGGTGCCATAGTAATTAAATCCATAAGAAAGTTGAGCATAACCACCAATCATATGTGTCGGTTTGACTGTGGTGCGAGTCACACTATTTAAAATACCGCCACGTTTACCGGTAGTCGGCGAGCCCGGTACATTGATGGTTTTTTCCTGTGCGTGGTACATCATTGCCATGCCCTCGGGTACACGCTGGCTAACAATTACGCGCGCGACAGTGGCGCCATTGCCGTTTAGCGCCTCAACCCAATCATTATCCTCAAGCCCGATCTTTTCAGCGTCCTTCTCGGAAATCCAAACCCCCGGACCACCACGAAATAGGTTCAGCATGCGCAGATTGTCATTGTAGGTACTATGAATCCCCCATTTACTATGCGGCGTAATCCAGTTAAGCGTTAAATGCTGCTTGCCATTTAATCGAGACTCCACTGCGGCAGTAGCTTGCAGATCCACTGGCGGACGATAGACACAAAACCCTTCACCGAAATCCAGCATCCACTCGTGATCCTGATAGAATTGCGCACGTCCGGTTAAGGTGCGAAACGGAATACGTTCATGTATGTTGGTATAGCCTGCGGTGTAACTGACCTCTTCCGATTCGATACCGCTCCACGTAGGGGCTGTGATAATTTTACGCGGTTGATTCTTGATATCGGTAAAGGTGATTTTTTCGTCGCGCCGGGAAGCGCTTAAATGTGTGTGATCAAGCCCGGTTTTTTTATTAAGGGCTTGCCATGATTTTTGCGCCACTTCACCATTGGTCTCAGGGGCCATAACCAAGATTGCCTCGCATACGCTTTTATCTTCTTCCAGCGATGGCATACCTTGCGTCAAACCGGGCTCGCGTACGGTGCGAATCACCGTTTTCAGGCGTTTATATTCTTCCTCTGTGTTCCAGTCGAGCCCTTTAACGTTATTACCAAGCGACTCCATTAGGGGACCAAGCGCCGTAAATTTTTTATAGGTGGCGCCATAATCGCGCTCAACCACTTTAAAAGACGGCATGGTCTTCCCAGGAACCGGTTCGCATTCGCCGCGCTTCCAGTCCTTAACCGACAACGCCTGTCCCAACTCCGTCGGACTATCGTGCATCAAAGGGAACGACACCAGATCCTTGCGCGTGCCCAGGTGTTTTTCCGCCAGCGTCTCAAATGCTTTGGCAATTGATTTGAATATCTGCCAGTCACTGCGGCTTTCCCAACCGGGATTAACTGCAGCCGTCAGCGGATGAATGAACGGATGCATATCGGTGGTATTGAGATCGTTCTTTTCATACCAGGTGGCAGTAGGCAACACGATGTCGGAATAAGCCCCGGTGGAATTAAGGCGGAAATTAATATCCACCAACAGATCCAGTTTGCCGGTCGGCGCCTGTTCGTGCCACTTTATTTCACGTGATGCGGCACCTTCGGTACCCGCCTCCATCACACCGTTTTGCGCTCCAAGCAAATGCTTTAGAAAATATTCATGTCCTTTGGCGCTGGAACCCAATAGATTGGCACGCCAAACAAACAGATTGCGCGGGTAGTTTTCCGGCGCATCAATATCCTCATAGGCGAATGCCATCTCACCCTGTTTTAATTGACCTACTGCGTAATCAATAATGCCTTGATCGTCTTTGGCGCCAGCGGCTTTTGCCTCATCGCATAGCTTTAATGGGTTCTTATTGAAGTGCGGCGCGGATGGCAACCAACCCATACGCTGTGAGGCGACATTGTAGTCTGCCAGGGTATAGCCTCTGTAGCTGCCTTTGGCAGTTTCGGCGAGCAATTCATCCGCATTGAGTTTTTCATAGCGCCATTGATCGGTATGAAAATAGAAGAAACTGGTACCATTCATTTGCCGTGGGGGACGATGCCAATCAAGTGCAAACGCAATGGGTGCCCAACCAGCTTGTGGCCTGAGTTTTTCCTGGCCGACATAATGGGCCCAACCGCCGCCGGATTGACCGACACAACCACAAATATGTAATAAATTCATGATTGCGCGATAGGCCATGTCGTTGTGATACCAATGATTGATACCCGCGCCGAGAATTACCATTGATTTGCCCTGAGTCTTGGCGGCGTTTTCGGCAAATTCCCGCCCGGTACGAATCAGGTCGGCGCATTTAACGCCGGTAACTTTTTCCGCCCATGCCGGCGTATAGGCAGCGTCGTCATCGTCATAGCTAGTAGCAATATTGTCACCGCCCAAACCACGATCCAAACCGTATTGCGCCAATTGCAAATCAAAAACAGTCGCCACCAGGGTTTCTTCGCCATCAATGGTTAACTTGCGAACCGGTATTTTACGAACCAAAGTTCGTTTGGAGTTCGAGTCAAAATGCGGGAAGGCGACATCAGTAATGATGTCGGAACTCTCGATCAGGCTTAGACGTGCTTTTATGTCCTGCTGATTTTTTGCATTCTTTTCTTGTATGTTCCACTTGCCTTTTTCACCCCAGCGAAAGCCGATCGAGCCGTTAGGCACCACCAAATCATTGGTGTTTTCGTCGATGAGGATGGTTTTCCATTCAGGGTTATTGGATTCGTCGGCGTTGTTTTCAAGATCTGAAGCACGCAATAATTGGTCTGTCACATAGGCATCGCCTTGTTTGCGCAGTTTTACCAACATCGGCATATCCGTATTTGTACGCATGTAGTCCAGAAAATAGGGCACTGGCTTTTCTAAGATAAATTCCTTTAGCGCGACATGAGTCATCGCCAGAAAAGCGGCGGAATCTGTACCTTGACGCACCGGCATCCACAAGTCGGCGAATTTAACGTACTCGGCATAGTCCGGCGCCATCGAAACAACTTTTGCACCCTTGTAACGCACTTCGGAGAAAAAATGTGCATCCGGTGTTCTGGTCATAGGCAAATTCGCGCCACACACAATCAAATAGGTAGAGTTAAACCAATCTGCCGATTCCGGCACGTCGGTTTGTTCCCCCCAGGTTTGCGGTGACGACGGTGGCAAGTCGCAATACCAATCGTAAAAACTCAGCGGCACCCCGCCGATCAAAGACAGGTAACGGGAACCTGCAGCATAACTGATCATGGACATCGCCGGGATTGGAGAAAAACCGTAAACGCGATCCGGGCCGTATTTTTTTATAGTATAAATATTTGCGGCAGCAACTAACTCGGTGACTTCATCCCAGTTACTCCGAACAAATCCTCCCAGCCCCCTGACCGCTATGTAGCGTTGACGTTTTTCCGTATCGTTTTGTATGGCTTCCCAGGCTTCGACAGGGTCTTTGCCTGTGGCTTTCTCTTGCCGATACAATTCCAGCAATCTTCCCCTGACTAACGGGTGTTTAACCCGGTGCGGACTATATAAATACCAGGAGTAACTCGCTCCGCGCTGGCAACCTCGTGGTTCATGGTTGGGCAGGTCCGGCCTTGTTTCCGGGTAATCGGTGGCCTGCATTTCAAACGCAACAAGACCATTCTTGACATGAATATTCCAGGAACAACCGCCGGTGCAATTGACGCCGTGGGTGGAACGCACCACCTTGTCAAATTGCCAACGTCTGCGATAACCGTCCTCCCACTGTCGATTATCGTAGGTGAGCGCACCGTGGCCATCCGAAAATGACTCTTCAACGCGACCAAAAAAACGTAATCGATCTAAAAAATGGCTCATAATAATTCCTCGTCAACTATAAACTTCATGCCGATTGCCAGCCGTATTCACAGGATTGGGAGCCCGTTACCTTATAGGTATGCCTGCCGTTTACTACGCTATTTGGTAATTCCTATTCGCTTGGACAAACCGCAGTACGGAGCCCTGTTGCGTCAACCATAGCGTCACAGGTATCAAGCGCCAGCTTTAGTGTTTTTCCAATGCGAGAACTTTGATTATTCAAGTGCTTGTCTACACAAGTCGTCCTTTGCCTTTTTCCGGCATTGGAGGGCTTCTCCAAGCGGTAGGTATATTAGTATATCATTAATTTCTAATGCTTGATCTAGATCAACTCCCTAATTCCCCCAGATTTGATCTGGCTTTCCTTAACTCTTATCTCGTTAAATCAATTGAAAAACGGGTAGAAAGTAAGGATGGGGACTTTCGGACCCCCGTCGCGCTTCCAATCCTCGTTTATTTAGATCATTTTTTTGTTGATATTCCAGTTTTTAAATCACACAGCCAGGTCCAGTTGCTGCACACTACCCACCCTGCCATCTTCACCGAGGTAGATGCCGCTGGCGCGGATGACGGCCAGCAGCTCATTGTCACTGTTACGTATATCGAAGGGTGTGGCTGTGGATTGCAGATAGATGGCACCCACGTTGGCCTCACCCAGTGTCAGCAACTGATCGTGGCCCTCGGCATCCTTAGTCCATACGCGCAATTGCTGGTAGATCCCATCAGCTTCGTCTATAAAGCCATTGCCATCGTCGTCATAGGCGGCAAGGTCAGCGAATCCATCACCGCTCAGGGCGCCAAACAGTTCGCGTCCGTCATTGACTGTGCCATCACCATTTCGATCCAGGGCCAGCAAACCACTGTTGGGTCCCACGAAGGCTATCTGATCGTCACTGCCATCGGCGTCGATGTCGAAACTGAATTTCGTTTGCGTGAGTTGGGCCGCAGTGCCATTGAAATTGATTACCAGTGGATCCTTTAATGCCGCACCGGCATCAATATTGATACTCATTTGGCTGGCAAAGCGACGGGACATGGTGAGCTCGAGGTCTATTGATATCTCCCTGCCATCGGCAGTCTTAATGCTGCCCGTCGCGCTAAACTGTGTGCGTTCGGTCTCTATGTAGGTCTCAGAATAGCGGTAGCGCATACCCCACTCTGGATTGGCTCCGTCGGCGGTTGTCGTTGCGTCTTCAGCTACGGGGGGTTCCATGGGGGTCACCCCATCGGGTTGCATGTCTGAAGGCATGAAGATTTTGATCTCGTTACCGGACAAGGCTTCGATCATGGCCTTCAATAAAAGCAGCTTGGCGTCACCCAGGGACAGGGTCTCATCAATGTCGTTCAAGGCACTGGGCTCGGCACCCTGGTTCTGACCCAGGCCCAGCTGGGGCATCATCGGTTGCTGACGGGCGGAAAGATCGAGCGCAGATTGTTGTGGGTCAGGGGCGCGGCCACCGATGTCACGGGCCAACTGTCTCAATCGATCCACCGCCGGCATGCCGCCCCCGGCTGCGTCTTTGGCCAGGCGTGTCAGGTTGATTTCTATGTCCTGGGCCGCAGATCGCGAAATCTGCTCACGACTATAGATGACCCCCTCGCTGAGATTGTCTGGAGACCAAGCGCTACCCGGCCGGATAATGCCTTCGACCAGGGATTCGCTAATACGTTGGGTTTTTTCCAGGCTACGCTGGCTGAATAGATCGATTTGGGCACTGTCGACTTTCATGGCCTTACCCCTAATATTGATGACCACGGGGGATTCCAGGAATATGACCCACTAGACAAGCGACATCCGGAGCTAAGTCCGTTTACGGCTGTCGGCCCCCTCTTACACTAGGTTAGTCGGCAGGTACAGGAGGAACTATAGGTTTCTTATAGAAATTTTGGATAAAAATTACATCGACATCTTTCGAAGCCTTGCCTCCATCTTTTCATAGTCCCCCAGACGGGCGCGCATCAAACTCTTCCATAGCTTGCCGTGGTTGGGAACAAAGAAATGGAGCAACTCATGAACAATGACGTAGTCCCAGATATCTTGATCAAAATTCAATAACTCGCTATTGAAATTCAGGTGGCCGTTGGTGGAACAGGAAGCCCATTTATTACGCATTGAGCGCACGCCGAGCCAGGCCACCTCTACCTCAAGGTTTTCCGCCCAATAGCGAACCCGGCTTTTAAAATCCTGCTTTTGATTGGCAGACTTCATGGCGTTAGATTCGATCTGCCTTCTCCAGTAGATTGAACAGTTCATCCACAAGGGTCGTGACCCTGTCCAAGTCATCGCTTACCGCGTAAATCGCAAAGGTCACTTTCTTGCGCAGTTCGCGCAATGCGCTCTCGCTCTTCTTCCAGTTGGGAAATTCAACAAAGGCCGCTTTGATCTTGCAGCTCACGTCTTCAGCATTTTCTATTTTTGCATCAAGCAGCGTCCGATAGACAAAGAAGGTCAGCCCATCGAAGCCTTTCTCCGCCTGCTCCTTCTTTCGCTCCTCATTCTCATCGACTTCCTTTAGCAGAGCTGCCAGCGCTTCGGCGGTGCTGGTCTGGCGACTCTCAAAATTCTCTTGCACCGCCCGTGCACGCTCGGCCATGGCAATCAGATAGGGATCTTCACTTTCATCTTTCGCGATCTTCTCAATGCCTTTAACGAGATTGATTACCTTGTTGCCATCGCCACCCTTCCTGGAAGCGATATATCTTGCTGTATCCTCATTGATCTCCAGCACTTCGGTAACGGTTTTAATGTAATCCGTGCCAACGTACTTCTGCACCAGTTCGTTAGTCTTCTTTTGAAAAGCCCGGTCGACTTGCACTTGTTTTGCGTAAGCCTTGCGCACAATATCGTAGATCGCGGAGAGCGTACCGTAATTATCGATAAACGGGCGCAGAAAAGCGTCGGGCGATATGATCTCGTAAAGCATTTCGATTTCTTTATATTCCTTGAAGAACTCCTTACGTCTTTCCGGGTCACGGAAATGTTCGATCAGGGCGTCAATATCCTTGTCATCAAAATGCCGCTCGATCAGCCCCAGGTATTCCGGGGCCTTCTGCTCCATCTTGTTCTGGAATAGTACCTTGAGCAGCTTCAAGTCCTTCACTACAGCATTGACTTCATCGCTGTCGAAGGCCAGCGCTTTTTCCAATTTATCGAAGATGCCGACGAAATCGAGGACGAAGCCGTGGGCTTTGACCATGCCCTCCTGTTCATTTTCGTATGGGCGGTTCACCCGCGCAATGGCCTGTAACAAGGTGTGATCACGCATAGGTTTGTCCAGATACATCGCATACAGCACAGGCGCATCAAAACCGGTCAGCAGCTTTTCGGTGACAATAAGAATCTTCGGCTGCTTTTCGAGCTTGTTAAAGCTCTTACGGATTTCTCGTTCCTTCTTCGGATCAAGATGAAACTCTTTTAACAATTTTGAATCGTTATTGTTACCCGTGTAAACCACTTCGGAATATTCCGGCGGCAGGCACTCATCCAGCGCATGCTTGTAATGGGCGCAGGCCTCACGATCCACGCCGACCAGAAATGCCTTGTAGCCAAGCGGTTCGACATTCTCACGGTAGTGCTCAGCCACATATTGCGCCACCTTGCGAATACGGTCCTTGCCCTTGAGAAAATTCTTCAGGTTCACCGCCCTTTCGAGAATCTTGTTCAACTCCTCAATATCGGCCACACCCTCCGCCTCGGCCAGCGACAGAAATTCCTTATCCAGGGTTTCGTGCGGCACCAGCATCTCGTTAGGAGCAAGGTTGTAGTAAAGCGGCAGGGTCGTGCCGTCCTCGATACTGTCGGCGATGGAATACTTATGCAGGTAACCTTTGTCATCCTCACAGCCAAAGGTCTTGAAGGTTCCGCGCCCATAGGCTGTTTTATCTACCGGGGTGCCGGTAAAGCCGATGTAACTGGCATTGGGCAACCCAGCCATCAGGAAGTTGCCCAGGTCGCCCCCCGTAGTGCGGTGGGCCTCATCGATCAAGATATAGATATTCGCGCGCCTGTTGATATCCGCCGGCATATCGCGGAATTTGTGGATCATGGTCACGATAATGCCCCGGTAATCGTCGCGCAACAGCTTGTTAAGGCGTGAAATACTGGTGGCGTGTTCCAGGTTGCCCAGCCCCAGCGCGGCCAGATTTTTCAACATCTGATCTTCCAACTCGTTGCGGTCGATCATCAGCAGCACTGTGGGCTTATCCGCTTCGGGAGCCTTGAACAACAACTCCGCCGCCTTGATCATGGTAAAGGTCTTGCCACTGCCCTGGGTATGCCACACCAAGCCACGCTTGCGCTCCGGTTCGAGAGCCCGGCTGACGACCCGCTCCACCGCGCCCGTTTGATGCTGGCGCAGGATATATTTGTTCAGCTCCTCGTCCTTCTCGGCAAAGACGATGTAGTCCTTCAAAAAGCCAAGCACCTGCGAAATAGCGCAAAAACTTTTTATCTTAGCCTCCAGCTTGCCGACCTCCTCGTCTTTCCAATTGAAGATATTCCGGCGCACCAGGTTCCAGGTCACCCCATAGGAAAAACCAATGGCATCGGTGGCGGTAAATACCTGCTCGGGGACGAACAGTTCCGGAGTTTCGCGGTGGTAGCGGCGGATCTGATCCACCCCCAAGGCAATCGCCTCGTCCTTGTTGGCGTTCTTGCACTCAATCACCAGCACCGGTATACCGTTGACCAGAAACACCACGTCTTCCCGTATACCATAGTGACCGTTGTGGTAGGCGAATTCCTCGGTGACTTCAAAAACGTTATTCGCAGGCGTGTCGTAGTCGATCAGGATCAAATCGCGTTCGCGTTTCTCCTCATGATCAAAAAACTTGCCCCGGTTGCGCAGGTGATCGACGAATTCCCGGTTACCATAGATATCGGGATGGAAATGACGAAACGTGCCAAGCAGCGCCCCCTCGGCTTCGCTGTAACATGAATTAAATTCCCGCACCTTGGTATCAAGCAGGTCATCGAAAAACAGAGACACACCTTTTGCCCGATCCCTGGGCGCCGTATCTGGATCAAAACCGCGACGCACTTCCGCTTCTTTACGAGGCACCACCGCCCAGCCGATTTCCCCGGCATATTTCAGGATACGGGCCTGTACGGTTTTATGTTCTCCGGGTTTCATCTAAATTCCTTCAACCGAAGCGTGCGCTGGATCTGATCACTCGTTGCCACAGGCACATCCGCTTCATCGGCATACTCCCGCCAGCGGGCGACCGCTTCGCACACCTCATTGACAATGGCCTTGGCGCGCCCACGTTTCAGGGAGGCGGCCTTCGCGCAGGCATTGAAATCATCCATGGTGAAGTCATCACGCTTGCCGTTGAGGGTCATCTGATGGCTGGCCGTCCATTCACCTGTAGGGTTGTAACTGTAGATCACATCAAAGGCGGGCGACAGTGACCAGTTGCCGGATTTATCCATCAAGAAGGCAATATTCTTGACATGATCGTCCTGATTGCGGGCGACGATGTTAAACACCATGCGGCGGAACTGCTCCTCGATTGCAGCCATGGGCAATCCCATCTGCCGGATCACCAGCAACGCCTGTTCATAGGCGTAGGCACCCGCCATATTAAAATCGTAATGCGCCAATGCGCAAAGCGATAGCATGTGAAGCTTTTCACCACCCGCAAGACGGTCAAAGCGCCGAGTCATAAAATGACGCCTGCCATTTTCCTCGAATAAACGGCATTCGCTGATATCGATACCGCAGTCGCGCGCCATTTTGTAATAGGCGTATTCAATCACGCCGTAACCTTGCGGGTCCTCGAGTTCTTTGTCCCGGTTGCCGCCGACGCCGTCAAATTTTAGCAGCCAGTATTCAAAACCCTCACCCGCCGGAATCTGGCCGGAACGAACTTCGTTGGTTGACGGATTCCAGGCTATCACCGCCTTGGCCCTGGCGCCACCGGCCGAGGTGCCGACCCGCAGGATGTCGGTCAACGCCTGCGCCTTAATTTCATCGGCGCTTTCATCAACAAAGGAAACCCGAAGGTCATTACGATGGGTGAGTATTTCCGATGCGAGTTCAACCAGCTTGTCGATTTGTATCCGGCTGGCCTGCCGGACTTTCGGTCCAATCGCCGGTGCAAATTCCAAAGCACCCATACCGCGCTCACCCGTATAGCAAAGCCGCTCGACGGCATTGAACGAATCTGGCTGCCTTCCCTGTGTGGCCAACCAGGCATCAATCAGTACACGACCGAACTTGTCCGGCAACGAGTCAGCCAGTAGTCCGGGCAGTCCGTAAAAAGTTTTTCTGGATAATTCGGGGAAGGTATAGACGCGGTTAGAAAGGGGCATGGTGAGCGGCGCAATTTCGATGTCACTTCCGACAAACGCCGGGTCGTACTCGAAGGCAACCACATCCTTGCCCTCGTCCAGCGACACCGCACCAATCGTGCGCCCCCAAAGTCGGACCTCGGCAATGCTGCTCATGTGTCGTCATTCCAGGACCACGGCTTGTCGGGCCGGTCTGTTCGATCTGACCGGCGGCGCTTTGAGGCACGTTGCCGTACCTTTCCCTTGTGCCTTAACAAATCCATCGGTCTTGGCCCGGCCTCGGGGATCATACGATCCAGACCCGACAGCAAATCCAGCACCCGGAAAATGCGGATCATGTTCGACATCTGCGCCGAGGCCCCGGCTTCAATGCGCTCTACCGTCCGCTTGGCGACGCCCGCCTGCTCGGCCACCTCCGCCTGGGTCAATTGAAGATCGAGCCGATAACGCGCAACGCGTTCACCAATTTCGGCAAGAATAGCATCGTCTGCGAGGGGTTTTGATATCTTCATAGTCGCCAAGTTTAACGATTTATATGCTTAATACATATAATTCCGTCATATATGACGATATATAGCCTACGCACTTGAATTAATCAAGTCGCCTATTATGACGATAATATGCCAATAATAACTATATATCGTTAATAATGACGAATTATAAGTTTATAATGCGTTTCTAGGGGGCTCTGTCTCATCGCGGGGCACGACTTCATTTGAAAATATCATTAATGACATTTTACCGAGTTTGCTTCCTCTCGGGGCACCATCGTCCAGCCGATTTCCCTGGCATATTTCAGGATACGGGCCTGTACGGTTTTATGCTCGCCGGGAACGTCTCGGGATATCATTCAGCCTTCAGGCAGGGTAGGTAATGCCGCAACCGCCACCTGAACGGCTTCGGCAGCCTCAATGAGATTTTTTAAAATCGTGGTATCGGCATCGAAATGACCCTCGTACTCTGCAACATTACGCAGTTCGTGGGCCTTGGCCAGCACCCGGCAACCGGCAGCCCAAGACTATGGGGCAAGGCCTGAAAGACCAGGTAGCGGCTATCCGAGCGGTAGCCTCGCCAACGCAGCGCCGCCAGCGAAAACGCGTGTGCCGCGTTGTACGCCAGATCGAATCGGCTCGACAGGGCGAGCACCTCATTACGGGCATCCGCCAGCCGTTCGCGTCCTGACTTCAACAAGCCTTCAATCTCACCGGGGGTAGCAGGCTCAACCGCCAGCTTGCCAATGCGGACAAGGTTTTCGAGTTCCTTGGGTTTTTCAGGCAAGGTCGTCTTCCGTTCCAATGAGAAATACCTTGGGTTGCGCGGCCACCTTCACCACAAAGGCATTGCCTTCCTTCTGCTTCTTACGCCAGTTCACGGGGGTGTAGACCGTCGGGTTTACCGTCCGCCCCAGTTTCACCTCCGCTGGTTGCAAGGCGTCGAACACGTCTGCGTAATCCACGCTGTCGGAGAGCACGAGCACATCGACATCGCTTGTGGCGGTGTCCTTGCGCTTGGCCACCGAGCCAAACACAAAGGCCGCCTTGATGCGCTCCGCCAACGGCGCAAGTGCCTCCCGTAATGGTTCGGCCAGACCCACCGTCTTCTGCGCAATGGCGCAGAGCTCGCCAAAGATCGGCGCCTTTGGGTTGGCCTGGTAGTGCTTCTGTGTCCCCACACGGGTAACCGTCACCAAACCGCTGCCGGCCAGCCGCGCCAGCTCACGCTGGACCCCGCCGGAACCACCACCGGCAAGCTTGATCAACTCGGTGGCGAAGAAACTACGCTCCGGCTGGCCGAACAAGTACCCCAGCACCCGTTGCTGGGTGGTCGTAAATAATGCATCGGCCAGACTGGCGCGCTTCTCGCCCCCGGCAACCCGGGGATTCACTCTCATACCCATATTGGGCATATTAATGCCCAATATGGGTATGTTCAAGCCCGCAATGATAAATTGCCCTGCAACCACCCGGTTGAAATCAGGTCGTAATAAGCATTTTCGCGACATATAAACACTTTATTTGCCGCTAATGCTTCGTATTTGTCGTGAAAAAGGGATTTAAACATCGCAAACCCAGCACGTTAGGGTGCAGCTCGCATACCGACCGCGCCCTACATGGGCTTAATCCCATGTCAGCGTACTATCGTTCTAATGCTCGGAGATACGAATGCGGCCAGGTTGCACAACAACAAAACGGCCTTCAATTTTGTCCGGGTTCTTACTCACGAACTCCACTACAGTGTCTGCCATCACCCGTCGGGCGTTTCCGGGAAAGCGGATGAATACCACACCTGGCGAGCTCACGGCACTGGAAAAAATGAGCTGCCCGAAGTCCTTGTCCTCAGTCAGCAAAACTCGCGCTTCTTGACAGGCTAGATCGATCACTGCTTCATCTGACGCCCCAGGAAGTACGTCCTTTACGTTTTAACATCATAACCGGCCTTACGCAGTGCACGAACCACCGCAAAGTCGCAGCACTCATCTGCCAAGAACCGCATTGATCACCCTTCTGCGGTTTTGTCCCTCGGCTCCAGTAGAATCGTTTCTTCATGCGCCAGCGTATCCGCCGCGAACGCAATGGCCGCATTTGTATCCTCGGGTTTAAGACCAGGATAAGCATCAAGGAGGTCCGCTTTTGTCGCCCCTTCGCTCATCTTTCTTAGTATGAGCTCAACGGTAATCCTCGTTCCTCGGATTACCGGCTTCCCCAACATTACCTTAGGATTGATCTCGATCCGATCTGTCACAGCCATGGCGCCAACTCCTGCCCGGGTAGCATTTAAAACGTATCTTAGCTTATTAGCCACAAGTTCGTCGACGCCTACCCTACCTTGAGTATCGCGGCTATAAAGGTCCTAAGCGCTCTCCCGCGCAGCCTCCACGATCAAGTATTCCCCAATCTCACTGCTGAACAAGTTGCGTCTCCCTTGAAGGTGAAATATCGCTCCTTTCCCGTACCAAGACCATCAAATGTATGCACTGATTTAAAGCATGCATTTCACCCATGAAATGCATCGTCTAAGCCACGATTTACGGCCCATTTCCCTGGTTGACTCTTGTTTTCAATTGGTTGTGTAGGTCCAACCCGGTTTGCTCTCGCCTTGAGTATGTCACATTTTTATTCTTCACCTTGCGGAATGCCTGCCGCAGATTCTTTACATATTGCTATATAGTAAAGAACTTGTTATTCTTTACATATCATCAATAGTAAAGAGGGCAGAGAGATGCCAAAAGTCAGCTCTAAAAGACAAATCACATTGCCTGTTGATCAATGCCAGCAAGTCGGTATAGAACCCGGCGACGAATATCAAAGTTTTGTTGTTGAAGGTCACATCACCATCATCAAGAAAGCCCCTGGCGCGGCCAAGGGGATTCTCAAGCATGTTAAGGGCGATGACTCAATAACTGACGAGATATCTCTACAAAGCGTCCTGGATTAGAGCACCACTTGATCGCCATCGACACCAACGTATTGCTTCGTTACCTGTTATGGGATAACAAAGAACAATCGGTTAAAGCTGACAGATTGATCAACGGCTCAGTGCCCGTCCTCATAACAGATGTGGTACTCTCCGAGACTCTATGGACTCTCAAAGGAAAAAAATACAAACTGGATAAAGCGGCAATAATTGATGTGGTTAATTCTCTATTTGAAGAGGCCAACATTCGCTTTGAAGACGGCCAAACTGTATGGCGGGCATTGAACGACTATCGGCAGGCCGAGCCTGTTAAGGTTGGCGGTAAAAAGAAAGAGGCTGATTTTTCCGACGCTTTGATTGTCAACAAGGCGAAATTTTACGCCGTAGAAAACGGTGAAGCGCTCGATGGAGTTTATACCTTTGATCTTGCGGCGCAAGCAATACCCGGAACTGCAAAACCGTGAGTCTAAATAGCACGTAGGATGTGGTGCATCCTAAAGGGGCATAAAAGCCTGCGAACCGTATCGATCAGGTCACCGTGATTTGTTGGTCATCCTGCAAAGAGCGTGTGATAGAGGTATGTGAGCACGCAGGATGCGATGATCGACTGAAATAAAGCGGGAAACAGAGTAAAATTAGGGTTAAGCATCAAGCTCTTGGGAGTAACGCCATGGCAACTTTGGAAGAAAAGGTTCTGGATGAGGCGCTTTTGCTGCCTAACGACCGGCGTGCGGCATTGGTGGATCAACTGTTACGCAGCCTCAACCTGCCTACTGGTGAAGATTTGGACAGGCTTTGGGCCGAGGAGGCGGAGCGTCGTCTGCGTGAAATCCGTGCCGGTGAGGTGGAGCCCGTGTCTGGAGAACAGGTCAGGGAAGAAGTCCGAAAACGGTTTAAAGGTGCATGACCTGGCGATTTCATCCCGAAGCCCGCACCGAATTCCTTGCAGCTATCGAATGGTATGAGGAACAACAACCCAACCTCGGTAAGCAATTTGCCGAAGAAGTCTTCGCGGCCATCGACCGCATCATCGCCTTTCCGAAGTCCGGCAGCCGGCTGTCACCCAATACCCGCCGTACCCTGACCCGGCGGTTCCCCTATGGGGTGATTTACCAGTCAGAAATTGAGGACATCCATATCCTGGCCGTGACCCCTCTGGCGCGCAGGCCGGGGTATTGGAGAGAACGGCTGTGATATGAAAAACGGTAACGGCAAAAAATAGGCCCCGTCGTGCCTTTAACGGAAATCCAGCAGTTCAAAGTATTTCTAAACAAAGATACCGCGAACCCGAGGATTACTCGGATGCTCGGCTTTGGCTCCAAGCGTCGCTCTACCTCCCCCATCCATGGGGTCGTACCTCCTGCGTCCATGCAGTCGTGCGTCACTCTACCGACTACATCCTTGTAGTCGTAGACGAGATCGAGTGCCCGAAACTAGCGTGATTCGTTGGCCACTATGCACAGAGCGTGATAGGGGCATCCTACGTGGACGGACCTCATTCCAAATTCCTAATTGTTAATTCCTCATTCTCCCTCTTGCGGGCTTGACTTATACCTTAATTTCCCTATACCTTATAGGTAATGGATATTAGGGATAATAAGTGGATATCTCCTTCAAGAACAAAAAGACACAAAAGGTGTTTAATTCCAGTACCGAACTTACAAAAAAGTACGGTGTGAGAAATGCGCGGATTATCCAGAGAAGGATGGCGGTCTTACAGGCGGCTCCGACCCTGGCCGATGTGCCCCACCGGCGACCGGAACGCCGCCACCAGTTGGAGGGCAAAAGACAGGGCGAATATGCAGTAGATGTCGAGCACCCTTTCAGGATTGTGTTCAAACCGGGCCACAACCCGATACCGAAAACCAGGGATGGTGGCGTTGATTTAACACGAGTGACAGCAATCGAAATACTGGGCATAGAGGATTATCACTAATGAGCACTGTAGCTAATCAATTCGAGCCGGATTATGCGATCCCGCCGGGTGAGATCCTGGAGGAAACGTTGGCTACCCGTGGCATGAAAAAGGCCGAGTTCGCCGAGCGTTGCGGGCGCTCCGAAAAAATGGTCAGCCAGATCATCAGCGGCCAGGCGCCCATTACCGCCGAGACCGCCATCCAGTTTGAGCGCGTGCTGGGTGTCAACGCCAGCGTGTGGAACAACCTGGAGGCCAATTACCGGCTGGCGGTCGCAAAGTCCGAACAGCAAAAAGCGCTTCTGGCTCAAAAAGACTGGGCCAAACGCTTTCCCATCAACAAGATGGTTAAGCTGGGGTTTATTCCCAAGCCGGAATCACCAACCGACCGGGTTGAAAAACTGCTGGATTTTTTCGGCGTCGGTAGCGCAGCGGCCTGGGAGGAGCGCTGTGCGCGTGTATGTATCGCATACCGGAAATCGCCGTCCTACAAGAGTGCCCCCGAATCCGTCGCGGCCTGGCTACGCATGGGTGAATTACACGCCGAAGATATTGATTGCGCAGCCTATAACCGGGAGCGTTTTATTGAGGCCTTGTCCAGTATTCGTGGACTGACACGCCAACCCCCGGATGTTTTTGTCCCGGAGATGCAAAGCTTGTGTGCCGATGCAGGCGTCGCTGTGGCACTTGTACCGGAACTACCTAAAACCCACTTAAGCGGTGCCGCACGTTGGCTTACAAAAGACAAGGCCTTAATTATGTTCAGCCTGCGGCATAAATCCGATGATCATCTCTGGTTCACATTCTTCCACGAGGCAGGTCATATATTGCTGCACGGGAAGAAGGATGTATTCATAGATGAGGAGGAAATTGAAGACAACGACAAAGAGCAGGAAGCAGACCGCTTTGCCAGAAATACTCTGATACCTCTAAAAGAATATCGGGTCTTCCAGCAGCTTGGCCGGTGGAGCACAGCAACCATTGCTACATTTGCAGAACAACTTGGAATCGCACCGGGCATTGTTGTTGGGAGATTACAACATGATGGGTTAATTCCTTATAGCCATTACAATAAATTGAAAACAAGGTTTGTTTGGAAGGATAATTCTTAAATGGACTGGGAAAAGATTTATAAATCTTCTGTGGTAACAGGCATTATCACAATACCAATTGGCGGAATGATTTTTCAAGTTCTTGACAATATATCGTATTGCTCAGAGCCCTACGCCAAGCAATGTGAATCTCGGTTACCCGGTGGGCAACGCACCCCAAATCTACCTGTGTACGCCGGGCCAACCATGGTTACCTCCTCTACTGCGTCCGATACTCCAAGCCACATTCCATAGCACGCAGGATGAGGTGAGCTTGCGAACCGCATCTTATGCGGGCTGAACGCTATAATCCTGAAATGCTAGATGACGATGCTTTGAACATCTATACCGATGGATCTTCCTTCTCCGGACCAAGGGTCGGCGGGATTGGTATTGTATTCGTCATTGTCAATGACGCAGGGGATGAGGAGGTTATCAACGAGTTCGACTATCCAGGCTACAAACAGGCGACGAACAACGAAATGGAACTTGAGGCATGCATCAAAGGACTGGAGGAAGCTCTCGATCAAGAAGCCCTCAAGCAATTTGAGAAAATCGTTGTCCACACGGATTCACGATACATAGTTGATAACTATCAGACCGCGAAGTTTGTATGGCCCACTACAAAGTGGACAAACCGACAAACCGGGCGACCGATCCTCCATGTGGCCCAGTGGAAACGGTTGGTAAGGCTTCTCAAACGCGCGTATCAAAGTCGGCGCAACGTCAGCATTAAATGGGTCAAAGGTCACTCAAAGGACAAGTACAACAAAGCGGCTGATAAGCTCGCAAGGAAATCTGCCAAGAACCCGCTGCACAAACCGTTATCTACCGTGTCGGTGAGAAGGAAGAAAACCTCAAAGTCTGTCGAAATCGGTAGTGTCGAGATGCGCGGTCAGAGATTATCAATCCGAGTATTCACGACGGAATATCTAGAAACTCATAAGCTCTGGAAATACAAGTTTGAAGTCATTTCCAAGAAGAGCAAATATCTAGGCAACGTTGACATTATTTTCTCTACTGAGCCGCTAAGAGACGGGCATTGCTACGTGGTAGTTCTAAACAAAGATACCGCGAACCCGAGGATTGCTCGGATGCTGGACGAGATTGAGTGCTCGAAGCTGGTGTGATTCGTTGGCCACCGTGCACAGAGTATGGTAGGCGCGTCCTATGCGGGTTGAACGATTTTGTGTTCTCTGAATTTTGGCATATGAATTAGAAACGCTCTAGTTTGAATAGGCGTCCGTTATCGCCTCCGTCATGCAGTTCGACAATCACCTCTTCCGGTCGCGGACAGAGGTGAGCCGTATCCTCATCCTCTGGAAGCTCCTCATCTAAGGCACTAAGGATATACTGGATGCCGTAGTCAGCGCAGGCCTGCCGAACCACGGACAGAAGGGCGAGTTTCCGCTTGCTCTCCAACTGCTCCAGTGCTCCGTCGTGATAAACAAAATGGAAAAATGGTTTCTTTGCATAGCTTGTCAGCACTGCGAGGTCGAACGCTATACAAAGGATTTTCCGGAAAGAGGTTCCTCGCCTTTCCTGTGTATGAGCGTCACTGTCGGCGTCAGTGAATTCTGCATGAAAATCCAGATTGCCACTATCGTTCTGTTGAACGTAAAGGACAGCGGTTCTGTGCAGAACCTCTTTGATGATTCTACTGAAAGTCTTCTGTATTTGCCGATAGCGGTCTGAACCATTGGTAACAAGCTCCTCGAGCGTAACAGTCAGTTCATCGCATTTGGCTTTTGTTTTGCGAAGTTCATCATTGAGTTCTCGAATAGCATCCAGTTTTTCGGCTTTCTCTTCCATTAGAGCCACGCTCGCCCGGTCATGGTCGAGCTCCTTCTGCAGACTTTTATACTTCTTGAGGCTGTCTGTACCACCCAAGACTTGCAGGATACTCTTTCTCTTCTCCGCAAGCTCTATGTTGGTATTTTCTAAAGACTTAATCTCACGCTCAAGCTCTTCGGCCCGATTCTTAAGTGATGTTCGGCGCTCACTGAGGATCCTCCTGTTGAAATCAACGAGGTCTGTATAGTCCCGGGCCAACTGATCAGGAAAAGTAATTTTTGACTCAGAGAATACCCGCTGCACATCTTTCAGATCAAAGTGAACTTCATCCTCAAGCCCTTGCTTCGTTTGGTTTAAATCGAATCGAGCGTTGTAAAGCGCCTCATTGATGTCGGCGACCTTCTTTTCAATCTCATCAGCGAGTTCTTCGCTCAGGCCCAATTCCTGTGCCTTGAAATCAAATTCATCAAGAGCTGATACTTTCTGTTCAACCTCGTCCCTTTTGACCGTAATGCTAGCGCGAAGCTTCTCGTAGTCAGAAAGTTTAACCATGACTTCACCTTGTAATTCGGTGCGGCGTTCCTTGATCTTTGCATGCGCAGCATCGGCCTCATATTTCTGAGTTATCGGGGCGTCATGAAAACCCAATACACGAGCCACATAAGGCTTCCAATCCTTGTGGCTTCCGCTCGAAAACTTACGTAGCTGGAATTCGTTTGAATAATCTTCCTGACGACGCATGAAGTAGCTGACGCCTTTCCGATAGTTCCAGGGTTTGATCATGGAGAGCGCAAGGTAGCCATCGAGCATCCTCACACCTGCAGCTAGGGAGATATTGAGATGATCCCATGTTTCGTCTGCAGAATTAATATAGTCTTGGTGACGTTCCTCGTGCCGTTTGAAAGATATTCTCGTGGCCTCGTGAACTGGTCGGCGAACTGTCACGTACCCGCCTTCAGATAATTCTAATTCCAGGAAAAAGACAAGGTCGCCGAAAAGATCATCTCGGGATTTTAGGAAATGGTTCTTCGTCCCAACGGATTTCAAGAGACAAAAATCAATAACATCAACCAGGAGAGTCTTTCCGAGACAGTGACTACTCTTTTCATCGTCCTTTGGGTGCCGGATGCGAGCCAAAACGACATTGAATCCCTCTCGGAAGTCGATAGGGGTGAAAACCAAAGTGTCGTTGGTGTAGAGACGACTAAGCTTCACGATCCACTTCCAGGCTGGATGTATTCGAATGAATCGGTCTGTGTGTGATACTCGACGAGCCCGAGCAAGTAGAGGAAGTGAACTGTGGGAAGGAAAAGGACATCAGCATCTTCTCCTAGGTTGCTCAAATTCTGTCGGAGATCCTCATAACCGCAGATACGATCGACTTGCAACTTTGCGAGAAGACGACTTGCAGCCCTCAGGACACACATGTTGAGATTAAGATGCTTTGCCGGGCGAATCACGTTTCTTTTTCTCCAATATCGCAGTCCCAATACATGTAATGCACAAAAATTTTGGTCAGCCGTCGATGCGCTGCTGACTGCAATTCTAGACTACGCCCATGCATCAATTGAAACACATGCTCCAAAGCCTCATCAAAAGTCACGAACTTGTCGCGATGAGTAATGATCTGCCCTTTGAGTTCATCGGCGACGGCATGATACTGGTCAGCAAATTTCCAGTTACGGGGGTTCTTCAGAAAGTGTTGAATTTCGGAAAACCGTGGAACTGAGTCCTCCTGTATATACCTGTAGTAGCCGTCAGTTAGGCCGTTAATTTCGTTTTTCTTCTTGATTCCAGGGTAATCCTTAAAATCGTGCTGGCTATCGAAAGCGGTTGATATTTCTTCTCGGTGAGTGTGAAATGCCACAATTACGTCACGAATATCGTCTGGAGTGAATCGAATAGGTGATCGCAGCTTATCGAGCCCTGCTTGTTTGATGATGTCAGGGTAATTGAGCAGGTGATCTCCGATATCTTTCAAACCGAACAACCAAACGTTTTCGACTCCGGTTTCATTTTTGATATGTTTGGGAATGCGATCCTCTGCTCCACCAGTTTTACGGCGATTCGTGAACAATAGGTAATGTGTCAAATCACCGTTCACGAACTGACGTTTGATCTTCGGAATCTCCTCGTTGACGACTGAGGTCTTGTTTGATTCGAAATTGTTATCTGAGCAAGACGCAACGGGATTTGTCGTGTGTTTAGCCTGAATGATGAACTTTCCCGTTGCAGGAGCGGAATTACTTGGGAAGCAGTTTGCAGTTCCCTCAAATTTAGCGTCCTTCCCTCCATCTGGGCCTGGAGAAAACGATGTAGTACCAGCACCAAGAATTCGCCGACAAATCAAGGTAACGAGATCCTCGAATTCTGTGTCGTCGAGAAGATGTAATAGGTATTGTGACATTGTTTTCTCTTCAATCCTGGAACAAGGGCTCTGCTAACATGATGCTAGAACCTTTTGGAATGTCAATGTCGTCCACACGAATTTTCGCAGTCATCAGTTCGTGAAGGAGCGTGCGGAAGAGGTCTTGATGGGATGCCCATTTCTGAGTTTGCTGAGCGATCTTGGTATCCAGCGTTCGAAAAATTCTCTCCAGTTCCTCCTGCTCTTCTGGTTGAGGCACGGGAATTAAGGTTTTTTCGATTGTTCCTTGGTCGATCTTCGGAAAGTTGCCTGCGGTAGAGCGTGCGTTCTTCTTGTAGTATCGGCGGCAAGGCTCTGCAAGGAGCCATTCGATCAGTACCTTTGGAGCGAGTCTCGATTCGTCCACTCGAACCCGCACAAGCAAGTCTGAGAAGATCGCGAAATTTTCCTCTCCCTCATACAGCGCGGCCAATCCCACGTAATCAGCAGTATTCGCTCTTTCAACGAAGATGTCTCCCGGCTTCAGCCACATGTTTTTTACACGCTTTGGATCGGCGCAGGTAACCTTGGTGTTTTCTATGCAGAAGTCCCGTTGTGTAACTGCCGTGAGGGTTAGCGTTCGGATTCCGTTCTTGTCAGTAGTTGCCTTCGCAGAATGGCCGTTGCGCAAAGGCTCACGCAACAGGATCCCCAACTCCACCACCTCACAGCTTTCTGGAACGGGGCCGATTTCGGTTTGTTTTTGTCGTTCGTTACGGAGGCCTTCGGTGAAGAGTTTTTGCATGAGGGCCTTTTTCAGCTCGGTGGTGGTCTGGATGATCCGCTCCTGTGCTTCGATCGCACGTTGTACCGTCGAAAGGATATGCGCGATCTTCTTCTGCTCGGGGAGCGGAGGGAGTGGTAGCCAGGAATTCTTTACATCTGAATCACGTACCGCTGGATAATTGGCCCCGCGCTCAAGACCAGCCATTCTTGCGTTAAAGCCGTCTGTAATCAGATAGTAATAGAGATAGCGCGGATCAACTTTCACGATATCGCTTCGGAGAACACAGTACCCAGTACTGGCGATTTGTCCATTGAGCCAATCAGGAACGACGGCGATACGTTTCAGGGTTGGCCTTACAGTCGCGAAGAGAACATCGTTCGTTTGAATCTCCTTCCGTGCCCGGCTTGGTGCTTCACTTCCGAGTGTTTGTGTTGCGCCGGTGATTCTGAATAGCTGGTTGGAAACGCTGGAAACATCAACATATAGAAACTTATCATCCTGTATCTTCCTCGGATCGCGTTGTTTTGCTTTCAGGACTACATCGCCAATCGAGGAATCACTCCACGATTCAGGCAAGGCGTATGGGTTTCCATCCATCATTTTGCAATCTGCTCCAGAATTCCCTTCAACGCCTTATCCGCCTCCTTGGACTCGGTCTCAATCGCTTCCAGCTCTTCGACTATCTCTGTCGCGCTTGTTCTAATCATTCAATTTAAACTCCGGCATGGCACGTCACATGAATTCGTCAAACAGTGGGACGGTGAAGGCCGTGTTGCCATTTTCGTTTCCAATTTCGGCTACGCTCATAACTATCCTAGTATATTGGATTAATTAAATATCCATCCCTTCCTGAACATGGATATCCATCTTTATCTTTTTTAGACATGTTCCGCCTTTAAATACCCAGCTTTGTCCAATTTCAGGATGTGCTGCAATACCAGCAAGCAACCACCCTAAGGTGTAATCCTTTTCAATAACCTGTGCTGCGAGTCCAAACTCACGCGCTAATTCCATGACTTCCTGTCTATCGATCAAAACGTTACCCCTTTGCCCATCGCTCAGGCACCCATAACCGCCATCGCGTTATTAATTTTTTTGCCTTTAATGCAGGATCAAGCTTTGCGTTACCTGTTGTTAACCTATCTCGACATTGCCCAATAAAATCCTGTTCATTTTCAGCATATTTTTCTAATAAAAAACCAAGACGCTTAAAAACCGCACCATTACCTAATTGATCTGCATATTTAATGAGTAAGCCTAAATCCTTCTTTTCTGAACTCATGTAATTTCTAATCATATCTATGGTTGAACGCAGCCCACCCCCCAACTGTGGATCACTTAGCATGTCGAGTACCGTTCGAGTGGGATCGGATACATTGACTTTTACCTGCCCTCGCCAGACCGGCTTCAAACCAAACATGGCTTTATCCGGCACTGTCCTAAATAAAAACTCAGTTCCTTTTATTATCGGTTTACGTTCTCTGGGTCGTTGCGTTGTTAGGACTATCACGGTGCGAAATATCTGCTCGGTTAAATCCCAATACTCAGCAGCACTCCAACCACCGATATAACAAGGGCTATAAAGCTTGTCCGCTATCACCCAGGCATCCTCCAGAGGGATATCTGCTGTCCGCGACTCCAATGGAACAGAAATATATAATCCCCGGCGAACCCGAGACAGCCAGCCCTTTTTTGCCCAGCGTGACAACAACTTAGCCGTGCTGGTACCAGGCATTTCCAGAATATCAGCGGCCTCCGCAACTGAAATCGCGCCCTTGGTCCCCCGCAACACCGCTGATAGGCGTTCTCGGTCGGCTTTTCCTAGTCCATTCATCGGCTTTAAAGTATATCCTGAGCGTAATAGTTCGTTAATTACACGAATTAATACACTCAGAATATACTAAAAATCGCATAAAAACTATATTCCATGCGCTGTAATTCGCATTTTAGCTGAACTTCTACGCCTGATATATACTACTAAGCAGCCAAACAGGTCCACCTCTTTGTTCGTCTAAATATTCCAGGGGGGGAGGTATTACACTTCCCTGGATTTATTACTTATGGCGTCGGCATCTAATCTTCACCAACTTAGCCCAGCTGCATCTCTGGTACGTGATTTATAGCTATTTCTAGCTGCGTATAGCCTCAAGGGGCTATACATGGCTATAAATAGCTAGTGTCCGTCCACATAAACACCTGTTTTATATCCCCTCACCCCCACCCTCTCCCGGAGGGAGAGGGGGCTAAAGGTGTTTATAGATGGACACATAGCTAGAATTCATTTCACATAATTATGGTCAAAATTTCCTTCAGCGACGCATCCGAAATTAAATCAGGGGTCATTCCCTTCTCCTTTCTTCGGTAACTTCTTCATTACCGCCTCCAAATCCTTGTCCACCTGTGTCGG
>DRJZ01000129.1 GCA_011052015.1 Acidiferrobacteraceae bacterium | reverse complement strand
CTAGTTGGTGACTTGTCTGGTGCATATTCACGAAGAATAAATATTCAACATAGATTGGTCTATCAAGTTTACGAAGAAGAGCATGTTATTAAAATAATTCGAATGTGGACGCACTACGGATAGAACTGAACATAACGAATTGATATTTTGCGATATTTTGGGTCAGAGCAAAAACTCCATGAGTAACTTGAAAGAGTTAGAGTCGTTTCAAGTTACTCTGATCCCCTTGAACTGAGCACTTAAGAAACTCCGTTTCTCCCCCCTCATCCTAACCTTCTCCCCTTGTAGGGGAGAAGGAATTATGTGGTTAGTAGTGGTACTGAACCCCTTATACTTTCTTTTCCTTTGCGCCTCTGCGCCTTTGGTGCGTCAGGATAAGCCTGACCTTTCCAGTAACCTGAAAAGAGGTTGCCATGTAAATTGCTGATTACACATGTAGCTGCGGCCTGTCGCGTGCGGTAGTTGTCAAGATAGTTGTCGCATTTATTCAAGCAGCTTTCTCTTCCAACTCAGAGGTTGGTCGAACTACTTCGACAAGGGCCGAAGCCGTCCTGTATTTCGGCAGATGAACTGGTTTGTCCAACGGCGATTGGTGCGGCACCTGCGGCGTCGGAGCCAGCGCCCTTACCGTCCACCGGAAGGGGTGACATGGTTGCACATCTATACAAGCAACTGGGCTTGGTGCAACTATGACGGCGAAGCTTGCTTGCGATAGCATTGCTGTGAAGGCAACAGGAAAGCGTAGTGCGAGAAATCTGCATGCTGCGTTTGACGAGGGGGACCAGGGGTAACCCTGGTCTCTACTCTACCGGCCACTGCGTTTTTTCCAGAGCGTCTGTTACTGGAGCGGAGCTGATTAGACTTTTCTATTCCTTAAAGCGGGATAAGGCCTCACCATTGTCCAATACCTTGCGAACCGCTGTGGCGGCATCGGATAAATTATTTTGACGACCTAAATGCCATAGACAAATAGCCCCGGCGTAGACCAGACCGTCACGTATAGGCCCGGGTTGGGCCTCCAGTGCGGCTAGACCCACCTTGGCTGCAGCCTTGGCGGCATTCTCAGTATCGACGATAATAGCGGAATCGGTTTTCTCTACGAATTCCTCTGGCAGGGATACCGCTCTTACAGTTTGTTCAATGCCCAACTCGCTGGGTTCGAGGGGTGTGGATTGCTCCTCGCCTTTATCGTGATAGTGAACTACCTTGCCGGTCTGGCGCAGGGAGGGGATGACACCACCTTCCACGCCGCGAATAAACAGTGCCGAATCAAAACCCGTGTGGCGGGCCAGCATGGAATAGACACGGGGATAGGGTTTGTGCACGTAACCTGTGACCAAATGGGTTTTCTTTTGGCCGCAGATGGGACCGGTAAGTACTTCGATTGTGGTGATGGCCGGACGTTTGACTATCAACGTACGCAGTGGTTCCAATGCATACAGCTTGGGACAGAATGCCTTTTGGTCAACATAGCTCCAGCCACAGGCAGGCTTACCCAAACGGTCGGCGGCTTGCTGGGTCGATAGATCTACATCGGCGCCTGCCGCACGCAGGATCTGCTTATGGGTGACACCAAATTTTGGCCCCATGCGTTCTACACCCTGGGAAAGGGTGGCCACACCACAGGCCGATAACACCGCGGGCAGAAAGGGTGCAGCGGGGAGGGTGCGGTTATAGCCGTTATAGGGGTCCACGATATCCACCACTTCCTCTGCCGGTGCAGTTACTCTGCCGGTGGCGTCGAGGATGGCGTCGAGGATGCCAAGGTTTTCTTCATCGGTTTCCCGCTTCATGCGTAATGCGATTAGAAAAATGCCCGCTTGTACCGGGTCTACCTTGCCATCAAGGATGAGCCGCATACCGGCCTCGGCCTCTTCACGCGATATATCTTTGCTGAGCTCAGGGCCGGTGGCAATGCGCTGTAGAATGGAGCGCATTAGATCTGGGTTGTGGGTGGGCATGGGCTATTCAAATTCAATTAGAACATTGTCACCTTCAATCGTGACGGGATAAACTTTTAAGTATTCTTCGGCGGGGTCTTCCAGGGGTTTACCGGTTTTTAAATCAAATCGGCTGCCGTGTAGCGGACACTTTACCAACTCGCCTTTGAGTGACCCGGTGCACAGTGAGGCATCTTCATGGGTGCAGGTATCATCGGCGACATAGAACTTTCCTTCTACGTTGGCCAGCAATAACCTATGCCCGTCGATGTCAATACGCCGCATCTTTCCGGGTAGCACGTCACTGGTTTTAGCGATACAAGTCACTATTTATAGAACAATCGCTTTTTAACTTTAAGTGATTTTTTGTCGATCCAATACTTCATCGACAAACCGTAAGTGACACCCATCACTCCCGTGGGTTTTCCATCCACAATATGGGGTAGCATCAGGCCGCCAAAATGGATTATGTAATGATTGGCATCTTCGGTAAACCCGATACGATAATGTTTGAGTTGTTTTTGACTGTCGTTGAGTTCTTCGATCCCCAAAAAGTCTTTATAGGCCACGGGCCAGGCCTGTAGGTAGGGGCCGGGCACCAGTTTGCGATTGTCGGAGGGCCGCAGAAAGTCGTCTTCCTCTGGATTTAGACAGACGTAGCCGTCTGTTAAGGTGCAATCCTGCCCCAGATGAGAGACAAACTCCTTGCTCATGGTCACAGACTTTTGTTCAGCCATGGCGATGCCACCATAAATAACACCGAGTAGCACCATCCATTTTTGTAGCCCCATTGACCTAGATGGCCAATATGCCTATTTGGGTTATTTGACCGCTGAGGCGGTTATGAAATAGAAATTTCGCCCCTGGTGTACCGAGATAGCCATCGACACCCTGGACATTATCCAGGTTAATATCCGTAGACGAAAAAACTTCATTTAGAAATCTAGGGTCTGGTCCACCATGAGTGTGGTAACTGGCCGTAGATGTGGTGCCCGGGGGGACGCTAGTGACAGGATCACCAATATTGACGCTGGCCACACTACCTGCGACCGGTGTTGTGGAGGAGAAGCTGCCATCGCCGATACGATAGACCCAACCACCGTATTCACGATTTTCCGTTACAGAGGTGGGATTGATCCCATTTAAAACAGAAAAGGCCGCGCCGTTCTGGGTGGGAAAGCCACCCGGTGCACCATCCCCATTGCCAGATGACGATCCTACCGCTGCGGCCAGGACAGCCACGCTGCCGACCACTATCGCGGTGGTGTTAAATCCGCCCTGACCAGGGGCGCCTTCCTCACCTTCTTTATTTTCTTTTGCCGCGGCATGATAAAAGCCGGGCGTTCGACTTGTTAGCTTGTAGGAGATCAAGAACCGGTTATCTTGCTTGCCGGTAAATGGGCTTGTTCCCGACTCCAGGTTAAAGACATAGTCACCTTTCTTCCCATTTGAAAACTTAAATTGCATACGGCGCAGGGTAAAGTCCCTGAAGTTTTTATATTCGCTATAGCTGGTCTTAATGGGTCCGGCTGAATAGGACAGTTGCAACCCTTTGGCGAGAGTAAAACCATTGCGTTGAGTAGTGGAAAAATGGCCTGAAAGGTGTTTGTAAGAAAAAGAGGTATAGTAGGCATAGGGATCGACCCGGCCATCGAGGCGAACCCGGCTGCCACCGGCATTTAGATAAAGATTGGGGGCCACCTGATAGCCCAGGTTTAATCCGGTATAGCTATAGGACGCGGGCCGAAAACCGTTCTTGTAGCTGTTGCTAAACCCATACAGGGCATTGGTCTTCCACGATGTGGATGAGCCTTCGCCAGTGGACAGCATGAGTGTAGATCGGCCTGCGGTGACGCCCACGTTGATGTTTTGCTCGTTGCTGGATTGTAGACCGGAAAAATGCCAAGCTTGATTGCCGTTGGCATAGCTATAATTTAATCGGGTTGAAACATTTGGCCGACCTGAAATGCCGACGTTGTCTACGGTATTGCTGCTGTAGGTTCGGATGATCTTTCCAAAACTTTTTCTTTGGTCGCCAAAACGGGCACTGATAGTGCCATCTTTTAATGCCAAGGTTGATAACGAGGATAGATTGTATTGAGGCACCGTCCATGCAGATCGATAGGGGCTCAGGGTGTCGGCAGACACCGGGCTGAGGGTGATGAGTCCGCTTAGCTGTAGAGCGGTGGCGACAGCTGTGATGCGTAGCTTCCTGGGTGGTGATTTGGGCATGAATCTCTCCTTTTGCTATAGGTTATTATTTTTTTACCGATTAGGGACCTGTTATGTCTTTCCTTGATGCTATGCCTATCCTACAGATTTACTAATGGGTAACTTTCGTACTCCTTTGTATATTCCTGAGACTCTAAATATATATAGACAGTATTCTTGTAGCTGATACCGGTAAACAGGTCAAGTGATAAGTCGAGGCGTGAGCGCAGTCTCTTGCTGTATCTCGTCACCCTGGTTTTTTTGCTAAAGACCTGTTGTTAGGATGGTCTCCCATGCAGCCACCCGGTAGAATGGTGGGGGAGGCAGGTTTGAGGAGCGGGGTAGTCTGGATGGCTTCACCACGATCAATGCAACAAGACGATGATAGATGATGGCAAGAAAAAACACTAAGACAAGAACGAAATCTAAGGGGTCACCCACAAAACGAGGCAAGCCAAAGCCACGCTCGACGCTCATTGATATAGAACGCTTGCCCTTGGCCACCTTTGCCGAGAAGGCCTACCTGGATTATTCCATGTATGTGATCCTGGACCGGGCCTTGCCCCATGTGGGAGACGGGCTCAAACCGGTTCAGCGACGCATTGTTTATGCCATGTCCGAATTGGGACTGTCAGCGGCAGCCAAGTTCAAAAAGTCGGCCCGTACCATCGGTGATGTGCTGGGTAAATTCCACCCCCACGGCGACAGCGCCTGCTATGAGGCCATGGTGTTGATGGCTCAGTCCTTTAGCTATCGCTATCCCCTGGTCGATGGTCAGGGAAACTGGGGCTCTATCGACGACCCCAAATCATTTGCCGCCATGCGTTACACCGAAGCGCGGTTGACGCGCTATGCGCAGTCTTTATTGGCTGAGTTGGGTCAAGGCACGGTGGACTGGGGGGCCAATTTTGACGGCACCCTGGAAGAGCCGCGCCTGCTCCCGGCACGCCTGCCCAATGTGTTACTCAATGGGGGTTCCGGGATTGCTGTGGGTATGGCCACGGATATCCCCCCTCACAATGTTCGTGAAGTCGCCGCTGCCTGCATCCGTTTATTGGAAGACCAAAAGACCACAGTGGCACAGTTATGCAAACACATCAAAGGCCCGGACTATCCGACTGATGCAGAAATCGTTACCCCACCTCAGGAGCTTCGTGAAATTTACGATAGCGGTAATGGCTCTATAAGAATGCGTGCGACCTGGGAGAAGGAGGACACTGACATTATTGTTACTGCCTTGCCTTATCAGGCTTCAGGCTCAAAGGTAATGGAGCAGATCGCCGCGCAGATGCAGGCCAAGAAACTGCCCTTGATCGAAGACCTGCGCGATGAATCTGATCACGAAAACCCTACCCGATTGCTGATTGTGCCGCGGTCTAACAGAGTCGATTGCGAACAATTGATGGCGCATTTGTTTGCCACCACCGATTTAGAGCGGACCTATCGGGTCAATATGAACATGATTGGCCTCAATGGCCGGCCGCGCCTGTTCAATCTAAAAGACATATTGCTGGAGTGGTTGAAGTTTCGCATCGATACGGTACGGAGGCGATTACAGTTTCGGTTTGATCGTGTTACTGAACGCCTGCACATACTCGATGGCCTGCTTGCAGCGTTCCTGAATATTGAAGAGGTAATTCGTATCATTCGCAAGAGTGATGAACCCAAACCCCTGTTGATGAAAAAGTTTAAGCTGTCGGATATTCAGGCAGAGGCCATTTTAGACCTTAAATTACGTCACTTGGCCAAGCTCGAGGAAATAAGAATTCGTGGCGAGCAGGAGAAGTTATCCAAGGAACGGGATGTTCTCGAGAAGACCCTGAAGTCCAGAGTGCGATTGAAAAAGTTGGTGCGTGAAGAGATCAGTGAAGCGGCGGAAGATTTTGGCGATCCCAGGCGTTCGCCCATCGTTGTCAGGGAGGCCGCCAAGGCCATTGATCAACAATCATTGATACCGTCGGAACCCATTACGGTGGTGATGTCAGAAAAGGGTTGGGTACGTGCCGCCAAAGGGCATGAGGCCGACCCACGCGCGCTGAATTATAAATCAGGTGATGAATACGCTCATGCGACACAGGGGCGTAGCAACCAACGTCTCATTACCATTGACTCTACCGGACGTGCCTATGCGGTGGCGGCACATAAATTACCCTCCGCCCGCAGTCAAGGGGAACCCCTGAGCAGCATGGTCAATGCCCCGCCGGGAGCCAGTTTTGCCGGCGTCATCATGGGGAGTGATGACGACAAGGTATTGTTATCTACCGATGCCGGTTATGGCTTTGTGGCGACCCTGGCGGATATTACTACCAAGAACAAGACCGGTAAGACCGTGTTAAAGGTGCCCAAGGGCGCCCAGGTCTTGCCGCCACAGACCGTGAGCGACTTTGATGAAGATTGGGTGGCCCTGGTAACGAATACCGGGCGGTTTATGGTGTTCATGGTGGGCGAGTTACCACTGTTGGCGAAGGGCAAAGGGATCAAGATGCTGAACATACCCACGAAGAAATTTGCCAGTAGAGAGGAGTATCTCGCCGGTGCAGTGGTGTTTAGTGAAGGTGACCACATCATGGTCTACTCCGGCAAGCGTCATCTCAACATGAAGCCTGCCGATATCGACCACTATATCGGTGAACGGGCCTTGCGTGGCTCGTTGTTACCCAAGGGATTCCGACAGGTCCAGGGGATTGAGGTGGTGAAAAAGTAG
>DRJZ01000128.1 GCA_011052015.1 Acidiferrobacteraceae bacterium | reverse complement strand
CGTTATCGTAGTCTTGGTGTTCTACAATACGGTTTATCGTATCAATGCTACCGGCCTGATCAGCGGGAATATCGAACGCATCACCGCTAATTCGTTCGGAGTCGTCAAAACTATCTTCGTAAAACACAATACCTATGTCGAAGCCGGAACTAAGTTATTTTCCATCGAAGATCCAGGTATTGATATTGAGATTGAAAATATCACCCAGTCGCTAAAGCGTAACGAGGTGCAATTGCGATTATTGCATGACCAGGAAGAAGCCCATGGACACTCTCTAATCGAAGCATTGAAGCAAAAGCTGGACAAGAAGCAGGTCGAGTTGAGTAATGCAAAGCAATTATTTAAGCGCCACATTATCACGATCAAGGATTATAGTTATGTGGAAAACCGATTTCAGCAGGCACAGTTGACCTATCAACGCGCACTTATTGACATGAAACTTTCGGGCACCGAGTTGAATCGACAAATCAAAGAGCTCGAGCAGAAATTTAGCGAGTTGACGCTAAAAAAAGAATTACTTATGCAGCGCGAGATCCATCAGACTATTATCGCACCGGTGCGTGGCAAGATATTTCATATCGAGCACCCAGCGGGCAGTTATGTCGAAGCCAGTAGTATTATGATGCTGTTGGAAAGAGACACTCCCCCCAATGTGTTGCTCAAGCTGCGGTCGGACGACGCGCTGAAGATCAAGATCGGCATGAGCGCATCTATCTATGTTCCGGCCACCGACAGCAAGCATGAAGCGACGGTGGTGGCGGTGGGTTACTCCTCGGTCAACACCCAGGCCACCATTACCCAGGAGGCCAGTCTCAACGAGACCCTGGTTCGACTTGAATTTGTTGAACAGGATATTCGACTGCCTGCCAATACCCGGGTCAGAGTATGGATCAAGACGCTATAGCGCCAGGCGATGATTAGGCGCCTGGGTACAACCGAGGGCCTGATCTCCTTTATTCTCCCAGGGATTTTCTTTTCCGTGGCGGCCTTCGTGATCGGCTACTCTATGTGGCCCTATTTTTACTATGTAAAAAACGAAACCTTTATTGTTTTGGGTGGTTTTGCTCTATGGCGTTACGGTTGGCAAGTTGTCAATTATACGCGATCAACACTCTATGCCTTACGCTATTATCCAAAATTACGTCGAGTAGCCCTGGGGCTTGCCGAAGAAAAGAAGTATCCGCAGCATATCTATTTTATCATCCCTTCTTACAAAGAAGAGCCCTGGGTGAGTATTGAAGCCTTTCAGTCAATAATGTCGAATCTGTCTACCGTACCTTGTAGTGCCACGTTGGTGGTTTCAACGGGAAGTGATCGGGACGACGCAGTCATTGCCGCTACCTATGAGGCTCACCCGGTTAAGCACAAAGTTGAGTTGGTCCTGCAACGCCAGTGCCAGGGTAAACGCATTGCCATGGGCCATGCCCTGCGCGCAGTGGCACGGCGTTACCAGGATGACCTCAATAGTGTAACCATATTCATGGATGGGGACAGTTATCTGGAACAGCATACCCTGAACAGAACATTGCCCTTCTTTGCCGCGTTCAAGGATCTCGGAGCGCTTACTACCAATGAGCTTGCCTATATTCACACCCACTCGCAATGGTATAAAGATTGGTTCAATCTCAAGTTTGGTCAACGTCATGTATTGTTTCAGTCCCATGCCCTGTCGAATAAGGTATTGACCTTGACCGGACGATTTTCTTTATTTCGCACTTCCATAGTGGTCAAGGAAGATTTTATTAGAATAATTGAGCGAGATGTCATTACCCATTGGCTGCATGGAAAATTTAAATTTCTAATGGGGGACGATAAGAGTAGTTGGTTTTATTTACTCAAGCACAAGTGGAATATGCTCTATATCCCCGATGTTACCTGCTACTCTCTGGAGAGCCGCGATGCCAGTTTTTTGACCATCAGCGTTTCGCTACCTTATCGCTGGTACGGCAATACGCTGCGTAATAATGCCAGGGCCCTGGCCCTGGGGTGGCGCCATGTTGGTCTGTTTATCTGGATTGCCATCCTCGACCAGCGCCTGTCGATGTGGACCTCCCTGGTGGGCATTACCGGCGCGATTATCCTGTCCGTATCAAAGTCGTTTATCTATTTGCCGTTTTATATGGCCTGGGTGTTCAGCGTGCGTGTCTTGCAGATGTTTATTATTGCCTTGCGTGGCCACCCGGTGAGTATGCTGACTATTCCACTCATGCTCTATAATCAATGGGTGGGGGCCATTATCAAGATTCGCGCATATTTTAATCTCGCCGATCAAAAGTGGTCCAAGGGCGGGACCGAGCAAAGTAGCGCGGGTGATGTGGTGATGATCGATCATCCCTGGGTGAGGTGGATGCCTCGTTATCTGATGTTTGGCTCCTATTCTCTGTTTGTCTTTGCCTTGTTGCTGACCGAAGGCGCCATTTCTATGCCGGGGCCGGAATTTTTTTACAAGGGTAACAAGGATGCCGTCATCCAGGCCCGCCTGTTCGGGGTAACGCCTAACGACAATGTAGACGATAGTCTGGCCCTGCAACAGATTATTAATCGGGTGCCAAAGAATAAAAGCGTGCTTATCCAGATGCCGGCTGGAACGATTGACCTTTTCCATGTGCTCCATTTACGTAGCCATGTTACTTTGGCAGGTGAGGGGGTGGACAAAACCTTTGTTATGGCCCACATGGGGCGAAACGAGCAGGCCGCCATTACCTTGCATGGTAATCGTGGAAACAGGCTGACGCGACTGGTGAGAGATATCCAGGCGACTGACAGGAAGATTGTTCTTGAAGAGACATCACGATTGGCAGGGGGTGATCTGTTATTGCTACGTACCCCTAATGATGCCAGCTTTATGAAAAAAATTGGTAGTCTTGTTTGGAATCGGGAGTACCCCTATCTGCGCCAAATCATTGTGCGGGTGCAGGGGGTAACGGGTGGCGAGGTGTCTCTGGAAACAACAGTGGGCATAGCCCTGCTTGCCGATAAGACGGAGGTCTACAAGATCAATCCCGTCGCCCAGGTAGGCTTAAAGGATTTCTCTATAGAGCACGTCATAGAGGGTGTTAAGCCTCGTAGCGTATGGCATGTCTATGAGAACAGCTACCCGGAATACGCAGTGGACTCCATCAGCGCAAAATGGGCCAGTGATTGTAAAATAGAGAACATCCATATACTCAATAGTGGCCGCCATCCGTTGGCGTTTGACTCCGTGTATGGTTGCAGGGCCAGTGGGCTGACCATTAAAGGTGCTTGGAACAAGGGAAAAAAAGGTAATGGCTATGTAAAATTTTCACGTAGCTATCATAGTTTATTTAAAGACAGTCGAGTTGATCATATTCGTCATATCGTTCTACAGTGGAGTTCTGCCTTTAACACCATCAAAAACATAGACACGGGTGTCGATATCAATTTGCACGGCGGTTATACCCACGACAATATTATTAGTAACATTCGTTTCAACATTCCTGCGCAGCATCCCTGGAAAGGTGTGGTGCGCACTCCCACTAATGCCGTCTGGGCCCCCCCTGATGGTAATAATCAGGTGTTAATCGCGGACTAGACTACGGAGATTTTCTGTCATAATTAACGCTGAAAGTTTGAGTAGCTTGTCGTAGGTCGCTAACCGCGCCATTAACACCTCTTCCAGATTAAGGAGCATTTGCATATTGATCTGATCTATTTCTTTCTCTGGTACGGTAGCTAATTCAGCCAGTGGGTATTTTACTTGCATGCCGAGTAGGGCCAGGCGCTTCTGTAAGAGTGCGTGTTCGCCGTTAAGGTTATGAACGCGTTTTTGTTGGAAACGAAATTGGTCCAACAGGCGAACGATTTTTTGTTCTATGCGTAACGTCAGTGCTGCTTTTTGGTCACGATAGGCATTTTGTTCAATTTTAATTAGTTTGCGACGTTTCAGGTTGAGATCGAGCGGAAACCTGATTCGTGCTCCGATCAGATTGTCACGGCGTTGGCCTCCATAGAGTCGGCGATTCCCCAGATAGAGACGAACAGACAGATCATCTGTCCATGCTGGAAAGAACTCTGCTCGTTGAATAAAAATATCCTGGATCTTGAGGTCAATGGATTGTCGAATACCTATTTTTAGCAGGCTGGGTTGGTCGACAGTCGAGATATGTTCGATTGTGTTGAGCAGATCAAACTGTAACATAGACATGCCTTCTTGTTGCATGTTGGAATACTGGCTGATTTCCATTTTTGCACGATCAACCTGATACTCTAATTGCTGTGTTTCTGCCTCGGTAACATATCCGTTATCTCGACGCTGTTTATATCTTTTCAGCAAAGAAGACAATTCAATCAGCCGGGTTTTGGCCAGATGTAGCCGAACCGAATTTTCGATGCCACTTTGGTGATAGAGCCGTTCGTTGAGTCTATGTTCATGCATGTCCTTTAGCATCTGGAAAAACTGCAATTGAGTCTCCAGTTTTTTCTTATCCAGCAGTTGTTTGGACTCACGCCAGCCTTCATCAAAAAGTTCCCATTCCAGAGCGAGCGTATCCTGACTTTCGCCACTGTCCTGGTCTTTTTCCCACTGACCACGTAAGTAAAAGCCCTTAAAGCTACCTTGGTTGCCCAGTTCTCTCAGGTATTTCTCACGTATTGTTTCAGTTTTTTGTAGCAAAGCTGACACGGCTTGTTTGGAGTCTATGGGTTCTGTCAGCAGTGAATCAGGAAATAAAACAGCGTCTACAGCAGAACTCTCTTTGTCACAGCCAGTTCCTTTGTTGGCTTTTGCATAGATCAGGGCTAACGATTTTTTTCTAATGGCACTTACATAAGCTGACGGTGCGATAGAATGATATCTTGTTAGAGTTTCGGCAGCAGCGACATAAGTTGCACTCATCCCACACTGCACGGAATATTGCTTGGCCACGGGCAGTACCACACAGTCTTTTCCCAGGTGATGTTTGTTCAGGAAGGCATCGGCCTGATCGTGGTCCGGCCATACATTGAGTTGCACCGTATAGCAGGATTCCCTGTCTTGTGATGCCAGGGCAAACGGGCCTATAAGTAGTAGCAATAGGTTGGTGCTGACAATGCACTGGATCACACGCACGCTATATCCCCTTTTTCGTAGACCGTTAATCTTGATCTATTAAGTTGTTACTTCCGCCTTGATTCTGGCTATTCTTCTTGCTCCACTGTCTCATTAGGTATCGGCATGATCTTGGCCATCTTTACCGCAGTACCCTTGGCCTGGATGATTTCCGCTGGGTGACCTTCCAGCATCAGACTGGTACCCGCCTCGGGGATGTCTTCCAGGTACTCCAGGATAAGCCCATTGAGAGTCTTGGGGCCGTCGACGGGCAGTTTCCATCCCAACTTACGGTTGATATCGCGAATAGAGGACCCGCCGCTGATAAGATAGCTGTTGTCGTCTTGGAGCAGAATCTCATCGCCGGTGCCCGGCGCCTGGGTGTTAAATTCTCCTACGATCTCTTCGAGGATTTCATCCAGGGTAACCAGACCCTTGATATCGCCGTATTCGTCTACCACCAGACCAAAACGTTGTTTGTCCTTTTGCATGTTGAGCAATTGTTGGGTGATGGGGGCGCCCTCTGGAATGAAGTAGGGCTCACTGAGGAGTTTGATCAGAGATTCCTTAGTAAAGTTATTGGTCTGGGTGAGGTGGAGGACCTTGCGTAGGTGGAGTACGCCTTCAATTTTATCCAGGCTACCCCGAAAAACCGGTAGGCGGGTGTGGTGGCTGGTAGACAGCTTCGTGACGACCTCATCCCAATCTTCGTCTATATCGATACCTTCGATAGTAGAGCGGGGCACCATGATATCTTCCACTTCGATCTTTTCCATGTCGAGGATGCGCAGCAGCATGCTTTGATGGGTGGCGGGGATCATGGTCCCGGCCTCCTTTACTACCGTACGCAGCTCGTCAGAACTCAGACGCTCACTGCGCCGTTTTAAGGGTATCCCCACAAATTGCAGCAAGAAATTGGTTACGCTGTTGATAACCCAGACAATCGGATATCCCAGCTTTAGAAGTGGCAATAGGATAAATGCTGCGGGAAAGGCGATGCGTTCGGGGTGTAGGACGGCTACTGTCTTGGGGCCGACCTCGGCGAAGATCAAGACGGTAATGGTCAGCGGTATGGTGACCAGTAGGAGGGTGATCTCGCCAAATAGTTTGAGCGCAATCAGTCCCGCGATGGTGGCCGCTGCGAAATTGACCAGGTTGTTGCCCAGCAGGATCACACCGAGCAGACGATCGGGGCGCTCCAGCAGTGTACTGGCGATGCGTGCCCCCTTGTTGCCGGTTTTTACCAAGTGACGCAGGCGATAACGGTTTAAGGCCATCATCGCCGTTTCGCTGGCAGAAAAGAAAGCAGACAGGAAGATGAGAAATATAAGCGCGCCGATGAGCGCACTTAACGGGAGATCAGCCAATCAGGGCGAGCCTCGTTCGCTGGACATAGTCAGATTATAGGCGTCGGCAGGACGGGATGCCAACCTCAATGCACCCCTTGGGGGCGCTAAAAAGAGCCCCTTTGTGGTGTAGAACAACAAGCATTCTTTTTTGAAGATCAACAACCTGTTAGCTTGGTGGCCCCGGCAACTGTTCCAAGCGTCACTCTACTTCCCCCCATTCGTGGGGTCGTTGGCGCCT
>DRJZ01000127.1 GCA_011052015.1 Acidiferrobacteraceae bacterium | reverse complement strand
GACAAATTTCTAAGTCATTGATTTATATGCTAGCTTAGAATCTTGTCACTTGTAGATCTGCGGCCGCGCAGCGGCATAAGAAACTCTGTGGTAAAAAATACCATACAGTCACCCTAAAATAATTGCTGACTCTCCGGCCCCCCTATCGGAGCCCTGCCAAAGTATCCCGTCAAACCGGCTTGATGTCTAAGGAACCTCGGGCATCAGAGCAAAAATCCCCAAAATAGCTAGCCAAGTCCACTCATTTTCCTTAAAGTTTCACCTCGCCTGGACAATCGAGGCAAATAAATAAGTCCATCACGGCCATGTTTCTGGCCACAACCAGAACGCCCCTGGGACAATATCGCCATGAAAGCGCTCTATCTTTTTTTGCTGGCCCTACCCATCTTTGTCTTTGGGTATCGCTTCTACGCCAAATATCTGGTGTTAAGCACTCATCCGCTTGATGACGAAACCGCCACCCCAGCACACCAAGACAGGCCTAACAGTGAGTATAGCCCAGCACCGAAGGCCTTACTCTATGCCCATCATCTGGCGTCCATCTCGGGTGGCACCACCATCATCGGTGTCACCCTGGCTGTGGCCTGGGGCTGGATTCCGGCTTTTCTATGGATAGTGACCGGCACCGTTATTGCCGCCGGGGTCTATGGACTCTCCATGATGTGGTGGTCACTGCAACATGAGGGTGCCGACCCAGCCGGTCTGGGTGGTGCGCTCCTGGGCACCACAACACAGCATGGTATACGGTTGCTCGGTATCGGGCTACTGGTCATGCTGATGGGACTTTTGGCGCTCATTATTGGCCAATTGCTGGATAGATACCCCACCATGGTGTTGGCGTTCTGGCTGCAAATCCCTCTGGCCCTGGGGTTGGCCGCAGTGTGGCGGCGTCACCCACGCACCGGCCTGTGGTTGCTACTGCCCATGCCCCTGCTTCTACTCGCCGCCGTGATCGGCGCAGACATCCTTCCCCTCGATATCGGTGGCGCCGTAAACCTCAAGTTCGCAGATCTCACCCTCTTGCGCATCGATGCCACATTCATTTGGATAGCACTCGTCCTGGTCTATGGCGCATTGGCCACCCGGGCTCCCGTTGAAACCTGCGCCCGTCCACGTAGCGCGATGGCCACCTGTCTGGCAGTAATCATGGTGCTCGCCATCATCATTGCCAGCACCATCGACCTGACCCCTGTGGTGGCGCCCACTTTCAACACCGAGGCCTTGAATCTGGGCATCACGCCCTGGTTGTTCATATTACTCAGTGGTGGCGCCCTGGCGGGCTATCATGGCCTCATCGCCAGCGGCAGTACATTGCGGCAACTCGACCGGCAATCTGATGCTCGAGCCATTGGTTACGGCGGTGCACTAGGTGACGGGCTCATCGCTCTAAGCGTGCTGGTGGTGTGCAGTGCCGGTTATGCCAACCTGGACGCATGGCAACAATCCTATGCCGGGTGGGATGCGCTGAACCATCCGGGAGATGTGTTAAACCAGTTTTTGCAGGCCCTGGCAAACTTGTTGGCCGTCTTTGGACTACGCCCAGGCACATCCCAGCCCATGGCGGCCCTGGTGCTGGCCAGCCTGGCCCTGGCTACCATAGAAACCGGCCTGCGCGTATTGCGCCAACTGTTGGCCCCTGGTCTCAGCACCCTGCCCATCCGGCGACTGCAAAAGCCCGGTCAACAGGCCTGGCTCGCCGCCGGTCTCGTCGGCCTGCTGGCCGTTGCTGACGGCGCAGGAAGTGGTGCCCTGGGCCTATGGCCCGTTATGCTAAGCGCCAATCAGATTTTCGCTGGACTCATGTTGATAATGATATGGCTCTATCTAAGGCGAGGCGCCAAACCTACCTTGGCCGTAGGCTTACCCCTTGGGCTTATTCTAATCACCGCCAATTGGGCGTTGATCACACAGTTCATTGGGTGGTTTGAGACGCGGTCATGGATACGACTAGGCGTGGCCGGGTTACTGCTTGGTTTCGAACTGTGGGTGATGATTACCGTGGCCATACGCTACAAGTCTTTGTGTGGCATGAATGACGACACTAAGGTCGAGGCCCAGTAAACCGCTTGGTTTTGAAGCTTCCCTCCTTGGCGGCCTCCGTGTTTTTACCAGAGCATTGAAATGTCCGCTATAATAGGCCTCCACAGCGTCCGCCACTCGTTTAGCCCCGGTTATCCCTCCCATGCAAGTGCTTTCTCTCGGCATCAACCACGAAACCGCCCCAGTCGAGGTGCGGGAAAAGGCCGCCTTCGCCGCCGAGGATCTGGCCTGTGCACTCCAGGATATCCGCTCCCACAAGGCGGTCACCGAAGTCACTATACTATCCACCTGTAACCGTACCGAGCTGTATTGCAGTCTGGAGCATGAAGACTGGAAAAGAGTCTTGAACTGGTTTTGCGCCTACCATCAATTAAAGGACTCGGATATCGAACCCTATATCTACCGGCACGGGGGTATCGACGCGGTAAAACACACCTTCCGCGTCGCATCGGGGCTCGATTCCATGGTGCTCGGTGAGCCACAGATATTGGGGCAACTCAAACAGGCCTTTGCCACGGCTCACCAAGCCGGGGCCACCGGCAAGATACTCAATCGACTGTTTCAACACAGCTTTGCGGTCGCCAAACAAGTACGCACCGATACCTCTATTGGCGCTAGCGCGGTGTCGGTTGCATTTGCCGCAGTCAACCTGGCCCACCAAATTTTCAGCTCCTTAAAAGAACAAACCGTATTGCTCATCGGCGCCGGTGATACCATTGAGCTAACGGCGCGCCACCTCAATGAACAGGGCGTCGGCAAAATGATTGTGGCCAACCGCACCGTAGAACGGGCCGAAAGCCTGGCCAGGGGCTTTAAGGCCGAGGCCATACCCCTGTCGGAACTTCCCGAACGTCTCAGCGACGCCGACATCGTCATATCATCCACCGCCAGCCAATTACCCATCCTCGGCAAGGGCGCCATGGAACGGGCCCTGAAAATTCGCAAACACCGGCCCATGTTCCTGGTGGATCTGGCAGTCCCCCGGGATATCGAGCCCGAGGTCCGGCAACTCAACGACGCCTATTTATACACCGTAGACGACCTGCGGGGAGTGGTCGAAGAGAACAGGAAATCGCGCCGCGAGGCTGCAGTCGAGGCGGAAAAGATCATCGACATCCAGGGCGATGATTTCATGCGTTGGTTACAATCTCTGGAAGGCGTCCCCACCATACGTGCGCTTCGTGATTCATCAAACGCACTGCGAGAAGTGGAACTGGAACGAGCCCGGCAAATGCTCGCCCGTGGTGACGACCCCGAAAAGGTGATAACCGAATTGGCGCGTGCTCTAACCAACAAACTGACCCATGGGCCCAGTGCCGCCCTGAACGAAGCCAGCAAAAATAGCAACCAACAACTGCTGGATGCAGCGCGGCGCTTGTTTAATCTATCCGACGACTCGCTGGACTAAAATTACCTAGGAAGCCAATTTGTTTGTCATTCCGAGTGAAACGAGGAATCTAGACCTGTCATGATGCTCTGGCATTAACGCAGAGCTCGCAAAGGCGCCAAGAACGCAGAGAATTTTATATGGTTATCATTACCCCATTTACTCGCACCGTCATGCCGGACTTGATCCGGCATCCAGTAAGCTGATAAAAACTGGGTGCCTGAAATCACGCCTCATAACTTGATACCGCCCGTTAGCAAATAAAATCAACATCTCCAGCGCCAATCGATCTCTTAAAACGGAACAACACAAAACCATGGAAACCAAACTTAAGCCTGGATTTATAAACCAGTTTTTCTTTGCGTCCTTTGCGCCTTTGCGAGCTCCGCGTTGATTGCCAGACAAAGGAGAAACACAGACCAAATGAACCCATCCATACACGACAAACTCGACAACCTGGCCCAGCGCCAGGAAGAAATCAATGGCCTGCTCGCTGACCCCGATGTAATTGCGGATCAAAACAGATTCCGTAACTTGTCCATCGAGCTGGCGGAATTGACGCCGGTAGTGGAACATTATCAACAGTATCGCCTCACCCTGGATGAACTACGAGACGCTCGGGCCATGTTGAAAGACAAGGACGCCGAAGTCAGGGGCATGGCCCAGGAAGAGTTGAGCCGAACCGAACAGCAAATAGCCGAACACGAACAGACCCTGCAAAAGTTGTTGTTGCCCAAAGACCCCAACGACGACCGCAACATCTTTTTGGAAATTCGTGCCGGCACCGGCGGGGACGAAGCGGCCTTATTCGCTGGCGATCTATTTCGCATGTATAACATCTATGCCGAACAACGGGGCTGGACAGTCGAGGTGGTCAGCAACAGCGCTGGCGAACATGGGGGTTACAAAGAAATTATCAGCCGTATCGTGGGCCAAGGCGCTTACTCACGGCTTAAGTTTGAATCTGGCGCCCATCGCGTACAGCGGGTGCCCGAAACCGAAAGCCAGGGTCGAATCCATACCTCGGCCTGCACCGTCGCGGTGATGGCCGAGGCCGACGAGGTCGGTGAGATCGAGATCAACCCTGTCGATCTGAAGATCGACACCTATCGGGCCTCGGGGGCAGGCGGTCAACACGTCAACCGCACGGATTCGGCGGTGCGCATCACCCACCTGCCTTCGGGGGTGGTGGTGGAATGCCAGGACGAACGCTCGCAACACAAAAACAAGGCCCGCGCCATGTCCGTATTGCGCTCCCGGTTATTGGAAGCCGAAACCCAAAAGCAGCAACAAGAGGAGGCCGCCGTGCGCCGTGACCTGGTAGGCAGTGGTGATCGGTCAGAACGCATTCGGACCTATAACTACCCCCAGGGCCGTGTCACCGACCACCGCATCAACCTCACGCTCTATAAGTTGAACGAAATTCTGGGCGGTGACTTAAATCAATTAATAGACCCATTGAGCAGTGAGCATCAGGCCGACCTGTTGGCCGCCATGGGCGAAGGCTAAATTGGCCCTCGCCACAAAAGGCGCATCTTCGACGAGCCAAAAAATCGGCCAGCTTATCGATTATGCCAGCGCAACGCTGGAACAAATTTCACCCACGCCACGACTTGATGCCGAAATTTTGGCATGCCATGCATCGGGCCTGAGTCGCAGCCAACTCATCACCCAGACACACCACGCCCTCAATGACTCTGGTTGCGAGCAACTGCGGCTCTTGTTACAACGACGCCTTAAGGGTGAGCCCATCGCCTACATCACCGGACACAAGGAATTTTGGTCCCTGGATCTTAAGGTGACACCCGGCACCCTTATTCCACGCCCCGAGACCGAGCATCTGGTGGAACAGGCCTTGAGCCATATCCCCCCAGACCGTCCCTTTAGCGTTGCAGACTTGGGCACCGGTAACGGTGCCATCGCCCTGGCCCTGGCCAGCGAACGCCCCCAATGTCAGATTGTGGCCACGGACATCGCAGACAAGGCCATTGCGGTTGCACGCCAAAACGCCCTCAACCTGGGCCTCGGCAATATCGAATTTCGCCAAGGTGACTGGTTCGCGCCCCTTTCTGATGCGCAATTCGATCTTATTGTCAGCAACCCACCTTATGTGCGCCAAACCGATCCGCATCTGGTTGAAGGTGATGTGCAATTTGAACCCACGGCTGCACTGGCGTCCGGCGCCCAGGGCCTGGATGCCATTTACAAATTGGTAACTCAGGCATCAACTTTTCTCGCCGAACGCGGCTGGTTGGTCCTCGAGCACGGTTACGACCAGGCCGAGGCGGTAAGGGATCTACTTCAGGGCGCGGGATTTAGTCACTGCACAATGTATCGGGACCTGAATGATCAGCCCAGAGTCAGCGAAGGACGAAAGTAATATTCAATGAGGGAATACCCCTCCTATCAATAGATTATCGCCATCTATTTGCCGATTTAATGGGTGCTGCCCCCGTCAATCAACATCCAACGCGGGTAAAATATCATCCAGCGCAACATCCAGGCCGTTCGCCAGCCTACGCCAAACATCCAAACTGCCTTCCTTCACACCGGACTCTAGCTCTGAATAGTAACCTGCGCTGATATCCACTTCCCTTGCCATATCAATGGGCTTGAACCCTCGATACTCGCGCCACACTTTTAACGGGGCCTCGCCATCAACTATACGATTGACCATCTCTGCAGGCAGCAGCTCCTCATTGCCTCCTGCTAGGCGGGCTTGAAACTTTACAATATCACCGGCGTCTTCAAGGCACTCCGCAGCATCGCGCATGCGCTCGTAGTCGTCTATGGGCACAATCGCATACTCCGGCTCACCCCCTTTCTTGATAATCTGTATATCGTTCATCGGTACACCTCGCCACGTGGCTTGATTTTCACCACAACCACCACCATTTCATCCTGCTCCAAAACATATATAACCCGCCAATCTCCTACTCGCAGACGGTACCCTTCCACCCCAGTCAGCCTGACTACATTGCGCATGGCAGTGGGATCTTTGGCCAGTTCCTCGATTTTGTCTCGAATGCGCTTAGCCGTATTACTGGGCATCCGTGCTAGTGCCCTAACAGCTTGCCTGCTGTAAGAAATTCCCCACATATTATATATATATTAGCTACTAGAGAACTAATGATCAAGCTATTGGAGAATAGCCATATTAGGGACAGTACACGTAATTCAGGACCCAGGACAGCATTCAGATCGTTTGCACCAATTTAAGTATACTGTTTAAGTATACTGTCCCCGGAACGGG
>DRJZ01000126.1 GCA_011052015.1 Acidiferrobacteraceae bacterium | reverse complement strand
GCATGATCGCCACTTCCAACCGCAAAACCGGAGGCAAGCATCAGCAACAACAATGTTACCGGTACAGCAATGACTTTGAACCCTGGGGCACGACTAACAATAGATATATTGCGCATTGTATTCTTCCTCTAAATAATTACAGGTGAGACCGCGACCTGGCATAAAAGATCGCGGTAATTCGAGTAAATAATGGTCTACACCGGCAAGAACTGTGCGGTACTGAAGACCGCCGCCGGTCATAGGGAGGAAAAACTCATTCCAGAAATCGGAGAAAACGCAAGTAGAGGGGTATAGAAGGCCAAGTTTGTAAGTTGGGTCTCGAATTTTGAAAAACTGACGCGGCGACCACCAACGGGGGCGAAGGCAGCGATGATGGCAATAAAACGGTATTTTCCAGAGATAAGCTGTTCTTGGGCAAAACCGCCACAACTGAACCCACCGCCTGATCGTCAACGGCATGCTGATCACAGTGACTATGGGCCGCACTAATGCCTTCGCCATGAAATTTGTGAGCGTCACCCCCTGTCGTCTCCATCGACACAGACGGATGGTCGTACGGATGGTCGTGAGGAACAACGGCAGCGAGCGCCTCACAACAGGGCTGTAATACCAGAAATACCCACGAAAACAACCACCAGTACAGCAGCCACGGCCCGGCCTTCCGGGCCAACACTTGGCGCCTGGATGAGTACACGCTTATCTGTCCATTGATGCTGACCATCCCGACAAATATAGCACATAATACCGGACGGTATACAAAGATCTATATACTCATCCAGATCTGTCGGTTCTCACCCACAGTCGATAATCAAATCCTAATTGCTGCTTGAAACCGGTTTCAGGGACCTCAAGTAGCTCATAATCTGTTTGGCCTCATCTGCACTCAACCACTCTGGATTCTTACCCTGCATGCGCTGAACAATGTGATTCCAGCTATTGGTGTCCATCCCCTTCTCCACCTTGAGATAGACCCGCTCCAGGGTATGACAGGCACTGCAACGCTTAAGAAAAATCTTTCTCGGACTCGAAACTACTTTTTTTTCGTAAAGATGGGTTTTACCTTGCTTGTTCGTTTTAAAAGGCGCCTTGCTCAGGTAGGCCAGAATCGTCTCAGCCTCTTTGGGTGTAATCCAGCCCGAGGCCCGTTTCTGCATGCGTAGCACAATATGCCGACGCAACTTGGCGGTTAGCGGTTTGTCTATAATTCGATCTGGGGTATGGCATAGGCTACATTTGCTCTCAAACAGCTTTCGGTCCTGGGCCATGGCAACGGCCTTTCCGGCAGTCTTGGAATGGGACAACAAATAAGACAGCACCCCTTTCTTTTCCTTTCCACTCAAACCGGCCATGGGCGCCATGTAGTCTAGCTGTTTTCCCCAACCTTCAGGCGGTGGGTTATTCGCGTCCGGTAATTCGTGACATTCACTGCAGCGTTTCTCAAAGGTACGTTGCCCAGGGTCCACCGCCATTGATGCCATCGGCAAGGCATGCATCAAAACGCCGAGGGCTAACACACAACGCCATAAATACGATTTGTTTTTCATTGGTTTTCCCCACATGCCAGCAACTACTTGGTACAAAACGTGGTGAGAAAAATCTGGGTGGGGCTCATGCCCCACCCAGCCAATCTGCACCATACGCAGGAGGATAACCTTTAGAAGGCGGCCACAGCCTGTACGGTAATACGGCTGTCAGCCTTCTTGCCGGCTGGCACATCCAACTGATCCCAATACTCAATATACCCTTTGATATTTTCGGTAAAGTAGTGGGTCAAGTTGAGAGTGAGTGCCGTATAGCTCTCAGTCCCATTGGACTTCTCGTAGCTGTCAAGACGCACCACAGGAACCCACGTGGGACGTTTGTCATTCCTGAAAGCATACATGGCCTGGAGGGACCAAGCCTTGTTCTCATCCTGACCGACACCACCAACACGGTCATCCTTGGCAGAAACATAGGCGCCCTGAATACGCGCATCACCGACATCGGCTGAAAAATCCAGCCCTACACGACTGAAATCCCGTTTGCTGGTTTCCTCCTGGCCGCTGAGCCCAAACCCACCGATCATCACATTGCGCGTTACATCCAATGCCAGACGACCGTGGAAGTTGTTGGGACTTTCACCTTCCACATCACCGGCCACACCACTGTAGCCCACGTTGTAGAAGAACTTGTCGGTTGGACGACCATAAATAGATACCATCTGCCGGGCGCTACGTAGTTTCCCGCCTCCATCGGCGCCACCAAAGGCCTGGTCGATTACACCGACGCTACCCCGGGTCATCCTGAAATGGTTGCCCAGAAATCCATAAGGGTCTGCCCACATATAGGGCCCATAAGTCAGCTGGACATTCAAGGCCTTACTGGGGTGATAACCGACTGTAGCGCTTCCGAGTTCCGGCTTAAAGTCATTTTCATCTTCGGCCTCAAACTCCGCCCAGCCCGACCATTGCTTGCCGATAACACCGGCAAAGAAAAGCTCCACTTCGTGCACAGCGCGAATCTTGCTGTCGCCACTGTCTTTTTTATCGTAGGGCCGAGCCACGAAGACCACCGAAACGGGTGGAGTCTTATCCCAGTACAGAAAATCAGAGATCTTTTGTGCGACCTTAGCATCCGAAGGGAACCGGTAGCCAGCCTCCTTGAACATACGCCCCGCCTTGTTCAATTGCGGAAACGCATAGTGGCAAGCCGAGCATTTTTTCTCGTACTTTCTTGCAAAAGATGGAACTGCCTGCGCCGAACCGACCCAAACCGTTCCGACCATAGCAAGAAGTGAAGATAAAAAGATTTTTCTTGTCATCGTCATTTTGCTGTACTCCTCAGCGTTTAAGTGGTTAAACAACAACAGGAATGTGGTAACAATGTAACCCATCTACCTGTTAGTTTAATTGTAGACTAGGCGCCATATTATTCACTGATATGCATCAATTTTCTGACTTCTTATATTTCCAGGGGTAGTTGTAGTTTAGCAACATAAACGAGACGCCATTTGGGCTGGATGGCTATATTCAACACATCTTCGCACTATGGTGTGTAATAAAAAATTTTTACAAGCACGTCCTCTTGGCGAATCTCCAAGTTAATAAACCACCCCACCGCAAGTGGACGGGGTATTAATAGTCGGTGCGAATTTATTCACACAACGGTGGTCATGTGTTACACACATCGTGTGAATAAATTCGCACTACAGATTACGCAGCAAACCACGGGGAATACACCCTCAGTGATTTAATAGGACAAAAACACAAAAAAAGGGCGGCTGAGACCAGCCGCCCTTTTTGATTCCCTGATGTTGCCAACAGGGCGTTGCGTTACTTTCCGAACTGCTTGCGCAAATAAGCCAATACGGCCCTCATGTC
>DRJZ01000125.1 GCA_011052015.1 Acidiferrobacteraceae bacterium | reverse complement strand
TGTTTCGCGGTCACAAGTGAGGGTCATGCCTTCAGGGCCTAAACCCGGAAAGCTGTGTACAGCCATGTGATCGCTGGGATGGATCACGGTGCTGGCCTTGCCGTGGTACTCGGTGTCGATACCGTAGCAGTCGAAGATCTTTTCCAGATAGCCCATCAAGTCCGAGGCCCGATCTTCTTCTCTGGCCTGTTCCATTAATTGCTTGGCGATTTCGGGCCGACAGGAATTGTATTCCAGCAAGCGATCGCGGCCACGGTGTAGGGCTGCGTTGAGATCGGCGTTGATTTGTTTGGTCTTGTCGATCAGTGCGGCAAAATCACCGCTGTCATCATCGAATTTATGTAGCGCGGCAATGAGCAGGTCTTTTGTCTGGGTGAAGACGCTGTAGCCTGTGGGGCAGGTTTGTTCAAAGGCATTGAGGCCCAGGTGGTACCACTGATACATGGATTCCTGGGCGCAGCCCAGAAGATAGGGCACATGAATTTGAATGGTCTGGGTCTGACCGATCCGGTCCAGGCGGCCGATGCGCTGTTCGAGTAGATCCGGATTGAGCGGGAGATCGAACAACACCAGGTGATGGGCGAACTGAAAGTTGCGCCCTTCGCTGCCGATCTCGGAGCAGATCAATACTTGACCGCCGCCCCGAGGACCTTCCAGGGGGTCGGCAAAATAGGCCGCCGCCCGGTCACGCTCGATGATGGACATGCCTTCATGGAAGACTGCGGCGTGGAGTCCGGTTCGGGCCTTGAGTGCGTCGGCAATATCCATGGCACTGGCAGCGCTGGCGGTAATGACCAAAACCTTATTCGGCTGAAGGTCGTCGAGTGTATCGCTGAGCCAGGGCACGCGAGGATCGATCGTGGTCCAGTGTGACGGGGACTGTGACTGCTCGTGGCCATCGCCGGATGAGTACAACAACTCGGGACACAGCAGCAGTTGAGTTTCGATCACTCCGGCTTCTTGCAACTGTGCCAATACCTGAGCATAGGCTTTGGGCAAGGGCAGTGGATAGGCCTTGAGTGTGCGTTCGGGAAAACCTTTAATTGCCGAGCGGGTGTTACGAAATAGCACCCGGCCGGTGCCATGATGGTCTAATAATTTGTCGATGAGATCGTGTCTGGTCTGTTCTGAATGTTTGCCGGTGGTGTCCTGTAGTGCATTTAATATTGCTTGGCGTTCCTCTGCGCTTATTTGATCCTGGATGTTGCCTAATAGAACGCCCAGCTTGTCTTGGTCCAGAGTCTGGTTGTCTAGTAGTGCGCTGACTGCGTTGGCGATGGGCTCATAGGATTCTTCTTCCTTCACAAAGCTATCAAAGTCGGGGAAGCGATGGGGATCGAGTAGACGCAGGCGGGCAAAGTGACCTGCCTTGCCCAATTGTTCTGGCGTGGCGGTGAGCAGCAAGACCCCTTTGGTCTTGGCCGCCAACTGCTCAATGCATTGGTATTGGTGGCTGCTGCTTTGGGGGGTCCATTGCAGATGATGGGCCTCGTCGACAACCAGCAAGTCCCAGTCACAGGTCAGTGCCTGTTGAAAACGGGTTTCATGCCGGCATAGAAATTCAAGGGTGCAGAGGATCAATTGTTCGCTGTTAAAGGGGTTTGGGGCCTCGGCACCGGGTTCGGAGGAATCGCCATCTTCGTATGGATCACCAGTCTTATTTGAGTTGTCAGTTAGGGCGGCGCAGCGTTCTTCGTCAAAGATGCTAAAGCGCAGATTAAAGCGGCGCAACATTTCCACCAACCATTGGTGGAGTAGAGATTCCGGCACCACGATGAGGACGCGCCGTGCCTGTTCGGTCAGCAGTTGTTGCTGCAGGATGAGACCGGCCTCAATGGTCTTGCCCAGACCGACTTCATCGGCGAGTAACACCCGGGGTGCAAACCGGTTGGCGACCTCATGGGCGATGTAAAGTTGGTGAGGGATAAAACGGGTGCGGCCACCAGTCAGTCCTGTTAGCTCGGAACGGCCAAGCCGGTGGAGTTGAAGCAGGGTGTGGTAACGCAACTCAAACCACTTGTTCGCATCCACCTGGCCGCTGAATAATCTCTCTGCGGGCCGGATGAGCTGGATAAAATGATCCAGATCGGTTTCCTCCAGGCTGGCGGGGCTGTGGTCATCTTCCCGTTCTCCCAGGTAGGTTAACAGGCCGTCCTGTTCCTTCAGTTGGGTGACTGTCAAAGACCAACCGTCACAACTGCGAATCTGGTCCCCTGGTTTGAAGACCACCCGGGTCAGCGGCGCGGTACTTTTAGCGTAGGTGCGGGTTTCATCGCTGGAGGCAAAATGGACTGTTACGGTGCGTAGATCAGAGGCGGCCACCGTGCCCAGGCCGAGTTGGGGTTCGGCGTCACTGACGCAGCGTTGTCCAGGGATAGGGTTTTGCATGGGGTCGCTTGGAGGGTTGGACCAGGTTGGCCAGGAAAAGGGGCGCTATGGTAGTGGATTTCCCCCCAAAATGCCCCACCTAACTTACTATTGTCATTCCGGACTCGATCCGGCATCCAGAAATATATTAAAAAACCTGGATTCCGGGTCAAGCCCGGAATGACAAAACCGGCAAGCCTGGAATGATAAACCTGGATGCCTGGGTTCATGTCCCGCAAGATATTGTCACCCAAAAAGCCCTGAATTTAACATGCGTCCAGCATCAGTCGAGCAGACCTGACTGGGGCTCCAATGGGTTGGAGCCATTTTGTTTTGCCCAACTTTCTGTATAATCCCGCCCACTTTCAGGGTATGCACCGAGGTGTGATTTGGCCCACAGCGATTTCCCTGGCGCCCACCTGCCTGGCCCATCCCCCCAGTTTTATTGCAGGATCGCTGCTGGTGAGCAGGACTGCAAGCGACCCATTCCAAAGCGTAAACTATTCAATCTTCCGATTGGGGAGTGAGAGATGGATGACCGACTGACTGAGCTGGAGACCCGCATCGCATTCCAGGATGGTACCCTCCAGACACTAAACGACGTAGTGACACGTCAGCAAGATGAGATTGATCGACTGGCCCGGGCCCTGGGTGTCCTCAAGGAGGAGATGGGGCAACTGGTTGCCAGAGCGGCAACGTCGGTAGCGGATGAGCTGCCGCCCCACTATTAAATGTGGGTGAAATATTAATTTAGCGAAACGGTTTTATTAGCGCACCACTTTAGAAGGTACGATTGATGTACAGCATCGACAAAATTCGCAATATCGCCATCATCGCCCATGTGGATCATGGCAAGACCACCTTGGTGGATCAGCTTCTGCAGCAGTCCGGCACCTTGGGTGAGCGGGCCGCAGCACCGGAACGGGTGATGGACTCCAATGATCTGGAACGTGAGCGGGGCATTACTATCCTGGCCAAGAATACGGCCTTAAATTGGAAAGGACACCACATCAATATTGTCGACACACCAGGACACGCCGATTTTGGTGGTGAAGTGGAACGGGTGTTATCCATGGTGGACTCGGTGTTGTTGCTGGTAGATGCCGTAGACGGCCCCATGCCCCAGACCCGTTTCGTGACTCAGAAGGCCTTCGCCTTGGGCCTGAAACCCATTGTTGTCATCAACAAAATTGATCGACCCAGCGCCAGAGCGCATTGGGTGCTGGACCAAACTTTTGATTTGTTTGATCGGCTCGGGGCCACGGACGAGCAGTTGGACTTTCCGGTGGTCTATGCCTCGGCCTTAAACGGTTATGCCAGCCTGGATGCGGACGACCGTGACGGCGATATGACCCCCTTGTTTGAGACCATCATCGAACAGGTAAGCCCACCGGATGTGAATGTGGAAGGCCCTTTGCAGTTACAGGTGAGCGCCCTGGACTACAACAGCTATGTGGGGGTGATCGGTATTGGCCGTATTCAGAGAGGCCAGATCAAAACCAATACCGCAGTGACGATTATTGACAGTGAAGGCACCACCCGCAATGGCCGCGTATTACAAGTGTTGGGTTTTCTGGGTCTGGAGCGGGTCGAGGTCGACACTGCACAGGCCGGCGACATCATCGCCTTCACCGGTCTCGATAAACTCAACATCTCGGATACCCTGTGTCACCCGGACAACGTGGAGGCCTTGCCACCATTGTCGGTGGATGAGCCCACCGTGTCCATGACCTTTCAAGTCAACACCTCGCCGTTTGCCGGTAAAGACGGTAAGTATGTGACCTCCAGGCAGATCCGTGATCGCCTGATGCGCGAATTGGTGCATAACGTGGCGTTACGGGTGGAAGACACCGAAGACCCGGACAAACTTAAGGTGTCCGGTCGCGGTGAACTGCATCTGTCTATTCTGATCGAAAATATGCGTCGCGAAGGTTATGAGTTGGGGGTGTCTCGTCCCGAGGTCATCGTCAAGGAAATCGATGGGGTGATGATGGAACCCTTTGAGCAGGTCACTATCGACATCGAAGACAAACACCAGGGTGCGGTGATTGAACGCCTCGGTGAGCGTGGCGGTGACCTGAAAAATATTACGCCCGACGGCAAGGGCCGGGTGCGGCTCGAATATATCCTGCCTGCCCGGGGGCTAATCGGTTTTAGAACCGAGTTCTTGACCGCTACCCAGGGTACGGGTCTGTTGTACAGCGTGTTCGATGAGTACGCACCCATCAAGAAGGGTAGCTTTGGCCGGCGCATGAACGGGGTGTTGATTGCCAATGGCATGGGTAAGGCCCTGGGCTTCTCTTTGTTTAATCTGCAAGAGCGTGGGAAATTATTTATCAGCCCTGGTGCAGAGGTCTACGAAGGCATGGTGATCGGGATTCATTCCCGTGGCAATGATTTGGTGGTGAACCCCCTGAAGGGCAAGCAATTGACCAACGTGCGTGCCTCCGGGACCGACGAAAATATTGTTTTGACCCCGCCGACCCGGTTTAGCCTGGAGCAGGCCCTGGAGTTTATTGATGACGATGAACTGGTGGAGGTGACGCCCAACCATATTCGTCTGCGTAAAAAATTACTATTAGTGCACGAACGTAAAAGGGCGGTGCGTGCGGAAGTGATGTAATCGGTTACTGGATTCCGGCTTCCAGATCGTTGCCCGGAACAGGCTTCGCGGGACTCACAAAACCCGAATGAATCAGAACTTCCTTTGTGCTTCCTGCGCGTTACCCGGCATCCAAACACCTTCGTCCTTCCTGCGTGTTACCCGGCATCCAAGCACCTTCGTCATTCCGGAAAGCGCGTTGCGCTTATCCGGAATCCAGGAAATGTTAAGGAAATTCTGATCAATTGAACTTGAGCCGCCAAGATGCCAAGAATTGTCCTTTATAAAAAACAACAATCTATTAGCTTGGCGACCTCGGCAACTGCTTCATCGCCCATGGAGTCGTTGGCGTCTTGGCGGTTGAGCGTATTAACCAGAGGCTCCTTAAATATTCTGGATGCCGTATCGAGTCCGGCATGACGTGAGAATATCGACCCCGACTAATGAGTGATATAACTCCCATCGACAAGGATCAACAGCAACAGGTCGTTGATTCCACTGTCCAGTATATTCATCGCGCCAGTGAACTTTTGCAACGTCAGTTTAAACCCGTCCCGATCCAGTTTGATCTTCGCGGTCGTACCGCCGGCATGTATAGGGTAGTCGGTCGCCGACGGTGTATTCGTTATAATCCCTACCTGTTCGCCAAATACTTCCCCGAGAATCTGGTGGCCACCGTGCCCCACGAGGTGGCCCACTATATTATTCACCAGGTCTATGGGTTGGGCCGGGTGCGGCCCCATGGGCCGGAGTGGAAGGCCTTGATGGCAGATCTCGGTGCCGATGCCCGGGTAACCTGTTCGTTCGATCTGACGGGTATACCGGTACGCACCCAGCGGCGTCACGATTATCAGTGTGCTTGCCGGACCCACCCCCTGAGCACCCGGCGTCATAACCAGATTGTGGCCAATCGGGTCTCGTACCATTGCCGTCATTGTGGTCAGACGCTTAGTCCGCTACGCTAATCCGAATAGTTCGATCACAAATACACCTTGCCATGTAATGGCGTTACTTGCGAATATGGTTTGAAGCTAACTTCAAGGTGCATGCAGCATGGTCGCGGAACCCACCCCACAAAGTCTTCGTAATCCTGTCTTGCGTCACCTGTTGGCGACGCGCCCACCCTTTTTATTGGTCAGTGCTGTTGCTTGCGGTATTGGTTGGTCGGGTACCCACGTGAGTGGTAACAGCGTCAATATTATGTTGGCCGTGTTGACCTTGGTTGCGGTGGTGCTGGTTCATGCCGGGGTCAATGTGCTCAATGATTACTATGACGCCGTCAACGGTACGGATGAGAATAATACCCAGCGTCTCTATCCCTTTACCGGGGGGAGCCGCTTTATCCAGAACGGTGTTTTTAGTCTGCAGCACTGTCTGCACTTCGGCTTGGGTTTGATCGCGGTCGCGGCATTGATCGGCATGGGGTTGGCACTTCAAGATCGACCGGGTCTATGGGTGATAGGTGCCGTGGGCTTGTTGTTGGGTTGGGCCTATAGTGCGCCGCCCCTGAGTCTGAATAGCCGGGGCCTGGGTGAGATCAGCGTGGCCCTGGGGTTCGGTGTGCTCATCCCTGTGGGCGCCGATTACGTGCAGCGCGGGGTATTCGGTGGGCAGACGCTGATGTTGGCTGTGCCCTACGCCCTGCTCGTCACCAATATCCTTTTCATTGCCCAGTTTCCGGATCGTGTTGCCGATGCCGGTGCCGGAAAAAATCATTGGGTGGTGCGCCTTGGACCCCAGGCGGCGCGTTGGGTCTATGTCTTGTTGGCGTTGGTTGCCTATGGGGCGGTTCTGGTTATGCTGCTGATGTCACGACTGCCTTTTGTGGCCTGGTGGTCCCTGACTCCCGGAATACTGAGTATTGCGGCTGCGATCATGCTGTTGCGCCATGCCGACTCTCCCCAGCAACTCGCGCCAGCCATCATTCTCACTATTCTGGCGGCCCTGGGTCACGGCATTATTCTCACATTATCGTTAATGCTTTAGTGTGTTAAAAACCAGTCCCTTTGAGCGAATTTACCCGTACAAGGGGGTGTGTATATCGGTCAGTATCTTTTCCAGTGTAAAGTAATCGACGATGCCCCCCTCAAGGTGCACCTTTTCTTCCTTGATGGTGTATACAAATTCACCCATTACCTCCAGCCCGCCGATCAGGTCAGATATTCCTCCACGCCATATCCTGTTGCGTTCTCTCGGCGCAAAGTACAAAGAGGATTGATCCGTATCCGGGTCCGTTGTGGCAATAAAGTTGGCGGTCATGTTGGCTAATCGTGGTTGATTTCGCTGCGCCCATTCTGAAAGCCACTCGGTTGCGGTTTTAAGGACGTCTGATGTTGTGCCACGCCATACGGCAACGGCCAGTGGATAATTTTCTACAAGTCCGGCCCCACTGGTGTCCCGGGAGAAATTGACCTGTACAAGTTCGAGCGGAAACAGCGGGTCATCATCCGGCCGTTGACAAAAATGAATATGCATATGTTCGGGGATGGAAGCGCCGGCGCCGACACCATTATAAAAACCGATATATCCGGGTGCCTGGGCCGACAGTGTGACAAGGGTGTTCAAGATCTCAGACACCTCAAGCCCACCATCCCGGTGGTGTATCCATTCCTGTGTCCTGTGTTCGGTTGACGAGACGACCACATGTGTCGGCAGCAAGGGAAAGGGATTCATCCATGCCACATAGCGAGATCCATTTATCTCCATATCGTAACCGAGTTCGGCGCCTTGCTGTTGCCAGGCAATGTTATCGCGGCAGAGATAGCAGCCATTATTTGTGATGGAAATATTGGGTGGTGGGATTTTTATCCCGATACCTTTTAAGCGCAGGGCGCGTTTTGGATTAAATTGCACGCGCAGGAAACGGGATGGGTCCTGTGGATGATAGAATTTGAATCGTGCGATCTCCTCAAAGCGGTCTTTGATAAAACCGGTTTTGTGTTGATGCAGATCCAGCGCCCGGAAAACGGCATCCAGGTTCCCTGCATCCTGTCTTATAGCATTCAAATGATCATTGAGGTCTTGCCAGACATCGTCGTAGTTCTGTGGCATCATTGGCATTACGTTATGGGCGATTTTTTCGTTCATTAAATCTCGTTATATCTGTATCGAATAGATAACCATCGGTGCCGTGGTATAACCAGGCGCGATGGTATCCCATAACACACTGCCATAGGTACAAAAATATGCAAGGTGACACCATCATTGTCGAGGCCCATCACAGACGGGCTGCGGAGGCGATTGCTCCGATCATCCTATCCCGCATCAAGGGAAGTGGTGGACGATATGTCATCTCCGTGGCCGGTGAATCGGGCAGTGGAAAGTCAGAGATGGCCACGGCCATTGCCGATGTCCTGCAACACAGTGGTATCAGCAGCGTCATATTCCAGCAGGATGATTATTTTGTCTACCCCCCCAAGACCAATGACAAGACCCGGAGGGAAGATATCAGTTGGGTTGGCCCTCAGGAAGTGAAACTGGACCTCTTGGATGAGAGCTTACAGATGTTTTTGGATGGCAAGGTGGAGATTGACAAGCCCCTGGTGATCTATGATGAAGACCGGGTGACCAGTGAGGTGCTTGGTACCCATCATGCCCAGGTCGCTATTGCAGAGGGCACCTATACGTCTTTACTTAATACTGTTAATGCTCGGATTTTTATTGATCGTAGCTATCTGGATACTCGCGCACACCGTGAGAAACGGAGCCGCCACAAGTCAGAACTCGATCCCTTTATTGATAAGGTGCTGACCATTGAGCACGGCATTATTTCCTCCCATAAAAGCAGGGCAGATATCGTCCTTAACAAGGATTACTCAGTTTCTGAAGTCGCTTGATATTTTAGAGGGCACACCGTGTCAGGCAGGATCATCTATGCATATAATTTTTATTAATCCTCAGGGGAATTTCGACGCCGCTGATTCGCACCTGACTGAACATCCCGATTTTGGCGGGCAACTTGTTTATGTGAAGGAACTGGCTATGGCGATGGTCGAGTATGGGCACCAGGTTGATATCGTCACCCGCCAGATCGAGGACCCCGGGTGGCCGGAGTTTGCTGCGCAGATTGATTATTATCCTGGTTACGAAAAACATCTCCGTATACTTCGTCTTCCATGCGGTGGACCACAGTTTCTAGCCAAAGAGCATCTCTGGCCATACCTGGATGAATTTGTTGGTAACCTGGTCGAATTTTATGGAAACCGGCTCCCCGAGTTTGCTACAGGGCATTATGCCGACGGGGGCTACTGCGCGGCCTTGCTCAAGAGCCTGACCGGTATCGGTTATACGTTTACCGGCCACTCTCTGGGCGCACAGAAACTCGATAAGCTGGGCATGTCGATTGATAACGCAGACGACATGGAGCAACGATACTGCTTTTCAAGACGTATTGAAGCCGAGCGGTTGGCCATGAGCCGGGCCTTCCGGATTGTCACATCGACCAGCCAGGAGCGAGATGAACAATACAGTCATCCTCTCTATAAGGATGCCGTTGATGTACAGTCAACAGGCCAATTTTCGGTTGTACCGCCCGGGGTTAATCTCAAAATCTTTAACCATCAGGAAAGCGAACAGGATGCAGATACCCGAAAAAGATTGGATGCGAAATTAGAAGAACGGTCAGGCCCCTGGGTGATTGTCTCCAGTCGGTTGGACGAAAAGAAAAATATTATTGGCGTGGTAAAGGCCTACGTGGAATCCAGAATACTTCGAGAGCAAAGTAGTCTGGCGATCTGTATTCGCGGTGTCGACGATCCCTATGCCGAAATAGATAAGTTGTCTTTGAGTGAGCAGGTGGTGTTGAGACCAATCCTTGACACCATTGTCGATGCCGGCATTAAGGACAAGGTGGTATTTCTCAACCTTCAGTCACAACGGGAATTGGCTGCCACCTACCGTTATTTTGCGCAACTGAGGTCGGTCTTCGCTTTGACGGCATTCTACGAACCTTTTGGGTTGGCGCCTATTGAGGCCGCCGCATGTGGCCTGGTGTGTGTGGCGACCCAGAACGGTGGCCCCTCGGAGATCTTTGAGGACGGTTCGGGTGTACTGGTTGATCCCTACGAGCCTTCGGATATTGCCCGTGGATTAGTCGAGGCCCTGGCGAACGCCCCTTTGCTGGCCGAGAAAGGGCGTCGACGGGTCATCGAGACCTATACCTGGACGAAAACAGCGGAGGGATACTTGTCCATTATCGCCACGGGCGCCGGTGCCGTTCATGCCAGGGACGAAGACATGCCCGAATTGAATGCTGGAGGGCGGATACGTGACTACCTCGCGGGCAGGGTATAGCACTATGTCCTCGTTAGCTCGGGCATGACCCCCGGCATATAGTGTACCCCCTGGCCGAGCATCTCGCGATTGACCACGACGATGCCGTCTTCCGTGATATGGAAATGTTTGGCATCCTCAGTGTGGTTCTCGCCTATGATAGTACCCTCCGGCACCTGGCATTGATTGTCGAGCAGGACATTTGTTAACCGTGATCCGGCGCCGATCTCACAGCCTGGCAGGGCCAGTACCCCCTGCAATGCGCAGCCGTCATGCACTTTGACCAGGGAAAAGAGCATCGAGTCATACAGCGATGATTTTTCGATAACACAACCTCCGCTTGCCATGGAATTGCGTAATGTGCAGGCGCGGCTGTTGCCGATAAAATGGGCGGGGGGTAGTTGGGGCTGATGGGTATAGACCGGCCAGTTGGGATCGTAAATATCTAATGGAGGCTCCGGTGAGATAATCTCCATGTTGGCCTGGTAATAGGCATCAATGGTGCCCACATCACGCCAGTAATGTGTGTCCTCCCGGTTGGGGCTGTGAAAGCGATAGGCCTGTACATGGTGATTTTGTTGTAAGGTGTAGGGGATGATGTCTTTGCCAAAATCGTGGCTGGAACGCTCATCGGCAGCATCCCGGTTTAGTTGTGCCTGGAGGTAGTCGAGGGAAAAGACATAGATGCCCATGCTGATCAAGGACGTGTCCGCAGCGGAGGGTAAGGGTTTTGGTTCTGCGGGTTTCTCTTCAAAATCAATGACCCGTAACGATTCATCGACCTGCATGACTCCGAATGGGCTGGCATCTTCACGCCGTACGGTATTACAGGCGATGGTAAAGTTGGCGCCGGTCTTCACATGGTCGGCCAGCATCTCACCGTAATCCATGTGGTAGACGTGATCCCCGGCCAGGATCAATACATACTTGGGTTCATAACTCTCGATGATATCGCTTGTTTGGTAGACAGCATCGGCCGTGCCCAAATACCAGGAATCTTCATCCACCCATTGCTGCGCCGGTACTACATCGATGAACCCACCTTGTCCTGCATTCAAGTGGTTCCAACCCTGCAGGATGTGTTGGATCAGGGAGTGGGATTTGTATTGAGTCAGTATACAGATCCGGCGTATGCCGGAATTCATACAGTTGGATAGGGCAAAATCAATGATGCGGAATTTGCCGGCAAAGGGAACTGCCGGTTTGGTGCGCCAATCGGTGAGCAATCCTAAACGGCTGCCGCGGCCTCCTGCCAATACCAGCGCCAAGGTGTCTTGGGTAAGGCGGCTGATGAAACGTGCAGGTTTTCTGTTCACATTCTATATTCACCAAAACTATAGTTCGAACTTTGAATATGCCTATGGGCACGGTAACCCATATACATTTATTTTTCCATAGGCGTGCTGGTTGCCAGCAATTCTAATTATGGCGTCATCCTCGGGCTTGACCCGGGGATCCAGAGAGCTAAACGCATGCAACCTGCTGTTTTCTGGATTCCCGCCTTCGCGGGAATGACGGTTCTTGGTGAAGGAAATGTCATAATGAGAATTGCTGGCTGGTTGCAGTCAGTGAGTCTGATTATGCTGTCCCCTTTAGTCGTGAGGCTATCATGTGTCAGGCTGTTTTGTCATCCAATTCTTCCCAACGCGCATAGGTCTTCTCCAGGTCTGTATCCAACTGCTTGAGGCGTGCCAGGGTATGGTTTATGGAATCGCTGTCTTGCTGATAAAATCCCGCTTGACCTACGGCCTGGGTCAGTTGTTTCTGTTCTTGCTCCAGGGTTTCAATTTTACCGGGCAGGGCCCCTAGTTCATGTTTCTCCTTATAACCTAGTGTTTTCTTTTTGCCGACCGGTAGATTTTGATTTTTACTCTGCGGAGACATTCCTGGATTTTTTTCAGCGCGATTACCAGAGTACTGTCCGGGTTTGCGTCGTTGTCGAATCCAGTCTTCATAACCGCCGACGTATTCACCCACCTGGCCATCACCCTCAAACACCAGGGTACTGGTGACCACATTATCGAGAAAGGTCCGGTCGTGACTAACCAGCAACAAGGTGCCATCGTAGTCCCCAAGGAGATCTTCCAATAGTTCCAGGGTGTCTACGTCAAGGTCATTGGTGGGTTCATCCAACACCAGCATATTGGCCGGTTGGGCAAAGATTTGGGCCAGTAGCAGACGGTTACGCTCACCACCGGAAAGTGACTTGACCGGGGAGTCGATTCTGTCCGGTGGAAACAGAAAGTCCTTGAGATAGCTCACCACGTGTCGCGACCGGCCCTTGACCGGGATATAGTCATTGCCATCACTGATGTTATCGCGCACGGTTTTGTCTGGATTCAGTTGGTCGCGTTGTTGGTCGAAGTAGGCTGTTTGCAGGTGTGTGCCCATAATCACCTGGCCCGAATCTGGTTGCAGTTCGCCGAGAATAAGTTTGAGCAGGGTGGATTTTCCCGAACCGTTGGGACCGACGATACCGATGCGATCACCACGCATGACGCGGGTGGAAAGATTGCGAATCACGCAGTGGTCAGCGTAGTAAAAACTAATGTCGCGCAGGTCGGCCACCCGTTTGCCCGATTGGTCGCCACTGTCCATTTTAAAACTGGCGCTGCCCTGTGCGCTGATGCGCTGGCTGTGTAGCTTGCGCATGGCCTGGAGTTCCCGCACCCGGCCTTCGTTGCGGGTACGCCGCGCCTTGATCCCTTTGCGTACCCAGACTTCGTACTCGGCCAGTTTTTTGTCGAATTTGGCATTGGCCCGGGTCTCGATTTGCAACAACTCTTCTTTCTTGTTCAGATAATATTCATAGTTGCCGGGAAAGGAGGTCAGGATGCCACGGTCAAGTTCAATGATCCGGGTGGCAAGATGTTTCAAAAAAGTTCGATCATGGGTAATAAAAATCAATGCGCCTTTAAAGCCCAGCAGAAATTCCTCCAGCCAAGTAATGGCGGCGATATCCATATGGTTGGTAGGCTCGTCCAATAGCAGCAGATCGGGTTCGTTGACCAATGCCTGGGCCAACATGACCCGTCGGCGAATGCCACCGGAACAATCGGCGATGGGTTTGTCTGCCGGCAGAGATAGCCGACTCAGAACCGAGTCTACTTTTTGACCTACATTCCAGCCGTCTATGACTTCAATGCGATGTTGCAGGTCGCCAAGGGTATCCATGGCTCCGGTCCGGCATTCAGCCACATGGTGTACCGTGTTGTGGTATGCGGCTAGCAGTTCACCCAATTCGCCCAATCCCGCCGCCACCACTTCGTAGATGGTGTGGGTCTCATCGCCGGGCACCTCTTGTTCCAGATAGGAAATCTTGAGGGGGTCTTTACGCCATATCTCACCGTCATCCGGCGCGGCGGTGTTGCTCAGGACACGAAACAGGGTGGACTTGCCGGTGCCATTGCGGCCGATCAGACACACCCGTTCGCCCCGATCGACCTGGAAATTGACCTTGTCTAACAGGGGTTGATGGCCATAGGCCAGGGAGACATCGTTGAGGGTGAGTATAGGCACAGGTGGCTAGGGGTTATGGGTAAGATTGCCAAGTGGCGGCGTATTCTACGCGGCTGGGGACAAGAACCACAATACCCTGCTAATATTTAGCAGGATCAACATTCAGGGTCGCTGGTAGCGGCAGTTTAGCTTCTGTGAGAAACGGGTTGTAACGTTTGCGTAAGGAGTGCAACGCCAGGAGCATTTCAGTGACCGAAACGAACGTGTTAGGGCGCATTAATTCTTGCCCAGTTTTTCCTTACGCTCTTTGGTGTACTCCCACCATTTTTTAGGTGGACCACCTTCCATGTACCTTACAGCTGAAATAAATACATCAATGACACATGGATCATGCCGGCGGCATGTGACATTGCAAAGATCACTATATATTTGATAGGGATCCTTGCCTATCAACTCTATTGGTTCCTTTATTCCTAAAAGAATGAAATATTTTTCAAAAGCTTTGCCAACATTAGGTATGTCTTGAAATTTTTTGATTTCATTCCGTGTCATAGGATTTATTCCTGCGCTCTAACAGTTGGGCATGTGTAACAGCTACGATGGGGTTGTGCCCGAAGTCACTATATTACGGCATAATATCTCTCGTTAATAAATGGCCTACTCAGGAGTGTGACATACTGCTTCCACATTGTTGCCATCGGGATCGATAGCAAACGCCCCATAGTAATTCTCATGATATATCGGGCGCAAACCGGGCTTACCGTTATCTACACCGCCATTTTCAATTGCTTGATTGTAGAATGCGTCCACATCAGCACGAGTTTTAGCCGTGAAAGCAACATGTCGGGGTGTGTACTTTTCTTTCGTTTCGATGACCCAGAATATAGGCTTACGATCTAGGCCAAATGCACAAATACGCCGAGTTGGAAACTCTTTATTCCATTCAGCAACAAATTCTGTTTGTAACGAATAACCGAGGGCAGAAAACGCCTTTTCATAGAAATTCTTAGTCTTTACATAATCTGTCGTGTATGTGCTGATATGATCTATCATCACATGCCCCTATGCTATTTAACGCCCTCATCAGGGGCTTTCAGAAGGGGCGCGATTTTTGCGTTCTTTGCAAAAAATCGTGAACCTTCTGAAAGTCCCGCTGGATGAGTTTGTTATGTGCTGCATCATGGTTTGAATGCTTTCAACTGTAACTCTTTCACTGCCTTAAAATGCTTTACATTACTAGAAACCAACATGAGATTATTTTCTATTGCCGTTGCAGCAATGATTGCATCACCCGCCCTCATATTTGAAGATAATGCATACTCTTCAACATATATTAGTGCTCTATGCCCTATATTTTCAGTAAGCGGTAATATGGCAAACTCGAATTCACTAATAAAATCTTTTACGTATTTATGGTGTGTTTTATTCTTTGCACCTTGAAGTAACTCCATATAACTCTGAATAGAGAGATATTTATCATCATCCTTTTCAATCAACTTCGCGGCTTTTTCATTTCCCCGCTGAACCCAAATTAAAATATCCGTATCATAAATCATGTCGGGGCTTTCTTAGGTTGGCGAGTTCTTCCAATACCGTTTCTTTAGAATCATCAGTCATACCAAAGAAAGGATGATCTTTTATTTTTGATACCGTCTTTTCCCTAGCAGGTTTAATCACGCCTTTTATTTTCCCGTGATACAGAACAGTGACACTTTCATTTCGATCAAGTGCTTTCAGAATATCGTTTGTTTTATACCGTAAATCTACTATTGA
>DRJZ01000124.1 GCA_011052015.1 Acidiferrobacteraceae bacterium | reverse complement strand
CTAAGTCATTGATTTATATGCTAGCTTAGAATCTTGTCACTTGTAGATCTGCGGCCGCGCAGCGGCATAAGAAACTCTGTGGTGAATAAGCGCAATACGAGGGAAGCGCCACCTGAAGTTTGGGCGCCACAGACCCGTTGTAGCTGAATTTATACAATGATCGGGTTTGGTCTTGTCCTGTGTTTTAAGGCCCAGTCCACATGCTCGCGGACCAACTCCGATGGGTGGTCCCGCCGCCGTAGCAGGGCATCTCGACTCGCAGTCGTGTTGCTGCCATCCTTATCTCGCCCATTTCCCAGGGCCACGGCGATGTTGCGTAACCAGCGCAGGTGACCGATACGTCTGATCGCACTGCCCTCGGTGCGGTTTAAAAATTCTTTCTCGTCCCAGTTGAATAGTTCTACCAATTTTGTGTCATCCAGGTCGTGGCGTGACGCAAAATCGGGCTCCGCGCTCAATTTAGCGAATCGATTCCAGGGGCAAACCAACTGACAATCATCGCAACCGTAGATGCGGTTGCCCAGCAAAGGACGCAGTGTAACCGGGATAGGCCCATGCAATTCTATGGTGAGATAAGAGATGCAACGCCGGGCATCGACCTGATAGGGAGCGATGATGGCGTCAGTGGGGCAGGCATTGAGGCAGATGTGGCAAGTGCCGCAGTGGTTATCCGCCGGGGCGTCCGTGGGTAAGGGCAGGTCGGTGTACAGTTCACCGAGGAAGAACCAGGACCCGTTCTTACGGTTCAACAGGTTGCTATGCTTGCCAATCCAACCGAGGCCAGCCTTTTCCGCCAGGGCCTTCTCCAGTACCGGAGCGCTGTCGCAAAAGACACGGTAGCCGAAGGGTCCGATATGCGCTTCAATGCGGCTGGCCAATTGTTGTAGTCGTTTGCGCAGCAATTTGTGATAATCCCTGCCTAAGGCATAGCGGGAGATATAGGCACGATTATGATCGGCAAGTATTTTTTTTGGGTCGGCGCCCTGGGTGAGGTAGTCCATGGCCACGGAAATGATGCGCAGTGTGCCAGGCACCAATTCCGCCGGTCGGCTACGACGCGAGCCATGACGGGCCATATAGTCCATCTCCCCGTGCATCCCCCGGCCTAACCAACGCTGAAGGTGGGTTTCGGCTGCGGGCAATTGGGTATCGCTGATTCCCACCCGCTGGAATCCCAGCGCATTGGCCCACTGTTTAATGCGTTGGGCCAATGGATCGGTATCAAGGCTTGGATTTCGTGTTCGTAGCATCAGGCCCTATGATAGCGGTCATGAGTGGCCTTCCTCAATTCCTCTATACCACAGCCCAGTGCCAGGAACTGGATCACATCGCCATGACTGAGGCAGAACTGGACGGTGGTGTATTGATGCGGCGGGCTGGTGCGGCCGCCTTTCACTGCCTGCGGCGACAATGGCCACGGGCCAAACACTTCGTAGTCATGTGCGGTCGCGGAAACAATGGCGGCGATGGCTATGTGCTCGCTCAACTCTGCTGTCAGGCGGGGATGACCGCCCACGTGATTAGACTGGATGAACCCAAGACCCATGATGCCAGACTGGCCTGTGATCAGGCCACAGCCTTTGGTGTTGCCATGAGCGGGATGGAGGAGCCGTTTTTCGACCAGGCCGACGTGGTGGTGGACGCCATTTTTGGCACTGGCCTGTTAAGAGCGGTTAGCGGGGAGTGGCGGGCGGTGATCGAGTGGACCAATACCCTGGGAAAACCGGTGTTGGCGCTGGATGTGCCATCGGGTCTTAATGCTGATACCGGCGAGCGTTTGGGTGTGGCTATCAAGGCGCACACAACCGTCAGTTTTGTCGGCCTGAAACGGGGTATGTTTACCGGGGTTGCCAGCGAGTACTGTGGCCGGGTGGTGTTTTCGGACCTGGAGGTACCAGCCTGGGTCTTTGACCGCGTGCCGACACAGGTGAGACGCATGACTGTGCGCAGTCTTGCGGTATCGAATCCGCAGCGGCGGCGCCATGCCCACAAGGGGGATGCGGGCCATGTGATAGTCGTTGGGGGTGATTTGGGTATGCCAGGATCGGTGCAAATGACGGGTATGGCGGCCTATCGAATCGGAGCTGGGCTGGTCACCGTGGCCACACGAGCCCATCACAGCCCCCAGATCAGCGCGGGGTGCCCCGAACTCATGGTCCATGGGGTCGAAGAGGGCAAGGTGTTTGAGGCGCTTCTACAACGAGGCCGGGTATTGGCGGTGGGTCCTGGTCTGGGCCGCAACGATTGGGGGCAGCGTTTGTGGGATCTGGCTATGGACAGCGACCAGACCAAGGTGGTGGATGCAGATGGACTCTATCACCTTGCCCGGGATCCCATACGGCAAGATGATTGGGTTTTGACCCCGCACCCTAAAGAGGCGGCACGGCTTCTCGCCTGCCACACCCAAGAGGTGCAGTCCGACCGATTTGCTGCGGTGCGCGAGATTGTCCATCGCTATGGAGGTGTGTGCGTACTCAAAGGCGCAGGGAGTCTGGTGGCCTCAGCCAGCGAAGTCATCGCCCTCTGTGATCGCGGTAATCCTGGTATGGCCACTGCCGGCATGGGGGACGTGCTCACCGGGGTGATTGCCGCTCTCATCGCTCAAGGTGTATCCCTGCGGCGTGCCGCTGAGTTGGGTGTGTGGTTGCACGCCCAGGCCGCAGACATCGCCGCCCAGGAACAGGGTGAGATTGGTTTGATGGCCACTGATTTACTTCCGCTATTGCGCACACTGGTCAATTTCCATCCCGAGTGAAATCCATCACGATCAACGCCATAGACGAGGACGGCGTAATGGGCCTGGGTGCGCATTTGGCTACCGGTTTGGCGGCAGGCCAACTCATTTTTTTAAGTGGTGAACTGGGCGCCGGTAAGACCACCTTTGTGCGGGCCCTGTTGCGGGGGCTGGGCTATGAGGCCGCGGTCAAGAGCCCCACCTATACCCTAGTGGAAAGTTACAAGGCCGGTGGCTTAACGGTCTATCACTTTGATCTGTACCGCCTACGGGATTCCCAAGAGTTGGAGATCATTGGTATTCGGGATTATCTGGACGGTCGTAGTGTGTGCTTAGTAGAATGGCCCGAACGCGCGGCCGGGCGCCTTCCGGCCCCTGACCTGAAGGTGTCCATAGGACACGAAAAAAATAGACGCCGGATGGAGTTTCGCGCACTGAGCCCGGTGGGGTCGGCGTTGTTGGAAAAGCTTTCATGAAGTTGTTACGCACTGTTTCGATTCTTGGTTTAGTTGCCTTCCCGCTGCTGGGTTATGCTCAGGTGGCGGTCAAGAACTTGCGCATGTGGCGCGCCCCGGATCATACCCGTTTAGTGTTCGACCTGAGCCGCCCGATCACGCACCGCTTATTTAGCTTGAGTGACCCCCATCGCATCGTTATCGATATGGAAAATGCGGTGTTACGCAGTGAACTGCCCAAGGTGGACGCCAAGCAAGACGCCATCTTGCGCGGTGTGCGCAGTGGGCGTCCCGATGGCAAGACGCTGCGCATCGTGCTTGATTTGCACAAAGAGGTGCGGCCCAAAACCTTTGTGCTAAAACCCAACAAGCGTTACGGGCATCGTTTGGTAATTGATCTCTATCCCAAAGCCAAGCGCCGACCCAAGCTCATACCCAAGCCACCGCACAAGACTCACGGTACGTTAATCGTCGCTGTGGATGCCGGTCACGGTGGGGATGACTTTGGCGCAGTAGGTCATCGCGGCACCGTGGAAAAGGAAGCAGTGCTGAAGATCGCCCGGTATTTGAAGGGCTACATCAATGCCGAGCCCGGAATGCGTGCGGTCATGATCCGTAACGGCGATTACTACATAAGCCTGTACAAGCGTACCACCAAGGCACGTCGTCACCACGCGGATTTGTTTGTTTCCATTCATGCTGACTACTTTCCCAAACGTGGGGTACGGGGGGCATCGGTCTATGCCTTATCGCAGCGGGGGGCGACCAGTTCCCAGGCCAAAATTCTGGCGGACAAAGAGAATGCCGCAGACCTGTTCGGTGGTGTACGCTTGAGTGACAAGGATGACGATCTGGCCAGACTTTTGCTCGATCTAGCGATGACCCAAACCATTTCCGATAGTCTTGAATTCGGGAATGATATGCTGCGCACCTTAAAACGTTCAGGTCCCATACACCTTCCCAACGTAGAGCAGGCCGGTTTCGCGGTGCTTAAGACCCCGGATATGCCGTCGATCCTGGTGGAGACTGCATTCATCTCTAATCCTAAAGATGAAAAACGTTTACGCAGTGCGACAGAACAAAGACACATCGCCCATTCCATTTTTCGAGGCATTAAACGCTATGCCGTAAAGGGCAAGATCAAAAAGATTATGGTTGCAAAAAAGCCCAAAAAGAAAATCAAAAAGAGGGTTGGCAAAAAGGGCAAACAGCGACAGCACATCGTCAAGCGGGGCGATACCTTATCGGAGATCGCGGTGCAGTATGGCATCACGCTCAAAGCCCTACGCAAGGCCAACGGTATCACCGGTCATATCGTCCGCATTGGAAAACGTTTGCGTATACCGGCAGGCCGAAAGGGGGGCTGATACCTTGGATAGCCGCATCCATGTCCTCGACTCCAATCTGATCAATCAGATCGCTGCCGGTGAGGTAGTCGAACGACCGGCATCGGCGTTGAAGGAGCTGCTCGAAAATGCACTAGACGCCCAGGCCACGCAAATAGACATCGAAATAGAGCGCGGCGGCATCAAGCGCATCGTGGTGAGTGACAATGGCCAGGGGATGGGCGAGGCCGATGTGGCTCTGGCCCTGGAACGCCATGCCACCAGCAAGATCACCAGCCTCGACGACTTGATGCAGGTGCGCAGTATGGGTTTTCGGGGTGAGGCCCTGCCCAGCATCGCCTCGGTGTCGCGCTTTAATCTGACATCACGCAACACCACAGACGACCACGGTTGGCGCATCCGTTGCCAAGGTGGCGACACTGTTGCGGCCCCCGAACCGGCGGCCCACAACCCCGGTACCCGCGTAGAAGTAGAGAGTCTGTTTTTCAATACCCCGGTGCGGCGTAAGTTTCTGCGCAAAGACACCACCGAATTTCGCTATCTTGACGAGGTGGTGCGGCGGCTGGCCCTGAGCCGTTTTGATTGCGGTTTTAGCCTGCAACACAACGGTCGCAAGGTTCATGATCTCAAACCTGCGCCCTCGGAATCCTTACAAGACCGGCGTGTGAGTCTGTTGTTTGGTAAAGATTTTCTTGCCGCGAGTCTGCGCTTCAACACCCAAGCGGGTCGTCTGCAATTGTGGGGATGGCTCAGCCTGCCGACCTTCTCTCGCAGTCAGCGGGACATGCAATACTTTTTTGTCAACGGACGCATGGTCAAAGACAAGACCGTGGCTCACGCTATCCGTCAGGCCTATGCGGATGTGTTGTATCACGGTCGTCACCCTGCCTTTGTCTTGTATCTCCAGATTGATCCCGCAGAGGTGGATGTGAACGTGCATCCGGCAAAACAAGAAGTGCGTTTTCGTGATGGCCGTTCGGTACACGATTTTGTGTTACGCAGTTTAAAGGAGGTGTTGGCCAAGACCCAGGCGGGCAGTGTGGAATCCAGCTTGCCCCAACGGGCGAGTATCGCCACCACGCCTTCCTATTTCCATGGTCAACAACAGTCCGTGCCCTTGCAGGTCAACGAACGAATCGAGGCCTATAAGGAACTGCACGGCGATCCGGCGGCACAAGCGCCACAGCCGAATGCGCCCACGGTAGCGGAAGGCGAGGCCCCACCCCTGGGTTACGCCCTGGGCCAGCTACACGGCGTCTATATCCTGGCGCAAAATGAAAAAGGCCTGGTGCTGGTAGACATGCACGCCGCCCACGAACGGATCACCTATGAGGCATTAAAAGAAACCCTGGCACAGCAAACCCAGGCCGCCCAACCCCTGCTGGTTCCTATCACCCTAATCGTCACCGAGGCCGAAGTTCGGTTGCTGGAAGAGCATAGTAAACTATTTAGAGAATTGGGCTTCGACATCGAATCCATGGGCAGCGATACCCTGGTGCTGCGCAGCGTCCCCGAACTATTACAAAAGGCCGACCTGGCGGACCTG
>DRJZ01000123.1 GCA_011052015.1 Acidiferrobacteraceae bacterium | reverse complement strand
TCAATACGTTACTTTGACAAGCGCAGGAGGCGTTCTTTTTGGCTTAGGGTGAAACGGTAGTGCCGCAGATAGTTCATGCCCAGAAGACCATCGAATTTACCCAGCTCCGGTAGCGGCATCACCGCCACCTCCAGGTTTTTAACCTCCGCATCACCCAGGCTCAATGAGTCTAGTTTTATTATTGATGCGCTACCGATCCATTTGCAGTTTGAAAGACGGTGCTACGTTGAGGCGTGGGCGTATTAATTAACTCCGTGAGGCTTGGGCGAATTACTGTCATGGTGGCGCCGGTATCGATCAATAGCCTTATGGAATAGCGGCCATCCACAATGGCATTGACTGCAAAACCATTGCCGTAGGGGATTAACGGGATTGTCAAGGGGTTGTTATCTTGTGAGTCGCGTAGTTTTTCTGCCGTTGCCCGTAGATGGCTGCCCGCAATCTGCCATTTTTCGTCTAAGGCGCTATTGGAAAGGATGTGCAGGGCCTCTTGATAACGGTCTGTTATGAGATAGGCCTCGGCCAGTTTGACTATATAAAGGGAATGGTTGGGTTCGCGTTGATTCAGGGCCTCATAGAAAGCCACAACCGCGTGGTTACCTTGCCGACTCTTGATTGCAATGGCTTGTGTGGTGACGGCATTGTCCAGTCTCTGGCGCAACTCTTGGCGTTGTTGCTCGCGATGTTCTAAATAAATTGCTTGATAGAGTGTCTCTATTTCCTTGCTGTATTGGGCCAGGGTGTTTTGCACTTTAGCCAGATAAGACAGTGCATCCACGTCCTGAATAAATGCGGCGTTATATACTGCAAGTAAGCTTGCCGCATTGTCGTATTTTTTGTCGCGTATCAGATGGTCTGCAAAACTGAATATCTGGCCATGTAAGGTTTTGGCAAGAATCGCATTACTACTGGAATAGGCCTGGTTATAGAGTTCAACCGCTTGTTCATATTCGCCGTGTTGAAGTAGCGCAAGTTGTGACGGGGTATTATCATTTATTCCTGTATTGGGCGACCCAGTCTCTAGGGTAGGGGGACTTGTCTTTGGTAAAGCAGGCTTTTTCGGAGTACTGTTTTGAGTAACCCGTGTGTTCTGTGTGCCGTCTATGTTGGGCTCGCAGGCCACTAAGGTTCCAATTGTCAGTAGGAGAATGATTTTGAATCGTTTAATTCCCATGCGCAAAGGTAGAGACTTAGAGGGTTTCTAGTCCAATTTGGTCACACCACTGTCTCCACCGAGCAACAAGACATCCGCTGGCCGTTTGGCAAACAGGCCATTGGTCACGAGGCCGACGATGCGGTCGAGGCTCTCCTCCATCTCCACTGGGTTGAGGATCTCCAGATTGTGGACATCGAGGATAATGTTGCCATTATCGGTGGTGAAGTCCTCCCGCAATACCGGGGTGCCTCCGAGTTTCACGATTTGCCGGGCAACATAACTGCGGGCCAGGGGGATGACCTCGACAGGCAAGGGGAAGGTTCCCAGCACATCCACCAATTTGCTGTCGTCGGCGATGCAGACGAATTTCTCGCTGGCGGCAGCGACGATTTTCTCTCGGGTCAGTGCGCCACCACCACCCTTAATCAAGTGAAGATAACGATTGGATTCATCGGCGCCGTCGACGTACAGGGCAAGGCCGCCGGTGGCGTTGAGGTCCAGCACCGGTATCCCGTTTTGTTTTAGCCGTTTGGCGGTAGCCTCGGAACTGGCCACGGCGCCATCAAGCTTAGCTTTTATACGGGCCAAGCCGTCGATAAAGAAATTGGCGGTGGACCCCGTACCCACGCCTATAATCGAACCACTTTCAATGTATTCCAGCGCCGCTTCTGCTACGGCCTGCTTCTTTTCGTCTGGGGTCATGCCTGATAACTCCGCTAAATCGAGGGCGTAAAGGATACTCCCAAAATCGTTTTGAGGCCAAATCGTAGCCGGCCAAATTTAAGGGCACTCCTATCACTCCTATTAATTGATAGTTCCTTCTCCCCCAGGGAGAAGGCGAGGATGAGGGGATATTAGAATCAATAGGTTATCCTTGGCTGGCCCCTCACCCTAGCCCGGAGGGAGAGGGTATTAATGGAAGTGCCCTTAATTGTGTTTGGAGTTTTGACTCATTAAACACTGACTTTATGGCTTGTAATTGTTACTTTATACCTATGAAGATTGATTACTTACAAAAGATACTGACCGCCCGGGTTTATGACGTCGCCGAAGAGACGCCGCTGGACTACGCTGCCAACCTGTCGCGCCGCCTGGATAACCATGTGTGGCTCAAACGCGAGGATGAACAGTCCGTGTTTTCCTTCAAGCTCCGTGGCGCCTATAACAAGATGGCCCACCTTAGCGCCGCTCGTCTGGATAAGGGGGTGGTGACAGCCTCGGCAGGCAACCATGCCCAGGGCGTGGCCCTTTCCGCCAATGTTTTAGGGTGTAGCGCGGTGATCGTGATGCCAGAGACTACCCCACAGATTAAGGTTGATGCGGTACGAAATCTTGGGGGCAAGGTAGTTTTGCATGGCGACAACTATGACGCCGCCTATATCCATGCCCGCAAGGTGTACGTAAAGGAAAAAGGTTTGACCTTCATTCACCCCTATGACGACCCGGATGTCATCGCCGGTCAGGGGACCATTGGCCAGGAGATCATCAAGCAGCACAAGGGCGGTCTGGATGCCATATTTGTTCCGGTGGGTGGCGGTGGGTTGATTTCGGGTATCGCCGCCTATGTGAAAGCGGTCCACAAGGGAGTGAAGATTATTGGTGTGGAACCTTCCGATGCCGATGCCATGTATCAATCACTCAAGGCCAGACGCCGGGTAAAGTTAGATCAAGTGGGTATCTTTGCCGATGGTGTGGCAGTGCGCCAGGTGGGGAAAGAGACCTTTTCTTTGGTGCGCAAATTAGTAGATGAAATTATCTGCGTGAGTACAGATGAAATCTGCGCTGCGATTAAGGATATTTTTGAAGATACCCGTACCATTATGGAGCCGGCCGGCGCCTTGGCGGTAGCCGGTCTGAAAAAGTATGTGGTTAAAAGAAAGCTCAGTTCTAAAGAATTTGTAGCCTTGGCCTCCGGCGCCAATATGAATTTTGACCGTCTACGTCATGTTGCGGAACGGGCGGAACTGGGTGAGCGGCGTGAGGCTGTTTTGGCGGTTACCATCCCGGAGCAACCGGGTAGTTTTCGGCGTTTTTGTTCGCTCATCGGCAAGCGGGGCATTACCGAGTTTAACTATCGTTACGCAGGTTCTGTTGAGGCCCATGTCTTCGCGGGCATTGAGATTAGCGATGGTGAAGAACTAAAGGCCTTGGTAAAGAAACTCAAGGCCCACGGTTACAGCGCATTGGACCTTACCGATAATGAAATGGCCAAGGTCCATGTGCGCCACTTAGTGGGTGGGCATGCCCCCACGGACCACGAGATCGTCTATCGTTTTGAATTCCCGGAACGCCCCGGCGCTTTGTTGAATTTTCTGACCAAGATGGGTCAAACCTGGAACATCAGCATGTTTCACTACCGCAACCATGGTGCCGATTTTGGCCGGGTGTTGGTGGGTATGCAGGTGCCACCCAAGGATTCACGGGCATTCCGGAAATTCCTCAAGTCCCTCGGTTATGCCTACATAGACGAAACCGATAATCCCGCCTATCGTTTGTTTTTGTCTTAGTCGACGTCGTCCACATCAAGTTGTCCCGTCATGCGCCTGCGGATAAAGGACCAGGACATGCCTATGCCTATTACCAGGCTCACCATAATCAATATAATATAGGTGAACACACGGATATTGTTTAGCGAGATAATGTCCTGTTCAATTAAAAACCATCCCAAGGTGCCAAAAAAAGCCACCGTAAGGGCAACGCCGATCACACCCAGTGAACGTAGCGTGGCACGGATAAAAATGGCCCAGCCAATCAGTAGCGCGACCCCAGCAAAGGCCATAATGGCATTAGGGCTGTCCAGATTTTGAGAGACCCAGTGGTAATAGGATTTACCCTCTGGGTTATAGGTGGCCAGCACCAGGACGAACGCGGCCAACAGCCGCACTATGAGCCCACCCCAGCCTAATGTGGTTGTACTGCTATTAATTTTTGCCATGTGTTTGGCCCCCTTTTTTCTATCTTACCCATAAAGTAAGGTTCACGTCAGTATTTTTGAGACATATCCATAGAAAAAGAGGTCAGAAGCAGGCGCTATGCGGATGAGGCTAAGCCGGGTTGATGGACGGTCAGATAGTTGGGCGCCTGTTCAATTGTCGGATATTTATGCACACTTGTCGTTCGCGTGCCTGTCAGAGATTGTTTTGTCCCCTGAAGTTTGGGAACCTTTCATT
>DRJZ01000122.1 GCA_011052015.1 Acidiferrobacteraceae bacterium | reverse complement strand
CCACCGCCAATCACTGCGACGTCGTAATGGTCATGGATACGGATTTTTCTGGCTAGCATGATGGCTGCTGTCCCGTTAAGATAGCTCGATTAACGTTAGATAGGTTGCACCTAGGCATTACGCTTGGCATCAAATTATGAGACATAATAAAAATAACCGGGTTTGTCATTCCATACATCGGGCCAGACCCAGGATCCAGTTTTTGTCAGCTTACTGGATGCCGGATCAAGTCCGGCATGACGGGATGAGTTAATGGGACAGTAGTGTTTCGTGCCCGGCATTCTAAGATTCGGTTGATCTAAGACTAACGAGACTTTCTACTCTTGCATAAATGCCGTTCACCGTTTCTTTGAACCTATCGTAACTATGCTCCCTTTTTATATATTCTTTCGCATTGCTCGATAATTTCTGACGCAGACTGGCGTCTGCTTTAAGTGTTAACAGGCCTTTTGCAAAAGACTCCTCATTGGGTTCTACAAGCAGAGAATTTTCGCTGTTCAAGACCTGGGTGTGCGTGGGCAAATCAGTTGCCAACACGGGTACACCGGAGTCCAGATAGGAATATATTTTCATGGGCGTATTGATGCCTTGGGTGCGCGGCGAGACCAAGGCATCGGCCTGGCTCATGTAGCCGCCAATTTCATCCACACCACGCGGACCCAGAAAGTGTACAGCTTCTCCCAAACCAAGGCGGTGCGCCATGGCCTGGTATTTTTCGATGTCGTCGGCCCGCCCCCCCACAACAACCAAGCTTAAACTTCCAGATTGGGATGAAGATTGGGCATGGGCCAACTTGAATGCGCCCAACAGCAGGTCGATACCCTGGTAGGGTTCCAGGTTACCGATATACATCACAACGAATGTTTCCAGATTAAGCTCATCCCGAAGGGGTAAGGCCGCCACATCAGTGGCGCTCGATTCCACCAGGGACACATCGTACAGCACCACAACATTATCATCGCTTGTGTAACCCCGAATATCATCGGCCAGGACGTCACACATGGGCACCACCATGCAGGCATAACGTACAGGTAAGGACTCCATCCATCGCAATAGACCACCACAACATTTCAAGACCGGATAACGATCAATCACTTGCGCAGACAATAGTGAGTCCATGTCCGCGATATAAGGTGTGGCGCTAAAAGGCCTGGTTAGCATGGCGATGAACGCGGACTCTTCGATTGCGTGTACGATGTCGTATCGGGTCTTGGTAAGTCGCGACAACACGCTAAAGAAGAATAAAATATCACAGACTATTTTCTTGAAGGAAATACCGGGGCGTACGTTGGAAAGACCCGGCACTCTGGGGATTCTGTAGATACAAAGCTTGGGGTATTCCCGATCACGCCCTTCATGATAGGTGAGCAAATCGACCTCATCGCCACGTTCGCTCAGCACCTTGAGCAACATATCAACAGCGATGGGTGTGCCACGCTCCTGATAATAAGGGTGAGGGGCCAGTACCAGTATTTTCACCGTCGAGCCCGAATGATCATTCTTGCCACTGCAATATCTTGAATAACGATGGATGCCTCACCAAGCGCGGGATCGAAACGAATGCGTCGGCATTTTTTCAAAGCCAGCGGAAACACAATCTCCTCATCGCCTGGGTTATAGGTGTATTTAAAAGAATTTTCTTCCTTAAAACCCTCGCCTTCATCAATATAAATCTGGAAAAGATTTCGCTGGGTCGATTGCAACCTGAACCGCAGGAGCGTATTACCTCTAAGATAACGGCACAAGTTGGATGACCAGACCACCCATGGGTCATCACCTGTCGACGTAAACTGAATTCTGGATACTTGTCGATCAACTTTTAGATTGTTAACTGTTTCCGGCACCAAATCTTTACGCTTTACAGCCTGAAAATGACTTACACCCACATTATAGAGGGGCGGCCTATAATAGGGGATAACATAATTTGTGAGCGCATCCATATGCACGGCAATCACTCCTACTATAGCAGCAACAATGACACCACTATAGAGTGACTTGGGCGAAATTTGTATGCGCTCTATATTGCGCGCAGCCAGTTTCCCAAACAACCAACTGCGTGCCCCGTCCCATGCCATAAAAAATAGCAGTAACACCGCCATCAAAACCGGAAGCAGGTATTTACCCTGTACCTGGATATCGTTTTGAATATTGGTCCAGGTGTACATATATACCTGAAATACACAGGCACTAAATAATATGGTCTCAAACACGAAACGACGGATATTCGCTGTATCCAATTTTTGCCGCAGACCACTGTTCGCAAAGCTTAGCAGGCGAAAAATATAGTACAACATGGCTACAGCGAAAATGGATTTGTAAACCAAATACTGTAAGTTACCCACCTTCAGCCGCAGCCAGTCCAAATTACCAATGGTCGACTTTAGAGTCTCTCCGATAAAATTCTTATAGTTATCCAACCATAGTTCACGAAACCCAATATTTATCGCCGCATAACCATGCGCCTCACTGACCAACAATCTGCGGTGCGTATCGATCATCATCTGCTGGATCTTCATGGCTAGTGGGTCATCGATACCGTAATGATAAATGTTAGACAAAATCCACCAGCCACCCCCTAGAACCACCATGACGGCCGCCAATGCGCTATACCGTACCCATTGCATAGGTCGTAGTGTGGTCAGTGCCACGTAGGCCACAAACAGCAACACAAAGGGCGTTATCAGCCACGCACTGAATTTAGACAGGATCGCCAGACCCGTCGCCAGGCCCAGTAAGGCAAATCGAAAAGGGGTCAACCCATAGCGATAGGTCCCTACCATGAGCGTAATTAGCATCGTAGCGGAAAATATGGCCGCACTATCATCATTATTGTACGACGCGATAAATGTTGCCTGGGGCAACAGACCAAACAATGCGGCACCCAGCAACGCCAACAGCGGACTTTGCAACAAAACAAAAAAACCGTAACAACCTATCGCTACTGCTGCAGCCATCAAGAGGGCTGAGCCCTTACGAAAAGCTAAGAATCGCTCTTTTTCGGTGTCGGTTTCATAGAATTGCGCAACAATCGCCGACACGATGTAACTTAGGGGAGGGCGCAATACCCGAGTACCACCATGGGAGGTGAAATAGACTTGTTCCTCATCATCCGGCAACACCGCCATTCGATGATGAGTGAAAAAAAACGCCGTGGCTTCGTTATTGGAACGATAGTCGGGTCCGGCGCCTCGGGGAAGAACACTGGAAGTCCAAAGGTAGTAGGCCAGAAATACGATGAAAACCCCGAAACTGGCAAGAAAAATCTTTTTATTTTGGGACGACGCGGCCGGCCTCAAGGAGGTGTCATACATGGGAGGTGAATATATCAGTCCCTACCGTATTCGCAAAACGAACCAAGCCAGAAAGCCCACAACGGATTTGGACAGGGCTTGACTGGAGAACGAATATAACAGACAAAAAAAATGCGCTTTACAAGCGCGTGTGCTGATGCTGTTGCGGCCTGAGCCGTGAACGTGAGACCTATACCATGCGACCTAACTCAGGCGCGTACTCAAGTCTGCCTCTGCAGCCACCTTGGCCAGCAGTAATTCTTCTCCAATATGGTCCCATTCGGAGGATACCAAGCCGATGATACCCGACAGGCGCTTGGAGAAGTTGGGATAACTCTCGGTGGCATCTTCATGCAGGCAGGACCCCGCAGACTCGAGGAAAGGGATCATTCCTTCAATTTTGCGCAGCTTCTCCATCTTGATTCGAATATCCTCGTCATCCCGTTTGGCGTCGAAGTATTCCTCTGGGTTGGCTGCCAAGGTCTCGGCCGCCTTATTGAAATTGGTAAAATCCAGGCTGAACATACCAAAGGCGCGCTGATAGAGCTTAAAGTAGTCGAGCACGAAGTCCTGAATCTTGCCTAAACGTGGATATTTCCTCAGCGCAACGACAAACAATTTGAAGATATCCTGATAGGGCCTGGCATTTAAGCTCACCACCCGTTCCGCCTCGCGCATCTCCGGGTTCTTGGCCATCTGGCACATGCCGCGCAGCCCCTCCAACAACTCAGTAATATCATTGGCCTTAAGCCTGGATGCACGCTGGGCATCGGCCAGATTGGTGTGGGACTCGGCATAATCGAAGGTCTCCAACAACTCCTGCTTGATATTGGCCTCAATCTCGTCGGTGGTATCTTTGACACCCTTGGACTTGGAGGATCGGCCCAACTTTCCAGACAGGCGCTCTTTGAGGCGCACACTGGCCTCCTGAGCAATACGGTGTTCGTGGGTACGCTTGGCCTCGGCTTCCTTACAGGCCAAATAGGCCTCCATGTGGCGGTTGAAGGAGATGATGTTGTTCTGGAAATCCTGGGTAAAGGTAATAAAGGGTCCAAAGAAAGCGTCCCCTTCTTCCGGGGTAATACTCAAGCGCGAAACGTACTGCTTGAGATAGTTAACCTTTTTGCTGATGACGCCGACGCTGGTCCCCACCCGAGCGCTAATCTTGGCGATGGCGCTAAAAGCATGGTGGAGGTCTTTATTGATCCGCAAGATCTCGACCAGCTTGCGCAACATGGTCTCTTCGCCACTGGCGCGCATAAACAACGCCCGCACACTGCGTTTGGCATCATCCAACTGGGCACCCGATAACAGCGCGTTCTGTTCGATGTAGACCAATCCCGTCATCACCACAAGCATCTCTTTGTGCTTGGATGTGGCCGGTTTGGTATCCGGCCGCACCTGATAACTCGTGCGTAGTTGCGAAACAATGCCCATGGAAGCGATTTACCAGCAGTTTATCTCATAAGAAAAGTCTAATGTCGCTGTAGTGCCAAAGCTCCGTTTCTGACAAGGCCAACATATATGTGACCGGCGGGATCAGTACACTTTCCCTACCAATGACACCACTATAGCAAGCTTCCTTAGAGGAAGCACAGTAAATTAGGGGGGAAATCGACCAGCGGCGGATATTTTCCGATGGTCCGGCGAACCTTCTATTTCCCTCATTTTGGCGGATTTATTGCCTATGGCCTACCCTGGCCCCTCTCTCGCCCCTTTTTGAGGCGCTTTTTCGGCCCTTGTAAGGATTTTCACCTGCTTGAAAGTCGATCCGCACCGGGGTGCCCTCAAGTCTTAGGGCCTTGCGAAATTGGTTTGCCAAATAGCGCCGATAGGCCTTGGGAATCTGATCCACCTGATTGCCGTGGATACGAATCAGGGGCGGATTTCGCCCGGCCTGATGGGCGAATTTCAATTTAATGGGGCGTCCACGGCCCATGGGAGGGGCAGTACTGCGAATGGCCTGTTCGAGGATACGATTGAGTTTGGAGGTGGCGCATTCGACCATGGCCGATCGATAGGCCCGATCTATCGCCGGAAACAGATCCCCCACCCCAGTGCCATGCAGGGCAGAGATAAAATGGGGCTCCAGGAATCTCAAAAATGGCAACTTGCGGTGGACCTCGCGGCGGATCCAGTCTCTTTGTCCAGTCTCGAGTTTGTCCCACTTATTGACCGCCAACACCATGGACTTACCTGCATCCAGCACAAATCCGGCCAACGAGGCATCCTGGGCGCTCACCTCCCTTTGGGCGTCGAGCAGGAATACGACCACATTGGAGACCTCAATGGCCTGCAAGGTCTTGATGACCGAAAACTTTTCCAAAGTATCATCGATACGTGAGCGTCTTCGTACCCCGGCGGTGTCGATCAATACGTAAGGCTTGCCCCTTCGCTCCAAGGGAATATGGATACTGTCCCGCGTGGTTCCGGGCTCATCAAACACTACCACCCTCTGCTCCCCAAAGAGCGCATTGACCAGGGTGGACTTTCCGGCATTGGGACGACCGGCAACGGCGACATGGGGAACATCACTGTCTAACGGCCCGGCCTCAACCGCGGGTAAATGACTCAGAGCCCGCTCCATGAGCGCAGCCACCCCCTGGCCATGGGCCGCCGAGATAGATACGGGGTCACCAAGACCCAGCGCAAAAAAGTCCGCTACGGCCAGTTCTTTTTCTATGCCCTCGGACTTATTGACCGCCACCAGGACAGGTTTCTTGGCACGACGTAGTTTATCGGCAATATCCCGATCAAGGCCCGTCAACCCCTCTTTGTTGTCGGTCAGAAACAACACCACATCAGCCTCGTCGATGGCCTGGGTGGTCTGACTGGTAACGAGCCCGGTAAGGCCGTTCTGCTCACCCTCCAGGCCACCCGTATCCACGACCAGATAGGGCCGGTCACCAATACGGCCTATACCGTACAGGCGGTCCCGCGTCAGACCCGGCGTATCGGCCACCAGGGCATCACGGCTGCGGGTCAAACGATTAAACAATGTGGACTTACCTACATTAGGCCGTCCCACCAACACCACAACAGACGTCATAGAATGGGCGCCACCTTGCTGACGTCACGCAGTTTGAATAAAGAGCGCTGCGCTATAAATACCCTCTTCCGGGGGCACCCAACAGGGTATAAAAGGACTAGGATGAGGGGGTCAAACAAAATTAACGTATTAATTTAATATCCCCTCATCCTCACCTTCTCCCTGAGGGAGAAGGAATTGTCAATTAATAAAGCGCCCTAAAGCTATAACTAATGGATATCAGGTGCCTATTTGAAATACCGTCAAATCCCCTTTCGGCGTGAGCAAAAACATCCTCGACCCCGATGCGATCGGTCGTGTCGCAGTCAATGTGTTGCCCACCTTCAGGCGGCCTACCAAACGTCCATCCGAAACCGCCATCACGTGCAGTTGGCCGAGTTCATCTAATACCACGAGATACTCACCCACCCGTGTGGGCGCCGTTAATCCACGACCCTTTAAACTTTTCTGAACCCATATTGGGTTGCCCTTGGCGCGATCCAGGGCGATAACACCGGTTTTTTCATCGGACACAAATACCCTGCTGTCATCAACTGCAATATCGTTAAAGGTCGAGGCCTTTTGCTCCCACAGGATACGCCCGGTTTTCAACTCCATGGCAACCACCTTACCCTGATACGCTGCAGTGTAGAGCACATCGCCAAATGCCACCGGTTGCGCATCCACATCAATGAGCCGTTCAAGTTCGTTACGTCCATGGGAAAAACCCACACTGCTTTCCCACAACACCACACCACTTTGCAGATCGTTAGCTGCCAGCTTGCCACTGGCAAATCCATTTATAACCTTGGAGCCATGGATGTACGGGGCCGCAGTACCGCGCAGACTTAAACTCGGCACGCCACGTTCATAGATCCAAATGCTATGACCGTCTTCAACCGCCAAACCAAAAACCTTACCATCCACGGTGCGTGCCACCACGATGCCCTGACTGGCCGCCGGGGGTGATAATATCTCGCTCGACAATTGACTGCGCCAGCTTATCTTTCCATTGGCCGCATCAAGGGCGATGACTTCGCCATCTCGTGTCCCGACCAACACCAAACCTTCACCCACCCCGGTTGCACCTGTAACCGGGAGCTTGGTATGGGTACTCCATACTGTCTTTCCCGTCTGGGCATTAAACGCGCTGACTTGTCCACGGCTATCGGCTACATACACGGTATCATTTAGAATCGCAGGTACCAGCCTTAGGAAAACCTTTGCACTACCACTTCCCGTATCACGCTCCCAAATCCTCTTGACCGATACCGCAGCTTCAATGGCATTCAGCGCCACCGGCTTGGCCGATGATGCCCTGGCTTTGCGATTCTTCAAAAAAGACAGCCCACCACAGGCCGAAAGAAGAGACACTAATACAACTATAGTCATTATTTTTTTCATGATCTTTAACCTGCCTCCGCCAAATCATCCAACTTCATTCTGATAACCGTTTTCGCATCCGTTAAACCGGGCGCCAGACTGCCCAGGGCCTTTCGATATTTTTTTCTAGCCAAAGACTTATCACCTTGCGCAACCAGTAAGTCAGCCTCCAATTCTAAGTACTGAGCAGTATACCCCCCCGTTTGTTCCCTGCGCACCAGCTTTAGGGCCGCATCCAATTTGCCCTTGTCTTCCAGGATACGTGCCAGACGCAAACGGGCGACATGAATCGTCGCAGGCTCAATGGCGTTGTCCACGGCCCATTGTAGTTGGCGCTGTGCATTTTCGACATCACCGGATTGATAGCTTAGATGCGCGATAAACAGTGCACCCTTGCCCGCATAGGGCGTGGCCGCAAAATCTTTCATCAATCTGCCGCCAAGTTTTTGCGCAGCCTCAGGCTGCTTGGCGGCATTTTGAATCATCATCTGCTCGTAAATTTTTGAAGCATTCTCGGCCCGCTGTGTGCGGTAATTCCCCCACCAGTTGTTCCCAAAAACAAGGGCCACACCAATGACCACACCGGCAGCAGCGGAACTACCATTTTTCTTCCACCACTCTTTGACCTTCGCAAGATCTTCGTCTTCGCTCTCAAACGGATCCAAAACAATGCTCCTCTAGATTTTATCCAGTTGCTCTACTAAGTATCGGGTCACCGATCCCATCTCAATTTGCTGTTGGGACGCCTCATGGCGCAGGGGTTTCACGGTTGCCCTATTGGCAACAATCTCGTCCTCGCCCAGTATAACCGCATAGTGGGCGCCACTTCGGTCGGCCCGCTTCATTTGTGCCTTGAAGCTGCCACCATTGCAATTGCATTGAACCTGTACCCCGGCGTCCCGCATCTCTTCGGCCACTGCCATGCCACGGGTTTGGGCAGCATCACCGGCCATAACCATAAAGACATCAGGGTCCGTATTATCACCCGGAATCTGCTGCTCTGACATCAACTCCACCAAACGTTCCATCCCCAGGGCAAAACCAATGGCCGGGGTCGGCTTGCCACCCAACTGGACCACCAGGCCATCGAAGCGGCCGCCAGCGCACACCGTTCCCTGGGCCCCCAGGGTTTGGGTGGCCCACTCAAATACGGTGCGGGCGTAGTAGTCTAAACCACGCACCAACCGAGGATTCACGCTATAGACGATACCCGCGTTGTCCAGCAAGGCCCGCAATTGGTCAAAGTGGTCAGTAGACTCCTGGTCGAGGAAATCCAGTAAACTGGGGGCACTCTGAATAACAGCCTGCATATCGGGGTTTTTGCTGTCCAGGATACGCAGTGGATTGTGTTCTAATCGACGTACACTATCGGCATCCAATTCACTTTCGTGTGCGCTAAAGTAGCTTACCAAGGCCTCTCGATAGACCTCTCGCGACTGGGGCGTCCCCAGGGAATTGATCTCCAGACTTAACGCCTTCAAACCCAAAATGCGCCACAACCGGGCGGACATTATTATGAGCTCGGCATCAATATCGGGACCGGGTACCCCAAAGGCTTCAACCCCAAGCTGGTGAAACTGACGATAGCGCCCCCGCTGGGGACGCTCATGACGAAACATAGGACCGGCATACCACCAACGCTGTAATTGACTGCGAAAATCCCCCGATTGAATACCGGCACGCACCACCCCTGCGGTGCCTTCCGGACGCAGACTGAGCTTGTCCCCATTTCGATCGACAAAGGAGTACATTTCCTTCTCTACAATATCGGTGTGCTGACCAATGGAACGGGCAAACAGATCTGTCTTTTCGAGAATAGGCAGACGCACCTCACGGTATCCATAGGCATGAAATACTGAGCGGGCAACGCGTTCAACGCGCTGCCAGCGCTCTAGCCGCTCGGGGAGAAGGTCATTCATCCCACGAATGGCCTGAACTGAATCACTCACTATGAAGCCTTCTTACGGGTCGGCTTGTCTGTCCCCCAACTCCAATCGCGCGAACTCACGCCGCACATAAGGAGTTAAGTCGACAGGTTTACCGTTATAATAAAGTTTGACCCCGGCGGCATTCCCAAAAAACAATTGCAACGGGGGTTTACCGTCGACGATGAGAGACGTCCCGGCAGGAATCGTGTCATAGACAAGACGCTTTTGCTCGGCATCACGGATATCGGTCCAACAATCTTGGGTATATTCCAACCTGAGACGGGCATAGCCGGGTGGAAGTACCGTGGTGCTATCGACAGATGCGGGACTGATGAGTGTTGGCACAACATTTTCACCGGCACCATCTTGAGGAGATAAAATCTCGGATGATGGCGTCACCACGGCGTCAGCCGGTATAGTCTTCGAGACAGTGGTCCCGGTAACTTTAGGGATTTCGGGCTCTGGTGTCTGTGGCTCGACCCCCATATCAGTGCTATCGTTTTTAGCAGTCGCCTCCAGTGAGACCTCGGCGCCACCGTCAAGCGTGGCCAATTTTGATTCTTCACGACCCTGCCACCAAACGATTAGCATGCCCACCAACACACCCGCCAAAAGATAACTAAATAATTTGACGTGCCGATCACTGCTTTTGACTTCGTGCTGAGCCTGGGGACTGACCTCGTTTGACGCCTTATCGTCCTTGGCCGGGGCCGGACTGGTTTTGGTTTTGGGCATCACCTCGGTCTCAGACAACCCCACCAGCCGGGCATAGTTGCGCAGGTAGCCGCGCACATAGGTCGGACCCGGCAGGGCTTGATAATCATCTTGCTCTAAGGCGGAGATTTGCCGCGGCGACAGGCGCAGCTCTGAGGCGACATCCTCTACACTCATGCCCAATTCGGTTCGTGCCTTCACCAACACGTCTCCGGGACTAGGGCCGGGGTTGGCAGACCTCGATCTTAATTCTTCTGATTCTGTCACTAATTTTTCCTGGCTGTATTTATCTGTAAGAACGTTGACTCAACTGCCGAGCCTCTTTGGAACTTGGGAAACGTGCCCGTAATCGGCGCAGATATCGATCCGCAGCTTCGGTGGCGCCCAATTCACGTTCAGTGCGCACCCCCCAGTACAGGGCGGCGGGAGTATCGGGTCCAATCTCGAAGTATCTCTGTACGTAGGCCCGTGCAGAAAGATATTTGCGTCGCTGGTAACTGATTCTGGCCATATGTTCGAGCGCAGGATGAAGGCGGGGATTAAAAGCAAGGGCAGTGCGAAAGTAACGCTCGGCCGCACCGATATCCGGTCTGGCTTGACTCAAAATGCACTCGCCCGCCTTGAGATTGACCAATTCTGGAGTGCGGTATAGAGGATTGGTCAAGGCCATTTTGAAATGCTCAAAGGCCTCCTTATACTTCCCTCGCTTGCACAAAAACTCGCCGTACTCTTGTTGCGCCTCTGCATATTCCGGCTTTTCGGATATGGCACGGCGAAAGTAGGCATCGGCTCTTTTGTCGTCGCCCAAACGCGCCTGTAACACCCCCATCACATAATTGGCCACGGGATGAGAACTATCGATATCCAGGGCTAGATTCAATTCCTTTAAAGCCACCTTATACTGATTTCTTTGCATATAACTGGCGCCTAATTGGGCATGGACCAAGGCACGTCTATCTGTCGGTCTTTCTTTAACTAGTGAGTTTCCCGAACAGCCCACAATAAACAGGGCCAAAACCAATCCAACATGCGCCAATCGAAATTTCTTCATTGGTTTAGCCCATCTAAGTGTTGACGTGAACGCCGGGTGCGATCCTGTACCTTGCCCGCCAACTGGCCACAGGCAGCATCAATGTCTTCGCCACGGGTCTTGCGGGTCATGGTGACCACCCCACCACGGTGCAAAATCTCGCGGAATCGATCAATGGTCTGCTCGCCGGAACGCTGATAACCGCTTCCAGGAAAGGGATTAAACGGGATAAGATTTACCTTCGCCGGCACATCGCCGAGGATGCCCAGCAACTGCCGCGCCTGAGTATCACTGTCATTGACACCGTCTAACATTGTGTACTCAAAGGTAACACGGCTACGGGGCTGATGCCTCACATAACGTCGGCAGGCGGCCAGCAACGGGACAATGGGGTATTTACGATTTAACGGTACCAATTGATCACGGAGTTCATCATTGGGGGCATGTAGCGACACCGCAAGACTCACCGGACAGACCTCGGCCAATCGATCAATACCAGGAACCACACCGGCAGTGCTGATTGTAACCCGGCGACGGGAAAGCCCATAGGCCATGTCATCCAACATGAGGTTCATGGCCGGTACCACATTATTAAAATTGAGCAGGGGCTCACCCATGCCCATCAATACCACATTGCTAATTACCCGTGCGGCGCCCGGTCCGGAGCCCAGAACCTGGCTCGCCAGCCACAACTGTCCAATAATCTCTCCAGTGCTCAGGTTTCGGCTGTAGCCCTGCCGGGCAGTCGCGCAAAACGTGCAATTCAAGACACAGCCCACCTGGGAAGAGACACACAAAGTGCCGCGGTCGGTCTCGGGAATAAACACCGTCTCGATACAATTCCCGTCTGCCAGGCGCAACAACCACTTGTGGGTGCCATCAATGGAGGCTTGCTCATTGATAATCTGCGGCAACTCCACCGCTGCAATCTCGTGCAGACGGGAACGCAGGGCCTTGCCCAAATTCGTCATGCGCGAGAAATCACACACGCCGGATTGGTGTATCCACTTGGTCACCTGATCAGAACGAAAGGGTTTTTCCGCAAGCTCGGCGAAAAATCCGCTCAGGCCTTGTCGATCCAGGTCCAATAAATTTGTTCGATCTGTTGCCATTAGTGGCCATACCCTGCCAAAAAACAATCGCGTAGTCTAACGTCAAGCCCTGGGCCGGGCAATGAGTCCGTCTTGATGACGGCTCTCATAATCCACCCACAACCACTCACCGGGCGTCACCACCTGCCGGGGCACATACACCGAGGTGTAATCCGCCGCACGGCCACGCCGATAGCCTGGTGGCGGATGACCGCCCCCCTCCACCAGAATACGCCTCCGCTGACCGATTCGTCTTTGCAAGTGGGTCTTGAGCACTAACCCTGTGGCCTGCCGTAAACACGCAGCGCGTCGTTTACGCTCAAGCTTGGGCACTTGCTTGGAGACCCTTGCCGCCGGGGTACCTGGCCGGTTTGAATAACTGAAGATATGGGGGTAACAGATCTTTAGCGCTTGGGCCATCTCCAGCGTGTCTTCGAAGGCGGCCTCGGTCTCGGTGGGAAAACCCACCATAAAATCGGCCCCCAGCACCAACTCGGGTACAGCCTCGCGCAACGCCTCAATACGCCGATAAACCGTTTCGGCGCTGTAGCGCCGTTTCATACGCTTAAGGATGAGGGTGTTACCACTTTGCAGGGATAGGTGCAGATGGGGACAGAGCCGATGATCATTCGCCATCAGAGCCATCAACTCGACATCAATATGGGTCGGGTCCATGGAACTGATGCGTATCCTGAAATCGCCTTCGGTGCTCAACAACTGGTGCAATAAGGCCACCAGGCTGAAGCTATTGTCGCGGCCGACATTCAAGTCAGTCCCATAGGCGCCCACATCTACGCCACAAAGCACGATCTCGCGATAACCATTTAGCAGCAGGCGGTCCATTTGGCGACGAATCAGGCTCGGCGCCAGGGACCGCTGCGGACCACGGGCGCGATGGATAATGCAATAGGTACAGGACTGGTCGCAGCCCTGCTGGATTTGCAGAAAGGCCCGGGTGTGGCCCTCCAATCCGGTAACCAATTGTTCCGGGAGTGTCACCTGTTCATGCAAATCACCCACCATCACCTGCGCCAGCTGTCCTGATTCCAACAACGGCAACAGTCGGTGCAACTCCAACTTGCGGTCATTGCCGAGCACCAGATCGACACCGGGGATGCGGGCACAGGCCTGGGGGTCCACCTGTGCATAACAACCGGTAACCACCACCCGGGCCCCCGGATTACGCCGCACCGCCCGCCGAACTAATTGCCGGGCCTGGCGATCGGCCTCTGCGGTGACGGTACAGGTGTTGATGACAACCACATCGGCAAGTTCCTGGTGACCCATTACTTGCCATTGCTCACCACGCAGGGCCTCGCCGATGAGTTCGGATTCAAAAAAATTGACTTTGCACCCCATAGTTTCGATTGCAACCCGCCGCGAGACGGCGCGGTCTTTTTGGGGAACGAGATCCATTATGGGGATTGTGGCCGTTGCCATTTTATTTATTTCACTCTTCTAAGAAATTTAAAATCTTTTCTTCGCCACAGAGGGCACGGACCTCGGCACCCCCTCGTGGGGTAGAATTACCTTACACACTATGGTTGTTGGCCGTCATGATGGCTGTGGTACACCCCATTGTCTTTAGGTGGCACAAATGATGATGCGGACAAGCATTAACTATATATTTCTCTGTGCTCTCTGTGTCTCCGTGGCAAATGACTTAGGCACCCAAACGAAGACAATAGTGGGCACTTCTATTAATTGATAATCCCTTCTCCCCCCGGGAGAAGGTTAGGATGAGGGGATATTAAAATCAATAACTTATCCTTGTTTTATTCCCTCACCCTCGCCCTCTCCCGGAGGGAGAGGGGATTAAT
>DRJZ01000121.1 GCA_011052015.1 Acidiferrobacteraceae bacterium | reverse complement strand
CCCTGGAACCCGCTGGCATCGATCAAGCCGCCGTTGGATTGCATAAACATGAGCCGCGTCTGGCCCGTTTCGGCTTGTACCCGATCCACGTAGCGTCGCAATATGGGCGAAAGGTAGGCATCGACCACAGTGGTGTCACCACGCCCCACCAACTTCATCAGTGGGCTGACCTCGTGGGACAGGGAGATCTGTTCAAAACCCATTTCCCTGGCCAGTTGGCCAACCTGTTGTTCATGCTCAGGAAACCGATAGGCGTGCATGAAGACGATGGCAAGGCTGCGTATACCCTGGTCATAAATCTTTTGCAGCCCCAGGGTGGTGGCGGTGACATCCAGGGGGTTCAGTTCCTCACCCGATGCCGAGTGGCGTTGGGGTACCTCGAATACGGTGGCATACAACACCTCTGGGAGCACGATGTGGCGGGCAAAGATGTCGGGCCGGTTCTGATAACCGATGCGCAGGGCATCCCCAAACCCGGCGGTGATCACCAGCGCGGTGGGTTCCCCCTTGCGTTCCAACAGGGCATTGGTGGCCACGGTAGTGCCCATCTTGATGGCTTCGATCTTATCTCTGGGTAGAGGTGCATCGGCCACAATGCCTAGTAAATCCCGAATACCTTGTAGCGCGGCGTCTGCATAGTGCTCTGGATTTTCCGACAACAGCTTGTGGCTGATGAGTTCGCCGTTAGGTTGGCGTGCCACCACGTCGGTAAAGGTGCCGCCACGGTCAATCCAGAATTGCCAGCGGAGCGGGGGTGGTGCTTTGTCAGGCAACGCAAACCCCACCGGAAAATAGTGCGCATTGTTTCTCCCTCTCCCTCAGGGAGACGACTGCATGGATGCAGGAGGTAGAACAACGCAAGGAGCAGTTGTCAAGGGTTGGGGTGAGGGGAGAAAAGCGCAGTAATACCTCCCTCATCCTGTCCTTCTCCCTGAGGGAGAAGGGACCCAAAAGGATGTAGGGGTGCGCACTTTCACCGGTCTCCTCAGTATGTGTGTTGCCCACTAGCGATGTGTGTGGTCAAAGGAATGGCGGTGATGGTGTCTCCATCCTTAAATCCGGAAGATGTTTCGTTTACGACAATAAAACCATTGGTTTGGTTGAGTGGCCGCACCATATGGGAACCCTGTCCCGGCAAGGGCATGGCACATAGAATGCCGTTGTCGATACTCAGCTGTGCCCGTAGAAATTCTCTGCGGCCTGGGCGGCGTTGATACGGTCCCAGTGCCCGGGCCTGGAGTTGGGGATCGTGGAATGTGCCGTGGTGCCAGTGGATCAGGGCGGGTTCGATAAATAGCTTAAAGGTCACCAGACTGGCGACCGGATTGCCGGGTAGGGCGAAGAAGTGGCTGCGCTCGCCAACGCGACCGAAGGCGATGGGTTTTCCGGGTTTGATGCGTGCCTTCCAAAAACTGATCTCGCCAATTTCCGAGAAGATTTGTTTTACCAGGTCATAATCCCCCACCGAGGCCCCGCCACTGGTGATAATAAAATCGTAGTTCTGGGCTCCGGCGAAATGTTCTCGCAAAATATTGGGGTCATCCCGGAGGGTATCACTGTCGACATGGGTAACGCCCAACTCGGCAAGTTGGGCAATGGTCGTGAGGCGGTTGGACTCATAGATTTGTCCCGGTTGGAGTGTGTCCCCAGGAGAGATCAGTTCGTCACCGGTGGCGATGACTAATATGCGCGGTGGAGTCCAGACGATAGGTTGGGCGATACCGGCGGTGGCCAGCAGGGCCAGATCGTTACTGGTGATTTGATGGCCGGAGTTATAAAGGTTGTCACCCTTTTTGAAGTCTTCTCCACGGCGGCGGATATTCCCGCCGATCTTAACTTCCTCAGGGAAGGTAATCTTACCGCCATCAGAGACTTCAATATTTTCTTGCATGACAACGCTGTCGGCCCCTTGGGGCAGGGGTGCGCCGGTAAAGATACGCATGGTGCTGTTGGGGGCAAGTTGCGCCGGGGCACTGCCGCAGGCAGCTTCGCCGATGAGTGAAAGCTGGTAGCCATTGGCCTCATCCAGGTCTTTGCAGTTGATGGCATAGCCGTCCATGGCCGAGTTATCAAAAGCCGGGTTGTCCACCTGGGCCGTTAGGGTTGTGCCCACATAGTGGTTCAGGGCTTGGTCTAATGGTATAGCAGTGGTTTCGCTGGCTGGGATAATTTTGGCCAGAATGGCCTCACGGGCTTGTTCGAGACTTAACACAATGATTTTATTCCTGGGGTGATTTCGTTGCTTGACCCATAACGTTACCATAGTCCGGCGTTGGCTTCAGGTTGCCCCGCTGGGTGTCAATAATGAGCTTGGAGCCTAAAGGCTTGGACTCTGGAAGTAACACAGAGGCCGCAAAGGCGCGGAGGCGCAAAGGAAGGAAGTGTTGAGGGACCCGTTGTGATAGATTGGTGTGTGATCGCTAACAGGAGTTCTTATGTTTAAAGTAATGCTAAAGGGTACAAATCGCCTGGATATTGAATTGAGTGGGAAGTTGAACGCCGACGACATGAAAATTGCACTAGATGAATTGGTAAGCAAATCGAGAGATATTGAAGGTGGTCAAATGCTGTATGAAATTATTGACTTTCATATCCCGTCACTTGGTGCAATTGGAATTGAATTATCTCGGTTTCCTGCAATGTTTGGGCTTATGAAAAAATTTGACCGCGCAGCCGTATTGACTGATAAGGCTTGGTTAAAGAAAGCAAGCGAACTTGAGGGTATGTTGTACCCAGGTCTGGAAATTAAGGCTTTTAATAGAGACCAAAAAGTGGAAGCAGAAGCTTGGTTGTCGAGTTAGGGAAATTTCTTTGATTCGGGTTTTGGTTTTCGCGGTCGGGGGACCGCTCCTACACAGTTGTTTAAGGGGTATGCTGGGGTTTGCGAACCCTTTGCATCTTAAGGGCGAAGGATTGCCAATAGTTGTTTTAACCGAAAACTGCGGCGCGTAGCCGCGCAAACACCCCTTGGGGTTTACTCGCCTGGGTCGCAGCCCGTTTCATGCCCAGTGCCTTGTCAATTTCGCTGATCACCTGTTCAAGACTCGAATACCGTTGCGAGGTCTGGGGCGCGATCATTTTGTTGACGAGGTCTTGAATGGTGACAGGCAGGCGTGTGAAATCATCGTTTTTTACCAACCCGTGCATATCGGTCGGCGCCGCTGTGCCGATGACCAGCTGGCACAAAATTGTACCGATCGCATAGATGTCGCTGGTAACTGATGCAGGTTCATCCTTTACGCGATACCAATTCTCCTCACTCTCGTCGTCCCGGTAGTGTGCCGGCATACCAAAATCCGTCACTTTGACCTCATTCGAGTCGTTAAACAAAACGTTAGATGGGCGCAGGTTGCCATGGATGATCCGATTGCGGTGGGCGAAGGAGAGTCCTTCGCAGATTTGGCGTGTTGTACCCAAAGCCTTTTGCCAGGACCAGGGCATGGCGATCCGGTCTTGCAAGCTACCCTCAGCCAGGTACTCCAGGACAATAATGAACAGGCCTTCCCGGCCCGAGGTGCCGATAATCTGGGCGATGTTGGGGTGAGACAGGTTGGTCAGCAGTTTTGCCTCACGCAGGCCGCGTTGTTCCTTGTCCCGGATCTTCTTTATCACCAACAGCCTGTGATGGGCCTTCTCCTCAAACAGATAGGTCGCGCTCAGCTTATGCTCGCGGATCACGTCGACCAGGGAAAACTTATCCTTGAGGCCGGTGATCCCCTGCAGGGCGGCCTCTTGTTTGGCAGGTTGAATGTGGGCTCCCCGCAAGAGATCCAGTAAACGGTCCTTCAATTCATCGGCTGAATCAAAACGGTCTTTCGGTTCTGTTTCCAGGCACTTCATGATGACGTCTTCAAGGGACGCCGGAATCATGGGGTCAAGCTCTGAGGGCCGTTTGAATCGGCCCACGGGCCTGGTGCCGGTAAACCACTCGTACATCACGACGCCCAGGGAATAGATGTCGCTTGCCCCTGTGATGTTGGAAGGATCTAGCTTTTGCTCCGGCGACATAAAACTGGGTGTGCCCATCATGGTCCCGATCTGGGTGGTTTCAAGCTTGGCGTCCGTGTCACGGAAGAGTTGGGCAATCCCAAAATCAGAGACCAGTGCGTTGCCATCCTCGTCGATAAGAATATTGGCGGGTTTGATGTCCCGATGGATCACCCCGTTGCGGTGGGCGTAGGCCAGAGCCTTACACACCTGAATGATCACATCGAGTTTACGGTTCGTATCCCAACCCCCTGCGGCAATGAGCTGTTCGAGGTCCCGGCCCTCAACAAAGTCCATGACAAAATAGGGCCTGCCCTCGTCGATCCCCCGATCAATTACATGGATGATGTTGGGATGATTGAGTCGGGCAATGATCAATGATTCCTGGGCGAAACGCCTGATAATTTCAGGGCTATTCATCAGCTTCCGGGAAAGCATCTTGATTGCGACTTGGCGGTTAAGCGAGGTCTGTACGGCCTTATAAACGGTGGCCATGCCGCCCTCTGCGGTTTGTTCCAATAGCTTGTAGTCGCCTAACGAGTCCATCGCCCCAGTTAAGACCTGTGTCAATAAGGGGCCGCCAAGCCCGTAAGTTCTTGGGAAAAACGCACGCCAGGGCCCGCCCAGAACAGGGCCGACGATATTGCGCTCAGTTATAGGCTGTTATCGGCCAGTGGGTGGGGGACTTTACTGTCACCCAGGTAGTTTTCTGACAGGGGTGATCATGGCCAAAATGGCACCCTTTTTGCGACAATTATTCGGATTCTGATGCAGACCCGAATCTCAGTAGACGTAAACTATTGGTGACAACAATCAGGCTGGCGCCCACATCGGCGAATACTGCCATCCACAATGTCGCCATTCCGGTGATCGCCAACACTAGAAATGTGGCCTTTATCCCAATCGCCAAGCCTATGTTTTGCCGAATGACGCTAAGCGTCGTGCGGGACAATCGGATTGCAAAGGGTAGTTTGGAGAGATCATCACCCATGAGCACCATATCAGCGGTTTCCAAAGCGGCATCCGTGCCGGCCGCGCCCATGGCGATACCGACGGTAGCAGCGGCCATCGCCGGGGCATCGTTGACTCCATCGCCCACCATGCCCACTTTCTGGTTTTGGGCCACCAGGTCTTTAATGGCCTGGACTTTGTCTGCTGGTAACAACTCGGCCCTGGGATCGTCAATTTCAAGCTGGTCAGCTATGGCCCGTGCAGTCCCCCGGTTATCACCGGTAAGCATAACGATGTGATCAATGCCTAAACGACGCAAACGCCTGATGGCAGTGGGCGCCTCAGACCTGATGCCATCGGCAATCGTTATGAGTCCAAGTATTTGTTGTTCGCTACCCAGAATCACAACCGTCTTGCCTTCTGCCTCACGTCGTTCGAGTCGAGCCTCCACTTCGGGCGTACACAGATTTAATTCTTCGAACAGGCGGTGATTGCCCAGACGATAAAGTTGCCCATCAATCCGGCCCTCTACCCCACGTCCGGTCAATGCCTGAAAACCCTCGATTGTGGGTTGCGCGATGCTCAAACTCTTTGCCTGATTTCGAATGGCCTGGGCCAGGGGGTGCTCGGAGCGGGATTCAAGGCCTGCAGCAATGCTCAGTAAGTCTTCTTGAGCCGTGTCGTTGAAGGCTTCGACATCCTGGACCCGAGGCCTACCCTGTGTAAGGGTGCCGGTTTTATCAAAGGCGAGCGCATTTAGTTGACCCGTATTTTCCAGGTGTACGCCACCTTTTATCAACACGCCTGCACGCGCACCACGGGCCAACCCGGAGACAATAGCCACCGGGGTGGAAATCACCAACGCGCATGGGCAGGCGATGACCAATAATACCAATGCCCGGTAGAACCACGTATCGAAAGCCTGGCCGAATAGTAGCGTTGGTAATGTGGCGACCAAAATTGCGAGCACAAGTATTGCAGGCGTATATATACGCGCAAACCGATCCACAAAGGCCTGTGCCGGGGCTCTACTTGCCTGGGCCTCTTCGATTAAATGAATGACACGCGCAAGAGTGGTATCTGCCGCTCTGTGTGTGACCCGTACATCCAGGCTGCCTTGCCCGTTGATTGAACCAGCGTAGACTGTATCGTTTGGTGATTTATCCACCGGTACTGATTCGCCCGTGATCGGCGCTTGATTCAGACTGCTGATTCCATCGATAATTTTGCCATCCAGTGGCGCCTTTTCGCCGGGGCGTAGCCGAAACACGTCGCCTACCTGTACCGTATCAACCGCCACCGTAAATTCTTTGTCAACCCGTACTAATCTGGCCATGGGTGGCGCCAAGTCCATTAATGCGCGTACTGCATGACGGGCCCGGTCCATGGACCGGGCCTCCAATACCTGTGCCAGGGCGAAAAGAAACACGACCATGGCGCCCTCGTCCCAGGCATCGATAAACAAGGCGCCGATCACAGCCACCGTCATAAGAAAGTTCATGTCCAAGGTGCCGTGGCGTATGGCAGCCATACCTTTACGGGCGATAAACCACCCACCACTGGCTATGGCCAGTAAAAATATAACCTTCTCCCCAATACCCGCCTCACCGAATAGGTGCATCAGCAGTCCGCTAGCAGTTAGCAGTCCTGCCAACACAGTGGAGAGCAAGCGGCCATGGCGCGCCCAGAACCCATCCATCTGCTGCGGTGACCCAAACAGGCTCGCCTTAAGATCCACCCCGGACAGGGCAGAGATAATCTGCTCTGGCGGTAAGAGCCTGGCATCGTGGACGACGGTCAGGCGCTGGCCCATGAGGTTCACTGCGAAACGTTTCAATCCAGGCAAACCCTGCAGGGCCTTTTCAACCAGGGTCTTTTCTTCGGCGCAGTCCATGCCATCCACCTGTAGTACTGTGGTAAGCATGGACAGGGGTTCTTTTGTCTTGTAACCCAATTCATGCACTACTTTTTGTAATTGCTGCATGGCAGCCGGTGATGCCACCTGAACGGACAATGTCTCGCTGGCAAAATTTACATTGGCCTGTGTCACACCGGGCACCCGACTTATTACTTTCTCAATCTTGCTGGCGCAGTCAGGACAGTCCATGCCGCCGATGTGGCACACGACCTCTTTTGGTTTAGATGTTGAATTCACAACGACATCTCTGTTGTGAACTAAACCCTCGTTTCACGTAACACGGAGCCGGAAAACACGCCGTACAGTACCGGCAGCACAAAGAGTGTCAGCGAGGTGGAGGAAACTAATCCGCCTACCACCACTGTGGCGAGGGGACGTTGTACTTCTGAACCCACACCGTTAGACAGCAACATGGGTATCAAGCCCAAGGCCGCTATAGAGGCCGTCATCAATACCGGCCGCAGGCGAGACATGGCGCCTTCGAATATTGCCTCGTTGACTGCCAGGCCATCTGTTACCCGTTGGTTAATGGCATTTACCATCACCACGCCGTTGAGTACTGCCACACCAAACAGGGCAATAAAACCAATGGATCCTGGTACCGACAGGTACTGTCCAGATAGAAACAGGGCGGCGATACCTCCGATCAAGGCCAGCGGCACATTGAGCATGATTAACATAGCCTGGCCCACAGAATTGAATGCGAAGTACAACAATAAAAAGATCAAGGCCAACGATAAGGGAACAACGACCATGAGTTTTGCCTGGGCGCGTTGCTGATTTTCAAATTGGCCGCCAAAGACCACCGTATAACCTGTAGGTAAATCGACTTCTTTATTGATACGTTCACGCAGTTCTGCCACCAGACCCCCCATGTCGCGGCCTGCGACGTTGGTCTGGATGACCACGCGGCGTTGCACATCGTCACGTCGTATCTGGGGTGGACCGGACTCGATGGCAACTGTGGCCACATCACCCAGGCGCACCCAGGCGCCATTGGGCGCCTGTATCATCAGGTTTCGAATGGCCTCTACATTATTTCGTTGCGCCTCAATCAACCGCACATAAATATTGTAGCGCTCGTTGCCACGTATCACCTGTCCCGCGGTGCGTCCACCAATGGCATCGGATACCAAGTCCATGACCTGCGATACTGGGATGCCATAACGGGCCAGGGTGTCACGGTCGGGTCTTATTGCGAGTTGCGCCTCACCGGCGATTTGCTCCATAGCAACACCACGGGTCCCCTCAACTTTTTTGACCAGGGCTTCGATTTCCCCACCCTTTTTGGCCAGCACATCAAGGTCGGCGCCAAATAATTTGATGGCCAACTGCGCTTTGACACCGGACAATAATTCATCGACGCGGGTGGCGATGGGTTGGGAGAAGGAGAACAGCAAGCCGGGGTAGACGGACATCCTCTCTTCCATAAGCACCTGCAAGGCCTTGCGGTTATTCGCACTTTTCCATTCATCCACCGGCTTGAGGCCAATAAAAATTTCTACGTTTGAGACCGGTTCCGGGTCGCCGCCGATCTCGGCACGCCCTATACGGCTTGAAACATACAATACCTCTGGAAAGTGCATGAGCCGCTGTTCCAGTTTTATGGCGATCTGTTTAGAGGTCTCAAGGCTGGAAGACGGGGCCAGGGTCACGCGGATATTCATGGTGCCCTCTTCCAGCTCCGGTACAAACTCGGTACCCAGAAAAGGTACCAGGATAAGTGACCCTACAAACAAACCGAGGGCGGCACCTATTACTGTCCGCCGTTTTCCTAGAGCAGCCCGTAGACCGCGCTGATACCCGCTCTGCAAGGGCCGCATCAACGGACTGACCTTTTCTTTAACCCCATGTTTAAACAAATAGGTCGCCAGAGCTGGCACGACGATCAACGCCACTAACAACGAGGCCATCATAGCCAGTACAATGGAGATGGCCATGGGCTGAAACAATTTGCCCTCTACGCCTTCCAGGGTAAATAAGGGAGCGAATACAATGATGATTATCATCACCGCGAAGAACACTGGCCGCCCCACTTCACGGGCCGATTCCTGTATACGTAATGCCATGCCATGATTGTCATGGGCGGCATCGAAAGGGGAATTATCATCTATCGCGACCTGGGCCTTGATAAAATTCCGATGCTCGGTGTCGGGCCGGGTCAGATGGCTAAAAATGTGTTCCATCATCACCACCGAGCCGTCCACCATCATACCAATGGCGATGGCCAAACCACCCAGGGACATCAGATTGGCCGATACCCCCCATTGGGCCATGACCATGAGGGCCATACCGATGGAAATAGGCACCGAAATCAATACCAAAAAGGTGGCGCGCAGATTGACTAGAAACAACATCAATACCACGATGATGAGCACAAAGGCCTCCAACAGCGCTTTGCTGACCGTCAATACTGCCTTATCGACCAGATCGGACTGGTCGTAGAAAGGTTCCAGGGTTACCCCATCCGGCAGGGCAGTCTGAATAGCCGGCAGGCGAGCCTTGATGCCGTCGATGGTGGCTTTGGTATTGGCCCCCATGCGTTTGAGCACTATCCCGGCAACGACTTCCCCTATCTCTATGGGTTTGCCCGTCTCGTCGCGACGGGTCATCAGCACCGCGCCCTGACGAATCTCAGGCCCAAAGACCACCTTCGCTACGTCTTGGATGCGTACCGGCACCCCGTCCTCATTTTTGAGGGGGATATTGCCGATATCACGCAGTCCATCGGCGCCACTGCGCACCCAGCCGACGCCACGCACCACCAGTTGCTCGGCGCCACGGTCCATATACCAACCTCCCGCATTACGGTTATTGGCCTCAATGGCGTTGGCAACGTCATCGCCGGTTAGCTTGTAAGACAACAGGCGTTGCGCATCCAGTTGCACCTGGTACTGACGTACTTCGCCACCAAATGAGAGTACCTCGGTAACACCGCTGACTGGCATCAACAGCAGTTTTACCACCCAGTCGTTAAGACTACGCAAGGCGATGCTATCGAATTTCTCAGGGTCGTCGGTACGCAGGATATATTGGTACACCTGTCCCAGGCCCGAGGTATTCGGCCCCATCTCCGGGGTGCCAATACCATCCGGTATTTCTTCACGGGCCGCTTGCAGACGCTCAAACACCAATTGCCGGGCAAAATAAATATCCGTGCCCTCTTTGAACACCACGGTAATCACCGATAATCCGGTCTTGGAGATAGAGCGCACCTCCTCTACATCCGGCAAAGCATACATCACCGCCTCAATGGGAAAGGTGATTAACTGCTCCACCTCTTCCGCCGCCAGACCACGGGCCTCGGTATTGATGCTCACCTGAATGTTGGTGACATCGGGAAAGGCGTCCAGATTTAAGCGGGGTAAAATAAGGGTGGCGCCCACAATCAGAGCGAATAACGACAAAACCACCAGCAGTCGATTGCTGACGGCAAGATCAATGATCTTGTTTAGCATGGCAATCTCCTCCTAGTGGTTGTGAATATCGAATCCGCCCTTGGCGAGTTCCGATTGCACAAAGAATGCACCCTGCACTACCACCTTGGTGCCGGGTTGCACACCCTCTATGACCATCATGTCGCCGATGTTTTTTGTGACCTTGACTTCGACGGGCTTGAAATGACGGGGCTTCTCTTCCACGAAAACCACCCAATCACCATCTGGGTTGCGTAATACTGCGTTCTCGGGGACGGCTAACACCGGTGGGCCACCGGCAATCTCAACCCACGCGGTAGCAAACATACCCGGTTTGAGTAATCGCTTCGGATTGTCGATCAAGGCGCGTAACTTTACGGTACGCGTGGTCTCATCCATGTTGGCACCGATGGATATGACCTTGCCGGGAAAACGTTGTTTTGGATAGGCCTTGACCGTCAAACTCACCACCTGTCCACTTTTCACCTTACTAAGTTGGTTTTCGGTTAGGGCAATGCTGGCCCATACTGTTTTTAAGTTGGCAATTACATACAGAACCTGGCCCGGTTGAACGGTTTCACCGGCATTGAGTTTATGGTCAATCACCGTGCCGTCTATTGGGCTGTGCAGGTGCTGGAACGGCAGTGATTTGCCATCGTGGGCCAACTGTCGAGTTTCTTTGTTCGCCAAACCGAGAATCTTTAAGCGTTGCCTGGCATCTGCCAGCAGGGAACGGCTTTCCCTCGCCGCAGCGGTATCACCACTTTGTGCGCGCTTGTGGATCAGCATGTACTCGTGTTGGGCACTTAAAAATTCCGGGCTATAAATCGTAGCCAATAGCTGGCCTTTCTTGACCTCGGCGTTGGCGAATATAGAAACCTTCTCCGCCCAACCCTCACTACGTGCGGTCAACACCGCCCGGGTTTGCTCGTTAAAATTGATCTCTGCAGGGGCCTGGATAATTTGGGACAAGGCTCGTGGGGTCAGTGATTTGCTGACGATATCCCGGGTTTGTTCTTCTTTTAGAGTGACACCACCCTCTTTTTCGTGTTCGTTATGGCCTCCATCTTCGCCATGCTTATCCTTGTGACTACCAGTAGATTTTTTTGTGGTCTTTATTTTTGGGGAAGATTTCTCCAAGACCGCATTCTCGGGTGGTGTGTTCTCATGACTATTCTCATGGGATTCGGCGGCATACGGCGGATTGATGCCGACCGCAAGCAGGAGCAGCCCGGCGATGAAACGGGTCGATAACTGTGTTGTGGATTTCATGTTGTGATTTCCTAAAGTGTTCATAGATCAACCTCCCATAGATCTTCGCCCAGGGTATCCAGGTCGGTCTGGGCCGCACGATAACGGACCAGTGCTTGTAGATAGCTGCGGCGTGTTTCCAGGTAGGTGGTATAGACGTCGAGTAGATTCAGCGCATCAATGCGGCGCACGCTGTATTCCTGGCGGGCTGCCTTAAGCTGGTCATCCACGTCTGGCAGGATGCGATCACGGTAGTTTTCAATCTGGGTCTCCAGGGTAATCGCCTCATCGATGCGCTGCTGCAGGCGTGCCTGGGTCTCGTATTGGAGTGTCTGGGCTGTGTATTGAACCGCGTTGGCCGAGGCTCGCGCCTCGTTTTCCAGCCCCCGCTGACGGTCTGTACCCGGTATAGGGAACTTCAGTCCGATCACTCCTGCCCAGGCATACTCATTGCGGGTATTGTCACGCAGTCGCTGGCGACCCAGCCCCAGGGTCAACTCGGGAAAGCGGTTGGCGCGCGCTACGTCGATTTCTTTTTTGGACTGGGCGATGCGATGTTGAATCAACAGGGCGGTAGGGCCTTGTTGTTGTGCCCGTGCAAACCAGTCGCGCTGCCCTACAGACAAGGCGCCAAATGTTAATTCGCCCTTGATGGTGTATGCCCTATCACTCCCGAGCAGGATATTGAGTTGACGATGGGCAGCAGCGAGTCTGACCTTGGTGTCGCGGGCTTCATTTTGTAAGCGTTCCCTGGCAATACGAGTGCGCAGCAAGTCAACGTATTTTCCTGTGCCGCCTTTGACACGTACCCGGCTGATATCCACTGCTTCGGCAGTACGCCGGGCCATTTCCTGCAATAGGTCATATACCGCGTCAGTCAATAGCACCTGATCAAAGGCCTTGTTGACCTGGGCAATAATTTGCAGACGCCTGCGTTCAGAACGGGCCGCCGCTGCGTCGATACCCAGGTCTGCGGCCTGTTTGCGTCGATGCCGCAGTACTGGCCATTCCAAGGACTGTTCCACCCCATAAATTTGATTACCGAACTGGCCGGGCTTGTCCAGTTGACGGGCTTCTTCCCATTCCCAAGTCACCGAGGGTGACTCGAATCCATCTGCTTGCAACCTGCGTGCCCGCGCCGCCACAACTTTTTGGCGTGCACCCAATAACGAGGGGTTATTCTTGATGGCCAGGTTGACGGCTGTTTCTCTATTGAGAACAGTGGTCTGGCCTGATCCATTGTCAGCTTCCGATGCCGCAACGACAGGTGCGGCAACAACGATAGAATGTATGAATATAGATAAAACTAATAGCCCAAAAGTTGGGCGACGCAATAGTGACATGACGCGTCCTCGTAATCACAAAATTGATATAAACCCTGGCACAGGCCAGGACAGTCAGATCAATTCAGGACAAACGATGACGGGGGGGTTGGAAGTGTGATTCCAGCGGTAAGTGGTGAGGAGGGGAGTAGAGCAGTACAGACCACAAAACGCCATTGTTATTGGCGTTTGTCTCCGTGTCGAGGGGCAGGGCCATAAAATGCGACAGTATGTGGCTGCAATGACCATGGGTATCGTATTGCATATCACCACCAGTATGGTCTGGGACATCAAGCGAAGTGCTGGAATATCCACCAGCAACGGACGCAGACACCGCATCGTTATGCCATGTGGCGCTGGCTGATGTGGCGAAAAAAAATAATACGATTGTCAGGGTAATTTTACGCATCGGATGAGCATTATAGCATGTATCTGTTTATCGGCGTCCATGCTGCTAACACCCGCAGATGGGGGCGTTGGGCACCGTTGATCATTCTCACGTCTCGACGAATGTTCACACCCCCATAAGAGCTCGTCATTTGCGTTAGTGTCCTGGCAGATGACGGACATAATCTGGGGCACACTGCTTGATACGCGGATCTTTAGGGGTTATTGGCTTGGAACTAAAGTCGACCAGCACGGTCTATCCCTGACACTGACAATCTGAAGACAATTGAAATAGAATCCGCATTTGATGAAATGCCCCCTGCGTACTAATAGACTGTTCACCCTACTGCTGATGGGGGTATTGGCTTTGAGCCCAATATTGCCTCAAGTAGTGTCCTTAGGCCATGCCAACAGTGGCGCCGTGAATCTGGACAGCCACAGTAGTTGTGACAACCCCCATCAAACACCATGCGCTGGGGTGCAATGCCAACACATGTGTGGAAGTTGTGCCCACGTGTTTCAAACTATTCCTGTTCCCTCCTTATTCAGTAGTTCTCCGGTCAATGACCGGGTTGTCGCTGGCGTTATCAGCTATCGTGACTTCAGTTCCTCCCCAACGTTTCGCCCCCCCAAATACTTTTCCTAAGCCATAAGCTTTAACGGCGGTTAAGCTTGCCGTAAGTTTGGCGTTGCTCGTGTCTGTATGGGCTGGGCGGCGGAGTTCAATCCATTGTGATGCGGTGGCCTTGCTTGGTATGCCCGTCCCAATGCATGGAATGTTAGGAACAAATGATGACAACGAAGATTTTCTCTGCCGATGGCCAGGCCCTGAGCCTTCCCAGGCGGCGGTTTGTTCAAGGTCTGGCCGCCGGTGGTCTGTTGACCGGCCTGGGCATTTCCCCCCTTTCAAGCCGTGCCGAATCAGGAGTTGGGCCCCAGCCCCAAGTCTTAAGGGGCCGCAGCTTTGATCTGACTATCGGCAGTCAGCAGGTCAATTTTACCGGCCATCCGCGCCCGGCGACAACGATCAACGGTTCCATACCGGGTCCAATTTTACGTTGGCGTGAAGGCGAACGGGTTAGCCTGCGGGTCACCAATAACCTGGCCCATGATAGCTCCATCCATTGGCACGGCATGATATTGCCCACCCATATGGATGGCGTACCGGGCATCAGTTTTGACGGCATCAGGCCCGGAGAAACATTCACTTACGAATTTGATGTCAACCAAAACGGCACATATTGGTATCACAGTCATTCCGGATTTCAGGAACAAACCGGAATGTACGGCGCGATCATTATCGATCCGAAACAATCCGACCCGGTGAGTTACGATCGAGACTATGTGGTGGTGCTGTCCGATTGGTCGGATGAAGATCCAAGCAGGATATATGCAAAGCTCAAAAAGATGAGCGACTACTACAACTTCAATGAGCGGACCGGCATGGATTTGCTGCGGGATATTCGCGACAAGGGTGTGTCGAGAACTTTTTCCGAGCGCAAGATGTGGAACACCATGCGCATGAGTGATCGGGATTTGTCAGATGTTACCGGTTATACCTATACCTATTTGATGAACGGGCAAACGCCTGCCGGGGGTTGGGCGGGTTTGTTTAAGCGCGGTGAAAAGATACGTCTGCGCTTCGTTAATGGCTCCGCCATGACCTTTTTCGATGTACGCATACCCGAGTTAAAGATGACGGTGGTGGCGGCCGATGGTCAGAATATCGAGCCGGTGACCGTGGACGAGTTTCGCATCGGTGTGGCGGAGACCTACGACGTCGTTGTCGAGCCCAAGGACGACCGGGCCTATACTATATTCGCGCAAACCATTGACCGTACCGGTCACGCACGAGGGACATTGACCCCGGATATGTCCCTGACCGCGCCGGTTCCTGAATATGACCCTGCGCCTATATTGGGCCACGGTGAAATGGGCATGGGCATGGGCATGGCGGGCATGGACCACGGTATGCACAGTGGCGGCAAGTCCAAGCCGATGGCCATGGATCACAGCATGCACGGTGGGAGTGGTAGTGGCATTGTTCACGTCGCCACCGAGTATGGCCCCCATGTGGACATGCGTGCTGAAAATCCGCAATTACACCTGGATGATCCGGGGATTGGTCTGCGCAACAATGGACGGCGGGTGTTGAGCTATGCCGACTTACGTAATCTTTATCCTACTCCAGACGTTCGCGAGCCCGGCCGCGAGATTAAATTGCATCTCACCGGCAATATGAGCCGTTACATGTGGTCTATCAATGGCGTTAAATTTGCCGATGCGGACCCCATACAACTTAAATTTGGTGAGCGGGTCCGGTTCTCCTTTGTCAATGACACGATGATGAATCATCCCATGCATCTGCACGGGATGTGGAGTGATCTTGAGACTGGGGATAACAAACGTATACCACGCAAGCACGTTGTTATCGTGCAGCCAGGGTCGAAGATAAGCTATCTCGTTACTGCAGATGCCAAGGGTGGATGGGCTTTTCATTGCCACCTCTTGTATCACATGCTGGGTATGTTCCGTAAAGTTGTAGTGAGTTGAGGAGAGAAACCATGAAAAAACGCGCTTTATTTGCTTTGGGTGGTTTCATCGCCTCGACTACTGCGGCTTTGGCCGGTGGAATGATCGACGATCCCCTGCTTAGTTTTGTCAAGGTCGACCAGTTTGAACTGCGCGATGCGGAGGGTGGCAACTCATTCGTCTGGGATGCACAGGGCTGGGTTGGTTACGACCTGAAAAAGCTATGGATCAAAACCGAAGGCGAACGTGTCGGCGGGGAAACAGAAGAGGCGGAAGTGCAATTCTTGTACAGTCGCAGTTTTGCAAGGTATTGGGATGTTCAAGCGGGTTGGCGCCGTGATATCCGGCCAGAGCCCAATCGGGACTGGGCGGTTTTGGGGGTGCAAGGTCTGGCTCCCTATTTCTTCGAAGTGGATGCAGCCCTGTTTGTCGGCACGGATGGTCGCACGGCGGCACGGTTGGAGGCCGAGTATGAGTTTTTGATCACCCAGCGACTCATATTGACACCAGACATCGAGTTCAATCTGTATGGCAAGGATGATCCGTTAACGGGGGTGGGGTCTGGTCTGTCCGACATGGAATTGGGTTTGCGCCTGCGCTATGAAATTCGGCGGGAATTTGCACCTTATGTCGGGGTGAACTGGATCAGGAAGTTCGGTGGCACGGCAGATTTTGCCCGTGTAGTGGGCGCGTCCACCAATGATGTGCAATGGGTGGCCGGGCTTCGGGCCTGGTTCTAAGGCAATGGGCAAACAGGCACATTCTGTTTGTATAATATCAATCTATTCTGGATGCCAGTGTGTCTGGTGTTAGAGAGGAGTTTTTGATGATGAAGACAAGTTTATATGTATTTCTCACTTTTTTGTTATTGAGTCTGACCGGATACCCGTTAACTCAGGCGTCAGAAACAGACAGCAAAGCCGATACCACGGTGGGCGGTGGCCCTTATGCAAAAGATAAGCTGGGTTTGGCGGTTGCGGACATCAGGCGTGGGGAGCAGATTTTTAAAAAGAATTGCGCCGTGTGCCATGGCGCCAAGGCGGAAGGTAACCCGAATTGGAAGGTCAAGGGGCCGGGTGGCAAGTATCCGCCACCCCCTCTGAACGGTAAGGGCCATGCCTGGCACCATCAAAGACCGGTACTCATACGCTCGATCATGCAGGGCACCCAAAATCGTGGTGGTGGCATGCCGGCCTTTGCAGGTAAGCTGTCCGACAGTGATGCGGACGCCGTGATCAGTTGGATCACCTCATTGTGGCCGGATGAGATATACGCTGGATGGAGCAAGGGGCGTTCCCATCACTAGATGGTACCGCCTTACTGAGCCCTTGAGTTGAGAAGGCAATCCTCCTAATGAAGACCCCCTTCCGGGGGGTGCTTTGCTTGGAAGAGGGTCCATTGGACCCTCTTTTTTGTCTGTATTTTTACCGCTATGGCCGGATCGAATTATGGATGTTGTTATATCGCTTGACCTGAGAGTAGCTCTAAGCTTTAAAGTGTTAGCCACTTGTCAATTATCTCGATAGATTTAAGGAGGTAGCATGATGGACGGAACTGGAATGGGCTTTGGAATGGGCTTTGGCTGGATGGGGCTACTGTTCTGGGGGGTGGTGATCCTTGCCATTGTGGCCTTGGTCAAATACCTGATGTCTAGTAAAAAATGATTGGTGCTTCCTCGTGTGAGGGGCTCGGTTGGCATGTCGTATTTATTGTCAGATCAATTTAATTGGAGGTTTAGTTATGAGCTCATTGACACGATCTATAATATTCGTTCTGGCGGTGTTCATTGCCTCTGGGGCAATGGCCGCCCCTACGGTATATATCCCCTTGGGCAGTGCCAACGAAATTCTTATCATCAATGCCGCCACAGAAAAGAAAATAGGCAAGATTGGCGGGCTGGTGAACCCACATGGATTGGCCGGGACACCGGATGGCAAATTGCTGGTAACTGGCAGTAACCAGGAACGGGCACCGGGTCAGGGAAAGACACCTCCCAAGCCAAAAGGCATGTCGGAGGCCGAACACTTAAGTCATCACAAGGCGCCCACAGCAGGTGCAGCGCAAAGGGTTGGCCTGAGCCACGTTGATATTATCGATACGCTAAGTAAGAAGGTGTTGCGACGCGTGGAGGTGAAGGGAGCCGTGCATCACAATCTGGTGACAGCGGATGGCCGCTATGCGATCTCCACCCATACCTCGGCCGGCGGCATCAGTGTTATTGATCTGAAGACCTATAAGATTATTAAGACTGTGGCCACAGGGCCGGCACCAAACTACGCGGTATCAAGCGGTGATGGAAAGTGGATTTATGTCAGCAATGCGGGCAACGGAACGATCAGTGAAATTGATGCTACGGTCTGGATTGTGACCCGCAATTTCATTGTGGGTAAGGCCCCTGAGCACTTGGTGATGTCACCGGATGGATCCAAGCTGTATGTCAATAATGTGGGTGAGGGTACGGTGGCAGTGATTGCGGTGGAAAAGGGAAAAGTGATCAAGACTTATTCCGTGGGCAAGCGTCCACACGGGGTTTCACTTTCTGATGACGGTAAAACCTTATTTGCTACCAGTAAAGCGGAGAACACTCTGGTCGCTATTGATCTTGTAACCGGAAAACAGCGGTCTATACCTTTGTCGCCAGCGCCTTACCATGTGACTGCAATTCGCGGTACGGGTAAGTTGTACGTTTCCAGTCGCAAATTACCCAAGATCTGGGTTGTCGACCAGAAAACCCTGGCTATTACCGGGGAGATCAAGACCAAGGGTTTTGGGCATCAGATGGTTGTGGTCGATTAGGACAGCATTATTTTTACCACAGAGGACACGGAGGTCACTGAGAAAAGGATGTGTATTGACAGTTCGTGCAGGGTGGGCGCTCATGTTCACACAACCCACGGGCAATGACATTATCGAGGTGTTTGGCCCCTTTGCGGTGGGCGTGTGTGCCCACTACGATCTTTAACTTTGGAGTGCAAAATAATGTATGGATTCAGTGTGAAAGTTTCTGAAAAATTCAGCGATGCGGTGGTACGGGTTACCGATGAATTGAAAAAAGAAGGTTTTGGTATTCTGACTGAAATAGATGTGCAGGCGACTCTCAAGGCCAAATTGGGTGTCGATAGGCGTCCTTATAAGATACTAGGGGCCTGCAATCCCCCATTGGCACACCAGGCCATAGAGGCCGAACCGGACATTGGGTTGTTATTACCGTGTAATGTGGTAGTGCGCGAGGAAGCCAACGGCTCGGTGACGATCGCCTTTATGGATCCCAAGGCGGTGCTGACTCTGGTAGATAAACCGGAGGTAGCAGAATTGGCGCAGGAGGTGCGTAGCCGTTTGGATCGGGTAGCGCAGGCCTTGGTGGCTTGAGTTTTCTGGTGTGTGGTGTCCACGAGCAAGCCAACAAGATAGTCGATTACCACTTTGCTGGGTTGTTACGGTGACTGAACTACACCGGCCAGGCCCTGCAAGCGGCCGTGATCGAGAATTTCGACGTGTCCCCGGGACGCCTCAATGACGGCCTCGCGCCGAAGTTCGGCCATCACCCGGCTTACCGTCTCCTCGGTCAGTCCCAACATGGCGGCCATCTCCAGCCGTGACAGGGGCAGGTTCAATTCACGCAGGGGCGTGCCGCGTGTCGGTATCAGGGAGAGGATAAACGAGGCCACTTTTTCCGGGGCGGACTTTAACCCCAGGTCACGTATCATGCCGAGGGATTGGCCCAATTCCTGGTTCAGGGAATGAATCACGCGTAGTGAGACCTTGGGGTCTTGTTCGATGGACCGCAACATGTCTTTATGCAATATCCCGCAGGTCTGCACCGGCGTTACAGCCTCCGCCGTATAGGGATAAGTCTCGTCTTCGATGGACTCAAAACCCAGCAGGTGACCCGCCACCCCCAGGCGCAGTATTTGCTCGCGCCCATCCGGCAGAGATGTGGTCAATTTGACCTGGCCGCTACGCACTACATAGAGCCGTGTGCTGGGTTCCCCTTCGCGGAATAGGGTTTGCCGGGGTGTGTAGTGGTGTTTGGTGAGCAGGCCTCGGATCTCGCAGACATGCTTCGACGACAGCCCGGAAAAGAGCTGGGCTTCGCATAAAACACATTCGTTGATCTGACAGGGGCAACTGTACATCAGTGGGCGGCAGTTCCGTAAAAATGCACGTTGACCGGGCTGGTATGACGCCCGTAAGGGAATCCCATTAGATACATTTAGTGTCCCATAAATCAAATAACAACCCGTGGATGGGCACAGCGGCGTGGCGTCCGGGCCGGGATTCACGTTGCAATTACACAACAACCACCCTGTGCGGGTGGCCCGCGCCGCTCGGTATACTCACCCCAGTTAGTTAAAGTATAGCAGATTAGCAAAGTTGAGATAAATCAAAGAATTAATTATTCATTGGTCTACACTTCGTGCTGAACAGATTAGGTAGGTCGTGTAATTACCACGTTCTTGTTGCGGTTAAACCACTTAAATTTCAGGAGAAGGTTGAGGTGACCAGGGCAATAAAATTTTTTCTTATTTCAGTATTTTTTGGAGGGATTATATAGATGAAATATCCAGGTAAATTCACCCGGCGAGTGTTGGCTGTTGCAATTACGTTGGTCTTGCCCATGACCGCTTCGGCGGATGCGGACTACGATGCACTTAAGAAACAGGTGGAACAATTGCAAAGGCAATTGCAGCAAGTACAGGAAGCCCTCAAGCGGCAGGAGGCCAAGGTCAACGAGGTTAAAGAAAACTCTGTCACTCGGGTCGAGGCAAAGGCGCTGGAAAATGAGGTGAACGCAGCCTCTGAATGGAAAGATCCCAACACCCTGATTCATATGGCAGGTTATGCCGATGTGGGTTACAGCAGCGGGAGCAACCAGGATGGCAGCTTCAATGTTGGATCATTCTCGCCCATCTTCCATTTTCAGTACAAGGATAAGGTGATGCTCGAATCGGAATTGGAATTCGAAGTTGGCGAGGACGGTGAGACCGAGGTCGGCATGGAATATATGACCATCGACTGGTTTGTCAATGACTACATGGCTATTGTAGGCGGCAAATTCCTGAGCCCCGTCGGTCAATTCAGGCAAAACCTTCACCCTTCCTGGATCAACAAACTACCTTCTGCCCCCCCCGGATTTGGACATGACGGTGCTGCACCGGTATCCGATGCCGGCCTACAGGTACGTGGTGGCTTCCCGATAGGAAATATGCGCAGTAATTACGCTGTTTTTGTTAGTAACGGCCCCGAATTGATAACGGGATGGGAAGACGGTGAGTTTGAACTCGATGGTATCAAAGCCGAAGGTACAGGCACCGACCGTGATGGCGAAAAGGTCTGGGGCGGACGCTTTGCGATACTGCCCATGAACGGACTGGAGGTCGGTATGTCGGTGGCGACGGGAAAAGCCACGGTCACCGGTATTGAGGATGATACAGGCACTGCCCCCGGCCTTATGGGGGAACAGGCGCGCGACTATGATGTATTCGGCTTTGATGCCATCTGGCAGTACAAGTCATTCGCACTGCGCGGTGAATATGTGAAGTCCAAAGTCGGGGGCGCCATTACCGGTGCCACGGCATCAGATGGTGGTGAATGGAAAACATGGTATGCCCAGGCATCCTATCTGTTTCCGACCACGAAGTTTGAGGGCGTCATTCGTTATGCCAACTTCGATACGCCGCACGCCAGCCAGGATCAGAAACAGTGGGCACTGGGGCTGAATTATCTGTTTGCCAGCAACATCATCGGCAAGATTGCGTTCGAATCCAATGAGGGGCAGACCGGATCTTCCACCGATGATGACCGCTGGTTCATCCAAATGGCCTACGGCTTCTAGAGGAGTATGCAATGAAAACGTCTTTGTTTATAAAAATCGGGTTGTCTACCGCAATCCTGACGCTTTCCGGCCTGTTGCTGCCACTTTCCGGCAGCGCCGGCAGCGTCGGCGACCAACCGGCAGTGGGTGACTACAGCAGGGGGGCCAAGGTCTGGTCCAACAACTGTGGCCGTTGTCACAACATACGTGATGCGCGGGAACTGCGTGATGATCAATGGTTCTCCACGGCATTTCACATGCGCATACGTGGCGGCCTGACCGGACAGGAAACCCGTGACACCATCGCCTTTCTGACGGCATCCAACAAACCGGCCCGTAAAAGTATTATTACTGTAAAGGCGCCGATCTCATCAGGCACTGGCAAGTCAGATGGTCAGGTGACATACAATAAAACCTGTATCGCCTGTCACGGTGGTAATGGTAAAGGCACCCTGCCCGGTGCACCTGACTTCACCAACCCCAAGGGTGCGCTATCCAAGAGCGACGCTGTGCTGATCAAGCACATCACCGAGGGCTTCCAGAGCCCCGGCTCACCGATGGCCATGCCTGCCAAGGGGGGTAATACGGATTTGACCGTTGAAGACATGAGGGCCGTATTGGCTTATTTGCGCAAGCAGTTCGGAAAGTAACGCAACGCCCTGTTGGCAACATCAGGGAATCAAAAAGGGCGGCTGGT